>JBMOMS010000134.1:9810-91813 GCA_049324895.1 Chloroflexota bacterium
TGCGCACTCCAAATTACCCCAGGAAATTGAGAAGGTACCGGGGAATGCGCAATTTGTGACCGTGGATATTATATAATCATACCCGATGAGCATGCAATCGTTCGAGATTCGGGTCTGCCAAAATTGCGGATTGCGTTATCCATTGACGGAGGGACATCCCTTCGGGGAGCGCTGTCCGTCCTGCTTGGGGGAGACCATCGTCAGGCTGCGAAAAGAAATCGAACGCGAGGGGAAAGAGGAAAGAGGAAAGCCCTCCCTGGGCAAGTTCGAAAGCAGGGAAGACGGCGTGGAGTTGACCGTGTTGGTCGACAACGTCCGTTCGGCCTGGAATGTTGGCTCGATCCTGCGCACGGCAGACGGCTTCGGCTTCGGTCACGCCTACCTGTGCGGCATCACACCCACGCCCGAGCAGGCCGAGGTGCGCAAGACGGCGCTCGGCGCGGAGCAGTTTGTTGGATGGTCCTATCACAAGGATGCGGTCAGGTTGGTTGAAAGTCTGAAGGTTGAAGGCTGGCAAATTTGGGCGTTGGAATTTACAGAAGGGGCGCTTCCAATTCAGAAGGTGGAAAGCAGAGGGCAAAAGACCGTGTTGATCGTCGGCAGTGAGGTGACGGGTGTGGACCCGGGCCTGCTGGCATTGGCGGACCAAATCGTCTACCTGCCCATGCGTGGACAGAAGCGGTCATTTAATGTAGCAGTTGCCTTTGGGGCGGCGGCCTTTGCCATGAGCGGGTAACTCCCGTCTATTTATCGAAATGCAGGATGGCCAGGTTCCCGTCGAAGGCGGCGGCCATGCGCTCGGGCAGGTGTCCCACGCTGGACATGAACATTTGGCGCGAGCCGAAGCCCGGGACCACGAACAGGTCCTGCTCACTGGCCTGTTCCATTTCCTTCGGGCGCAGCTGACCCTTGATTTGTTCCACCACCACGGGAAGATCGTGTCCGCTGGCGGCCAGTAGCGCCTCGACGGACTGCATGTAACTCGCGTCGGCCAGAATGTGCAGCGGCACATTCAGGGATTTGGCAATCGCCAGGTTGGTCTCCAACATGCGCCTCAGGGCAACGGGCGGAATGATGCGCGAAGGCAGGATGAAGACCACGCGCTGCATCCCATTTAATGGCAGGGGCAGGCGACCCACCAGGACGGGCGTATCCGAACCCCAGATGACCTCGTCCAGCACCGCGCCCAGCACCGACCTGGACTGTCTGGCCTTGCCGCGCCAACCCATGACGATCAGCGACGCGCCGCGTTCAGCCGCCGTGTGCAGGATGCCCTCCGCGTGGGAGCCTGCCATGCGCGGGATCAGTTCGATTTCCACATCGGGGTCGTTCAGGATTTCGGGGATGCGTCCAAGCAATTCGCGGTGCGCGATGAAACTGTTCTCGCGCGTATGCGTATCCTCAGCCACACTGACGGCCATCACCTTGCCTTCTGAATCGTGGGCCAGCAGGGCCGCCAGCGCCACAAGGTTCTCCTGGGTGCGCGGCTCGGTGACGGGCACCAGGATGCGCCCAAAGAGCGGCAGGGGCTTGTCGTTCCCGGAATCCGTTTGCAGCCCGGGCGCGAAGCGCTGCACCAGCAGGGGGGAGCTGATCGAGGTCAAGAGGATCATCAGGATGGCGGCATTGAACAGGTCCGTACTGAACAAGCCCGTATCCAGGCCAATGATCAAAGTGGGAATCGTCACGGCGGCCTGGGCATGGGAAAGGCCGTAGACAGTCCAAAATTCGGCGCGGGTGTACTTGTAGATGCGTCCCGTGATCCAGGCAGCGAGGAGTTTGGACACGTACGCCACGACCGTCACGCCGAGGGCGATCAACACCGTCTGCGGACTTTTGAGAAAGGACAGCGGGTCGGTGATCATGCCGCTGTAGAGCAGGAAGATGGGGATGAAGAACGACTCGCCGATGAAGAGCACATGCCCCGTAACGGGACTGTGGCGCGGGAGGGTGGCGTTGATGGCCAGCCCCGCCAGGAAGGCGCCCACGACCTCATGCACGCCGATCAACTCGGCGGTCAGCGCCGCCATGAACAGGATGACGATGACGAACTGGAATTCCACGGCGCGCCCGCTCAGACGCTGGAAGATGAATTTTCCCAATCGCGGCAGGCCAAAGATAACCGCCAGGGTGAACAGGCTCAACAGGATGAATAATTGGGCAAAGTAGCCGAAGCTCAATCCGCCCGACTGCGCGCCCAGCACCACCGCCAGGATGATGAAGGCGCCGATGTCGGTCAACACGGTCGCGCCGGCCGTGACGGCCACCGCCTCGTTGCGCGTCACACCCAGGCGGGTGAGAATCGGAAAAGCCAGCAGGGTGTGCGAGGCGAAGGCCGACCCAAGCAGGATCATGCCCAGCCAGTCCAGGCCCAGCAGGTAGCCGAGGCCCATGCCCATCACTTGCGGCAGGCTGAACGTGATAAAACCGAATACCAGCGCGCGCGCCCGGACACGCATGAACTGTTTGACATCCACCTCCAGGCCGGCGCTGAACATCAGGTAGACCAGGCCAATGGTGGACAGGAATTCGATGCGGTCACCGGCTTCGATGAGGCGGAAGCCGTGCGGGCCGATCAGCATCCCGCCCAGGATGATGCCGATCATGCCCGGTAAGCGAAGCCGCTCGGAGAGGAGCGGTGTGATGAGAATGATGCTCATAATGAGCAGGAAGAAGGCAACGGGTTCGTTTAGGAATTCATTCATGTGGATTCAACCTGGGTGGAATGTTTTCGATTCTCGAACGACCAGCATTATCCCACATTCCCGCGCGGCTCATGTGTAGGGGCTGCCGCCTCGGGCGGGGAAATCCGTCCTTCCTGTTTCGACAGACAGGGCTAATCCCAGCCGCGCAAATTGGCGCCATTAAAACGGCCTTTGCGATGTGGATCAAACTTGAATCGACCTTATTGGGGATTGCGGGAAATACAGATTCCGAACATAATGTTTAAACTCTTAATTTCATTCTCAAGAAGGAGGACGAAATGGCTGAACGCAAGGTCATGGCTCGTAAAAACGACCTGTACCCGATCCCCAGCACAGGCCCCAGTGTGGACTTGCACCTGGGAAAAAATGACCCCGCCAAGTTCCACGTGATCGAAAAAGACATGCCCAAAGGGCTGCCTGCCGAGTGGAAGGGGATGAAGATCAAGTGGTTCGCTTGTTTCGGCGTGCGTCATCGCAAGGAGGATGGCGGGGATGGGGACTATGCCGATGTGGAATATTTTGCCCACATGGATGAGATAGCTGGCAAGACCTATCTGGCCTACTACGATGGCGCCATTCACGAGCTGGAACAACAAAGCCTGGGGGGCGGAAAAATGCGCCTCCGCATCACTCGGGGCGATCCGCCGATCGGTTTCATCCCGCCCAAGTAGAAACGGATTACTGCTGCCTGGGATTGGCAGAATTCCAGGCATTCCAAATGGCCCGCCGCCAGGGTACGTTATCCACGTATCTGCGGCGGGCATTTTCGTCCTCAATACGGGCAATCTGGCTTTGGAGTTGCGCGGCTGCCGTTTGCAGAATCGCATCGGCACGCGCATCCTGGCTTTGCACGAGCGTCAGGTAGCACGCAAGATAAATTCGAAGAGGCTCCTCGGCGCCTTCGAGCGTACCTCCCGTTGCCAGGTGGGAAAGGATCGTTTCGGCATTTTGCAGCGCGAGACCAAGCTCCCCTTTTTCCAAGGCCGCCTGGACCAAGCCAGCCGTCGCCTCCATGGTCAGGCTGGACAATCCAAGCTCCGCACGGATCGCCATCGATTGACGGAAAAAATCAGCCGATTGAGAATTTTTTTTCTGCACCAAAGCAGCCTGGCCTGAATAGAACAAGGCCCATGCTTCGCCGCCCCGCTCGCCGCTTTCTTTGAACATATTCAATGCCTGCAAGGTCGATTGCAAGGCAAGTTCGCCATCCCCTTGAATTCCAATAACCGAACCTAGGTTAAGCAGCGTATATGCTTCCGTAAAGCGATTCCCACTCTCGCGTCCCGCGGCAAGCGCCTGCGTATAATAGGCGCGCGCATCATCGAAATCGCCCAACATGCTGGCTGCCCAACCAAGGTTGACGGTCGCAACCAATTGCATATTCCGATCCCCCTGCTCACGACTGATCTGCAATGTTTGTTCGAAGTATTTCCTCGCAGAGGCATAATCTCCCTTAATGAAGCCCGCCAGGTTAGCCAGATTGTTTATCGCCTGGGCTTCCAGCGTGCGATTTTGTATCTTCCGCGCAACCGAAATCGCTTCATCCAGGTAGGACTGGGCAACAGCATCAGGATCACCCATCTCCAAGGCACCCTGACCAATCGAGGTCAGGATGCGGCCCTGCTCAAGGAGATTGCCGGATTGCCGCGCAAGCTCGAGGTTTTTCTTGCCCAACTCCATCGCATCCACGAATTTCCCCTGACGAAATAGGACCGCGAACTGTAAGGTGTGCGCGGTCAACAGAAGGTTCATGTCGTCAAGAGATTTCACCAAATCCATAAGTAGTGCGACATCTTTTTCCGCGTTTTGGTAATCCGAAATATTAATGAAATAATCTGCACGCACCTTCAAGCACACGGCAAATTTATGGTTGTCCCCCAACTCAAGGGATATTTCTTCCATTCTCTTGATATCGTCATATTGTTCAATCCGTTTTGCCATCCGCTCAAGCACCACAATCCGCTTTTCGAGAAGGCTAAATGAATGTTTTATATCCTGGGACGGAGTCAATTGAAGGACTCGAGTGAAATAGTCCATAGCTTCGGCATTGCGGTAGGTCTCCCGGGCAGCGTCCCCAGCCCATTCAAGATACCGAAGGGCCTTTTCGACCAGCCTGGCCTGTTCACTGTGATAAGCCAATTCTTCATAATGCGAATCCAGTTCCCCCATGTAAATTCCTTCCAGCGCCTCGACGGCCAACGCATGCAGTTCCCGCCGCCTGGCCTCCAACTGCATGGAATAAGCCGCCTCGCGCAGCAGGGCATGACGGAAAATGTAGGCAAGCTCGTTCAAAGCAAACCAGATGTCGCTGCGCTCGGCGGATTTGACCTCATCGGCGAAATGCGGGTCGCCGCGCAGCATTTCGGCCAGCAGGCGGACTTCAAATTCCCGCCCCAGCACCGAGGCGGTCTGCACCACCTCGCGTACCTCGCGGGTCAGCTTGTCGAGGCGGGCGATCAGCACCGAGTTGACGTCGGTCGGGATCGAGGTCTCGGAGCGGGGCGCGGCGGAGAAGGTCCCATCCGTCAGATGCAGCAACAGGTTATTCTCGGCAAGATAACGCAGGATTTGCTCGGCAAAGAAGGGATTGCCCTCCGAGCGGCGCTCCAGCAGGGCGGTCAGCGATGGGCTGGCGGGGCCTTCCAAAATTCCCTCGGCCAGGCGCGAGAGTCCCACCGAAGGCAGTCGCTGCAACTGAATTTCGTGGAGCAGCGCCGGGTCATTCAAGGCTGGAAAATTCCCCTCCGGGCGCGTGGTGGTCAGGATGGCCAGGGGATAGTGCTTCTCCGGGTTGGCGAGTGTATTACGCACCAGGTAGGCCAGGAAAGATCGCGTGTCTTCGTCCAACCAGTGCAGGTCTTCGATGAACAGAACCAGCGGTTTTCGCAGGCTCTCCGCATGGATCAAGGTGGACAGGGCAATGAATGTATTTTCGTAACGGCCCTTGGCGTCCAAGTGCTCGTACAGGGAACCAGGCTCGAACAGTTTGAGTTGGGCGGCCAGCACGGTGCGCGTGCGGGTCAACTCGGAGGCCAGGTCCGCATCGGGCGTCGCTGCGATGATGGATTGCAACTGGTTGTCAAAATTTCGCCAGTTGACCTCATTGGTCTGGTCATCGGAGAATTGAAACCTGGTGCGCAGCCAGGCTTCGAATGGGTTGAGCGACTGGCGCAGGATTTCGTCGGTCTGGCCGAGCACCCATTGCAGGGCCTCGCCCTCGGGCGTATGCTGGCACTCGTACACCAGGCGGCTCTTGCCGATGCCCGCCTCCCCGCGGATGACCAACACGCCAGCAAACTCGCCGCGCCGCAGCGGCTCGATGAATTCCGTCCAACGGTCAAGTTCTGCTTCGCGCCCCACCATCCCGCCGTGATAGATGTTCTCGGCGGCCTGCTTGCGTCCCTCCAACGCAAAGGTCTGGATCTTGTCCGAAAAACCCTTGAAGGAGTATGCGCCCAACGGGTGAAGGCTGAAGTGCCTTTCTGCGCGGCGCGCGACTTCCTCCTCCAGCCATACCTCACCCTGACCACTGGCGCTCATCATGCGCGCGGCCAGGTTGACTCCCCAGCCGTAGGCCGTGTAATCCTCGCGCACAGAGGCGCCCATGAAACCCGAATAGGCCTGGCGATACGAGACGCCCGCCCTGAACGAGATACCCGTCAATTCATACAGATCGAGCAGGAAATTCAGGGCGCGCTCCACGTTGTTTTCATGGACGGTCGTCGCGCCCCAGAACAACAGCAGGTTGAAGCCCTTGTCACCCAGGTCGGGACGCAGGAAGAAGCCGTCATAGCGCTTTCGCAGCAGGAAGACGCTTTCCATGAAGGGCTTGACGAAGGATTCGTCGGTTGGGTCGATGGGGATGTCGATGAAGACGTTGACGACCGGGCGGAACTCGCCCGCGTTGGGTTGGTGGATGACGCTCTCAGGGTAGAACAGGCCCAGTGTGGCGGAATCCACCTGCGGCATGTGGAAGGGGTGCGGGGCAGGCAGCTCGCCCAAGAGGCGCTCCACGCGATAAAAGCCTGCGGCGGCGGGCGACATCTCCGCCCATGCCGCCACCCGCGCCTGGGAGGCGGCATCCAGCACGATCTGACCGGGCCGCGCGTTTTCCTCCGCCTCGACGGAGTTGTCCACGCTCGAACCGCGCACGCAATAGGTCGCCTGGCTGAGATCGGAACTGTTCATCAGCAGCCAGGTGACTTCGCCATAGCCCAGACCAGCCTTGAGCGAAATGGGAAATTCGCCAAACGGAGTCCCCACGCGGGGATGGGCGCGGGTGTGCTCCTGGATGGCGGCCACGGCAGCCAGCCCCCGCAATGCGGCGGGAGCGCGGGCCGCATCCTCCAGGAAGATGGCCTGGAAGGCATCCCCCGCATAACCCACTACGAAGCCGCCCTGGGCATAGACCGCGTCGACCAGCGGTTCGAAGATGCCGCGCATGACCTGGGTGAGCGTCTCCGCGCCCAACTGGCCGTGACGCGCCAGCGCATCGGTCATGGCGGAAAAGCCTGAAAGGTCAACGAAGATGCCCGCCGCCGGCAAACTGCCGCGGGTTTCGTTGGCGAGATACTTCTCAAGAATAAAGTGAGGGACGAGTTGGCGCATGGAAAGATTTTAGCACGAATGCCCGCACATGTATGGAGTCAACGACTCCAGTCGTTGACGGTCCAAAGTCTGGAGACTTTGGACTCCAATGCCTCTGGTCTCAGACAGCCATCACACCACCTTCAACGCCCGCTCCACCAACACGATGGGATGGGTGGTGTTGACCTTCGCGCCCTGTTCGATCTGCAAGCGGCAGGCGGAACCCGTGGACACCACCTCCCCCAAATTCGCAACAGACATTTTCGTTGACAAGCCTCCATCCGCTTGCGCATTTGGGGGCGGCAGGAGGGGGCGAACCGACGGTAGCAACTTCAACTCGCCCACTTTCATGGAGAGGTCGTAATGCTCGGTTTCGTAGCCGAAGGTGCCTGCCATGCCGCAGCAGCCCGCGTCGCTGACTTCGACTTGGTAGCCACAGGCGCGCAGCACGGCGACGGTGGCGTTTGTGCCCGTCGGCTGCCCGTCGTCTGCGGCGGCTTCGGCGCGCTGGTGGCAGTGCGGGTGGAATTTGAGTTTTTGGCCTGCATGAGTTCCGCCAGAATTCTTTTTCTCTTTCTCAAAACTGGCTACACGCAATTCATTAAATTCACTCGACCGCAGCAGCCACTCGTCCAGCAGCCAGGTGCGGCGGGAGAGGTTTTCCAGTTCCGCGGCGCGGGCTGGGAGCAGGTCGCGGTAGTCGTGTTTGAGGCAGTACAGGTCGGGCGGTTCGAGGCCGACAATGGGCATCACACCTTCGGGGTCGATGCGCTGGATCGCATCCAGCACACGCTCGGCGTGATGGCGGGCCGCGTCGATGAAGCCCTTCGAGAGCAGGGACGCCCCCGCCCCAACGACGGGGATGACCTGCACGTCATAGCCAAGGCGGGCCAGCACATCGAAGGCGGCCTGTTCCACCTGCGGTTCGATGTGGCGCGTGAAGGCATCGGAGAGGAAGAGGATGCGGTGGGTCGAGTTAGTAACTCGACCTACGTGGGCGCGCTCCGTCGAATACTTCGGGAAGGGACGCTTGGTGGTGATGCCCGTCACCTTCGCAATCAACTTGCGGGTCGGGTCGAAGCTCATGAGGACGTTCGCCAGCGGCGCGATGGGCGCCAGCAGGGCCGAGACGGTGTGGAAATATCCAAAGAGGTAATCGCGCAAGGGTCGGCGATGGGTCTTGAAATACTCGTCCATGAAGGCGAACTTGATCTTCGCCATGTCCACGCCCGAGGGACATTCGGACTTGCAGCCTTTGCAGGCCAGGCACAAATCAAGGGAGGCGAAAACACTTTCAACGTTGAACGTTGAACCCTTCGACAGGCTCAGGGCAGGCCGTTGAACGTTGGGCGCGCTGATCATCGCCCGCAGCAGGTTCGCCCGTCCGCGGGTGGCGTTCTGCTCTTCACGCGTGGCCTGGAAGGAGGGGCACATCACGCCGTCAAATTTGCGGCAGACGCCCTGTCCATTGCATTGCTCGATGGCGTTGGCCAGCCCGTCCTGGCGCGAGAAGTCGAGCGGAGTCGTCCAGGCTGCGGCGCGATAGTCCAGGCCGTAGCGCAGGTTGGCGTCCATGCGCGGGGCGTCGATCAGCTTGCCAGGGTTGAGAATCCGCTCGGGGTCAGCGGCCAGCTTCAAGGCGCGGAAGGCGGCGAGCACTTCCTCCCCATAAATGTTTCCCAGCCATTCCGAGTGCGCCAGCCCGTCGCCGTGCTCGCTGCTCATCGAGCCGCCCAGCGAAATGGTCAGCGCCAGCACCGCCTCCGAAATCCCGCGCAATTCGCGGATCTGAGTCTTCAAATCCAGGATGGGCCGAATGTGCAAACAGCCAGCCGAGGCGTGCGCGTAAAACTCGGCCTGGGTGTGATACTGGTCGAGGATGTGCTGCACGCCGCGCACAAACCCGCCGAGGCGCTCGACGGGGATGGCGCAATCTTCGATGAAGGCCACGGTCTTGGCGTCGCCCGTGTGCGAGGCCAGGATGCCCAATCCCATCTTACGGATGTTCCAGATGCGGGATTGATCCTGGGCGGACTCGGCCAGCACGTCGGGATGCAGGGCCAGCGCCCGCTCCTTCAGGACTTCGGGCTGGTCGCCGCTAAACTCGACGACCAACAACGCCTCAGAGTCACCCGCCAAAATCCGCGCCTGGGCCGCATACGCAGGGACGGCCATCGCCAGGCGGACGATGTTGCGCGAGATCAACTCGATGGCGCTGGGACGGCCTTCGAGCAGGCGCGGCACGTCGTCACAGGCGGCGGCACTCGAGTCATAGTTCAAGACCGCCAGGATGGTGTGCTTCGGCTTCGGCACCAGGTTGACCGTGGCGCGGCGGATGACGGCCAGGGTGCCTTCGGAGCCAGCCAACAGCGGAGCAAGATTGATGGTGGAGGGAAATTGGTAATTGGTAATTGGTAATTGGTTATAGACCGTCCACCGTCCTCGGTCATCCGTCCATTGCGGCGGCGTGGAAGGCGACCAGGGAAGAAGATAATTGAGTCGATAGCCCGCCGAGTTGCGCCAGGTGGTGGGATAGTGTTGCTGGATGGCGGCGGCGTATTTTTCGCGGAGGTCGAGGACAGATGAGTAGAAAGTAGAGAATAGAGAACGGTCATTTCCCTGCTCTCTGCTCTCTATTCTCTCCTCTCTCCAGGTTGCCAGACTCCCATCCGCCATGACCACGTCCGCGGCGAGGATGTGATCCGCCGCCATGCCGTAGAGGATTGAGTGCGCGCCCGTGGCGTTGTTGGCAAGGATGCCGCCCATTGTGGCGCGTTCCGCCGAGGCGGGATCGGGGCCAAATTGCAATCCGTGTTGGGCGGCGGCCTTGTTGAGCGCCGCGAGGATCACGCCAGGCTCGACCGTGGCCGTGCGCGTTTCAGGATTGACTTCGATGATATTGTCCAGCCAGCGCGAGATGTCCACGATCAGGGCTGGGCCAATGGCTTGCCCCGCCAGCGAGGAACCCGATCCGCGCGGGAGGATGGGCGTCTTATACTTCGCGGCCAGCTCGACCACGGCTTGCAAGTCATCCTGGGTGCGCGGAATAACCACACCCAGCGGCTCGATCTGGTAAATGGACGCGTCGGTGCTGTACAGGATGCGCGAGGCCATGTCCGCGCGGACGTCGCCCGCGATGGATTTTTTCAGTTCTGCGAGGAGGTCGGGGGAAAGGGTCATGCGTTGATTCTAATGCAGAAACCGCCGCTGAATTGCAAATCCAGCGGGAGCAAAATGAATGAATTGGAGTACAATTTGTGCATCCAGGTTTGGAGGAAATCAATTATGCCAGAACAACCCGCATTGCCACGATATACAAGTGAAAACACAGGCTCTTCCTTGAAATTTGTCATCCCCAGCAGGAAGAACTGGTTCATTATTCTTTTCATGGGAGGGTGGTTATTTTTCTGGGCACTTGGAGAATTTGTTGTGGTTGGTGTACTGATTGGCGGCCTTATTGACCTAATCAAGAATGGCTTTGTTGTCGATGACCTTATTGGCAAACTTTTTGGTGGTGGATTCTTCCTGGTATGGATTATAGGGTGGACAGTGGGCGGAGGAGTTGCTCTTTACACATGGCTCTGGCAATTCGCGGGCAAGGAAATCATTGAGGTGACAGGAGAATCAATCCTTGTCACTCACAAGATCATGAAATTTGAAAAATCAAAAGAATTCCTTGTTACACATATTTCTGATTTAAGAGTTGCACCTATCACTCCAGACAATGTGTTTGGATTAAGAAAAAACCGCTTCACCTGGGGCGTCCCGCCTGGGACTCTGGCCTTCGATTACGGCGCAAAGACCATCAACTTCGGCAGTGGATGTGAGGAAGGTGAGGCCAAGATGATCTTGAAGGAAATCTGGCAAACGTATCCGCAATATAAACCGCAGTAAAAAAGAGAGCCTCCGAGTAATTTAGCCTCGGAGGCTTTTTCAAATCTTTCACAGTTTCCAAAGTCAGGAGACTTTGGAGTCCAATTTAGTAATACCCAAACTCTTCCACCGCATCGACCCTCGTTCCTTCCTCACAGAATCAACCCTCCCCACAAAAATTCCTGGTACCCTGGGGTTGGATATTTTCCCACCAGCCACTTTTGCTGGATGCCATGCTTTCCGGCAATTCGATCCAATTTTTCGCCATCGGAGGCGGTGGGATGGTATTTCACTTCAAAGGCAACGGGCTTTGTTTGCTTCAAAACGAAATCCACCTCATATTCGCTTCCCTTTGAAAGATAGGACAACTCGCCAAAGCGAGCCAATTGGTTATGGATTGCGTTTTCGAACAGCGCCCCTTCGCTGACCTGCGCCAGAATGCCTGCGATTCCGTTGTCGCAAAAATAAAGTTTCCTGCCGAGAGAGGTGGGTTTGTCCCCGCCCGCATAAGCTGGGACGCGGGCGATCAAATAGGTTTTCTCCAGGAATTCCAGGAATTGTGTCAGCGTCGGGCGCGAAATTCCCACCACCGAGGCGAGTTTCGTCAGATCCACTTTGTTCCCGACCCGCAAGGCCAGCACACGCAGAAGTTGCTGCAACTCGCCCATCTTTTGAAAGTCCGCCAACGTGCGCACGTCAATGTTGATATAGGATGAGAAAATATCGTTCAGGAGATCCTTGCGCACCGAAGGACGTTCCTCCAAAACGACGCTCGGCAATCCGCCGTACAGCAGATAATCCTCATAGTGATCCTTCAAGCGTTCGAACTCATACGGGTCGAAACGCATGTCCGCGAACTGTTCACGCGGCTGGAAGGGGATTCCGCGGAAGCCGAGAAATTCGCCAAACGACAGCGGGAACATCTCGAAAACGATCTTCCGTCCCGCCAGGGATTCGGTAAAGTAGTTCTTGAGATAAAACGAACTCGATCCCGTCAATAGGAACTTGACCTGGTAATTGTCCATCAAATACTTGACCACGCTCGGCAGGTTCGGGACATATTGAATTTCATCCAAGGCGACCGTCATGGACTGGGTCACGTCCAGGCCGCGGTTGCGGAGGAAATGGATCACCAGGTCGTAATTACTTTCCTGGAACACCGCGCGCTGGTCGAGACGTTCCAGGTCAAGGTAGATTTTATTTTCCGTGGGGATTTGATCCAAAAGCCAGCGCAGGGAGGTGGTCTTTCCGACGCGGCGCATACCTGTGATCACCACGGCGCGGTTATCGGTCAGCGTATCTTTTAGGGCAGGAAAGAGATTGCGAGGGTAGATTGGCATACATTCATTTTACAAAATATGGACGTTTTTGTAAAGCTAAGCTTTACACTTTTCATTTTCCCTGCCATTTCACCTGTCAAAGGGCGCATTTATTATGATCCCCCCCTCCCAGCCTCCCCCCACTTTCAAAGAACGAAAATGGGGGGAGGAGAATTTTTAGTAGTACCCAAACTCCTCCACCGCATCGACCATCGCCAGGACGTTCTCGGCGGGGACGTCGTTCATCACGGTGTGGACGGCGCCGAGCATGTAGCCTCCGCCTTCGCCCAGCACGCTGATGACGCGTTTGACCTCGTCGCGGACCTGCTGCGGGGTGCCGAAGGGCAGGATTTGCAGGTTGTCGATGGCGCCGCAGAAGACGATGTCCTTGCCGAACTGGGTCTTGAGCGCCTGCAGGTCAGACATCTTGCCCGCCGAGGTCTGGATTGGGTTGAGGATGTCCACGCCCATTTCGATGAAGTCGGGGATGAGCGGCAGGATGTCGCCGTCGGTGTGGAACATGAGCTTGGCTTTGGTGTGCTGCTTGATGAAGGCGATGTAGTCCGCGTGGATGGGCTTGAGGATGGCGCGGTACATCTTGGGCGACATGAGCAGGCTGGTGTTCATGCCCAGGTCGTCGCCGATCTTGATGATGTCGATGTTATCGCCGCACTCGCGCAGGAAATGTCCCATCAGGGTCTTGCACATGGACGCGTTTTTCTCCAGCAAGGCCCTGGCGAAGTCGGGATGCTTGACCATGTTCATCAGGAACTTGTCCATGCGCTGCATTTCGAAGGCGCGTTCGAGCGGGAAGAGCAGCCAGGGCGTGGCGACGATGCCGTATTGGTTCTCGTCCGCCAGTTGTTTCGCGCGCGCGCTGACGTGCGCCACGCGGGTGGGGTCATCCATGTCGGGCCAGGCGTGGGCTTCGAGTTCTTCGAGGGTGGTGGCATTCTCCAGCGGATGGATGCCAGGGAACCACGAGCCAGGTTCGCTCTCGATGGCGCCGCCGCCCCACGAGTTGAAGTGCGGCGAGTGCGGCTCCCGCTGGCGATTTCTCTCCATAACGGAGGCAGGCTCCAGGTCCAGGACTCCGCGCACGTCGCTGTGCAGGCGGTCGAGGGTGGCCTCGTCCATGTCGGCGGTGCCCAGCTCGGGCCAGTCATAAATGTAGCGATCCTCAGACTGGACGCCGATCAATTCCTTGATGCGGCGATAGGTGCCCATCTTGACGCCCGTCGCATTGCTGGGACCCAGCACGATCGGCACACGGTCAGGGGTTTCGTGATTCAGTACAGCGAGGACACGTTCACGGGAGGTCATGGTCATGAAAGATTCCTTCGGGAGTCCGCAAGCTCTGCTTGCGGATTATGGAAAAAAGTCCAGCAGCAAGCTGCTGGACTCCATATTGCTTTACTTGGCCTTGCCCTGGTTGGCAACGGCGGCGGCGGCCCTGGCGATCTCTTCGGGGTCGCCCAGGTAATAGTGCTGGATAACCTTGAGGTCGTCGTCCAGTTCGTAGACCAGCGGGATGCCCGTGGGGATGTTCAGCTCGGTGATGTCGGCGTCGGAGATGTTGTCGAGGTACTTGACCAGCGCGCGGATCGAGTTGCCGTGGGCGGTGACGAGCAGGCGCTGGCCCGACTTAATCGTGGGCGCCAGCACTTCGTGCCAATAAGGCAGCACACGGTCAAGCGTGATCTTGAGCGACTCGGTGGCGGGCAATTGCTCGGGGGTCAGGCCCGCATAGCGGCGGTCGAAGCTGGGGTGGCGCTCATCGGTCAGTTCCAGCGCGGGAGGCGGGACATCGTACGAGCGACGCCAGACCTTGACCTGGGCCTCGCCGAATTTCTCGGCAGTCTCAGCCTTGTTGAGTCCCTGCAGCGCGCCGTAGTGGCGCTCGTTCAACTGCCAGGCGCGGGTGACGGGCAGCCAGTCCAGGTCCATCTCGGCCTGGATGATGTTGAGGGTGCGGATGGCGCGTTTGAGCACCGAGGTGAAGGCCAGGTCGAACTCGTAGCCGCCTTCGCGCAGGAGCTGGCCTGCGGCGCGGGCTTCGGCGCGGCCCTGATCGGTCAGGTCGACGTCGGTCCAACCGGTGAAGCGATTTTCGAGGTTCCAGGTGCTTTGTCCATGACGGACGAGAACAAGTTTGTACATCGTGAAGTTCCTTTACTTGGATTGATTTGTAATGACGAGTGGCGCGGAATACCCTACGGGCACGATGTGGTATTCCGCGTAGTTATCTGGCGGGATGCCATCCCGCCCCACTTCGATGGTTCTATTTTTTAATGAAAGGCCGATTGGCATCTGCGAGCGAATCGAGCAATTCTTCCTTCATCGACGAAGCCGTGGGATCATCGGCTTCGAATAAATCCTTCATTTCCTCGGGATCATCCCGCAAATGATACAACTCGAAAGTCTCGGGCTTCTTCGGGTATCCCATATAGTGGATCAACTTGAATGGGCCTCGGATGAGGGAAATTGTACCCTGAATAAGCGGCCCGAAGGAGGAATTCTCCTTGGCCTCGACTGTGAGGATGCTCCGCTCCGAGTCGGCGGTTCCGCCCAGCCCGGGCAGGATCCTGCCCCCCAACCCCGCAGGGACGGGTTTCCCCGCCAAATGCAGCAGGGTCGGCGCGAGGTCGAGTCCGCTGGTCGGCGTCGTCACGTCGACGCGGGTGGTCTGGCCTGGGGCCAGCACCAGCAGCGGGATGTGGATGACCGCATCGTAGAGCAGGCGCGTGATGTGGCCGTACTCGCCGCGCTCGAACATCTCGCCGTGGTCCGAGGTGATGATGAAACAGGTGTTGTCCATCACGCCCGCCGCGCTCAGGCCGTCCACGAGTTTGCCGATCTCCGAGTCCACGTCCGCGACGTATTCGTCGTAATCCATGCGCCGCGCCTGAATCGACTCGTGGCTGATGTCGAGGGTCGAGAACCTGGTCGGCTTCTTGAAGGGCAGGTCCAGCTTCGGAAACTTCCCCACGAATTCCTGTCGGGGGCGGTAGGGTTCGTGCGGCGAGAACATGTGGAAGTACCCGAAGAAAGGTGACTGCTGCGCCAGGTTGAGAATTTCCTGCTGGATGCCCGCGAAGGCCACATCGTTCCTGTAACTATAAAAGAAGTTATTCGGCAGGCCGTAGGGATAACCCGCCTGGGGACGGTCGTCCAGGCCAGCCGTCTCCTGGAAGAGGTCGGCCAGGAAGGCGAAGAACGGCGAGGCGGGCACGCTGCGTCCCGAGAAGACGAAATCATCCAGGCCGTAATAGGTCGGGACGGGGTCGTTCGGGAAATACCCTCCCAGCAGCGGACGGTCGACCTGCTCATAATAGGAAGAGGAAATGATGTGACGGTCGATGCCGCGGCGGAATTGTCCGAGCAGGACATCCGCGTAATAATTTTGCGTAAAGGCTGCCGTGAAATATTCGTCCTGCAACAGGCTGAAGATGTTTTGGTCCACGAACTGCTCGTGGATCAATCCGCCCAGGTTGATGCCGCGATGCGTCCAGGGCAGCAGCCCCGTCAGCATGGAGGCAGTGCCAGGCGTGGTGAAATTTCCCGCCGAATAGTGCGAGTGATAGACTGTGGCGCGCGCGGCCAGCCGCTCCAAATTGGGCGTCGTCTGCCTGGCGTAGCCATAGGCCGACAAGTTGCGGGCGCTCAACGCATCCAGCACCAGGATGACCAGGTTGGGCTTGTCGCTGGGAGCGCGCAGGTGGCCCAAGCTCGGGAGAGAGGCCGCTGCCAATGATCCCGCCGAGAGCACGGTCAGCGCCTTGAGGAAGTCACGTCTGCCCAGGTTCATAAGGTCAGGTTCCGCAGCAGGATGGTCAGGAGCGAAATCACGGATATGGGGACGAAGATATAAAGGAAGATCGTCAGGCGCTCGGCCAGCAGGGTCAGCGCCTTCTCCATCCACTGAAATTTCACCGCCAGGAAGAGCAGGAGCATGGTCGACAGGGACAGGGTCAGCCAGAAGATGGGCTTCGGCCTGAGCAGGAAATTGTCCGCCACGATCAGGTAGTCGCGCAGCATGATCGTCCCCAGCAGGCCGAGAGTCACCGCCGCGCCGCGCGCCGCGAAACGATCCCTGAACCAGGCGGCGGGCAGGATCAAGGCGGGAAGCAGCAGCAGGGCGAGCACGGTCAGGCTTTCGAGAAAACTGGCCGCCATGGGATAGCTGAGCGTCGCCAACAGATAACCCAGCGTCATGAATTTCGTCCAGGAGGGGATGTTCCAGAAGAACCACAGCAGCGACCAGGCGAACAGCATGAACGCAATCACGGCGTAGGCGGAGAGGATTTGGTCACGGGCGGGCAGGCGCTTGCGCAGGTTCATAAAGATTGGGCCACTTCCTGGTTGGCGGCTTCCAGCGCGGTCAGCAGTTCATCGCGCATGCGCGCGGTGACGGCTTTATCCCCCACGGCATAATCCTTCATTTCGTTGGGATCCTCCGCCAGGTCATACAGTTCGCTCTGTCGGATGTGATCCCCGTACCCCAGGTAATGAATCAATTTCCTGGTGCCCTGGATCATGCACAGGCTGGCGTGTTGGATGGGCGCAAAGGCGGAGTTGTCCTTCGCCACCATCGAGAAGAGGACGCGCTCCTCCATCTCGACGCCGCCCAATTCAGGCAGGAAGATGCCCGGATAAGCAAGGTCGACCCGCCCCAGTAGGCGAGTCACCAGGGTCGGCAGCAGGTCGATGGAACTGGTCGGGGTGCGGACATCGACGCGATCCGAACGGCCGGGCACGGAAACGATCAAGGGGATGCGCAGGAGATCCTCATACAACAAGGCTGTATTGTGCCCGTGCTCGCCGCGCTCGAACAACTGGCCGTGATCCGAGGTGATGATCACGTAGGTATCGTCCAACGCGCCGCTGCGTTCGAGCGCCTCCAGGAACAGGCCCAGGTCGGCGTCCACGTCGGTGATGTACTCGTCGTAGGTCTGGCGCAGGCGCAGCAGGTTCTTCTCCGCGCGGTTGGTTTCGGTCAGCGCATGTTCGGGTTTGGCAATCGGCTCGAAGCCATCCTTCTTATACTTGCCGAGGTATTCCGCGCGCGGACGGTACGGCTCGTGCGGCGTCCACAGGTGGAAGTAGCCAAAGTAGGGCTTGTCGCCCTGGCGCGCCTTTTCGGTCACCTGCAAAATATTATGGAAGGTCTCTGCGTTGGTGTAGGTGTAATAATTATTGAAGGGCGTCCCCAGCGGGTAGGCATCGCTCGCGACCGTCTCCCGCTCCTTGCGCAGGATGTCGAGCAGACCCAGCAGCGGCGAGCCTGCCAGCGGGCCATCGTTCTCGCGGCGGGTCGCCAGGAAATCGTCGAAGGCGTAGAAGGAGGCGACCGAGTCATTCGGCAGATGCTGGCTGATGCCCAGCGTGGTTTGGTCGCGGCTGGAGAAGGTGAAGGGCAGGTGCTGGTCGATGTCCGCATGGAACTGGCGCAGCAGCAATTCGGCCAGCATGTTCTGGGTGAAGGCAATCTTATGATACGAGTCGCCCAACTGATGGAACAGGTTGCGTTCGACCAGGTCGCGCCTGGCCAGCCCAAACAGGTTGATGGCGCGATGCGTCCACGGCTCACAGCCCAGCAGCATGGACGCCGTGGCGGGTGTGGTGAAATTCCCCGCCGCGTAATGAGAATGATAGACAATGGATCGTTCGGCAAACTTCTCCAGCGCGGGCGTGGTGGGACGCGGATAACCGTACACCGACATGTGCGGCGCGGAGAGCGTATCCAGCACGATCACCAGGACGTTGGGCTGCCTCCCGTTTCGCAGCAGGGACTCCAGCCCAAGCGACTGCCTGGGCAGCAGCAGCGGCAGCATGGCGGCTCCCGCAGCCTTGAGAAAATCGCGGCGACTGAATCGCTTGGACATCAACCCAGGTTCCTGACCAGCACAATCAAAAAGGAGACCGCGGCAAGTGGAAGGTACACATACAGAAAAACGGGGGTGCGTTCCGCCAGCAGGCGGGCCGCGCGTTCGAAGGCAGTGAATTTGATGGAAAGCCCCATCCATAAGGCGGCCAGGCCGCCGCTGATCAGTGTGGCCGCCAGGAGCGCCAGCCCAGGCCCGAAGTCGTGATACGCGATAAAATACTGTATCAACACCAGCCAGCCAGGCAGCGCAAGGGCGGCGATGGTTCCCCGCGCGAGGAAGCGATCCTTGAAAAACGGAGCGGGCAGGAGCGCACAAACCAGCAAGAGGACGGCCAGGTACACGAGTCCTTCCAGGGCTTCGGTGACGGCGGTGTACAGGTAAAAGACGGCCACCTCCACCAAGGTTGCGTAATACAACCAGGCGGGAAATTTCCAGAAAAAGGTAATCGTCGCCCAGCTGAATAGAAAGAACAAGAGCACCGCATAGACCGATACAATCTCCCCACGGCCTGGCAGGCGGGACTTCAACGCTTGCAACAAGGGAAAAACTCCAACCAATTCATGGATTGCTCCGTAAACAAAGCCAATTTTATACACCAGTTAGTATAATACGTCAAACCCTTGATCGCGAGAGCCTATGTCCAACGACGATATCACCCCTGTCCGCCAGCAATATTTGGAAATCAAGCGCAACCACCCCAACGAGATTCTGTTCTTCCGCCTGGGCGACTTCTACGAGACCTTCGATGAGGACGCCGAGATCACGGCCCGTGAACTGGACATCGTGCTGACCTCGCGTCCCGTGGGCAAGGGCGTGCGCGCGCCGCTGGCGGGCATCCCCTATCATGCCGTGGAAAATTACCTGGCGCGGCTGATCGAGAAGGGCTACCACGTCGCCATCTGCGAACAGGTCGGCGACCAGCCCGAGAAGGGCATCTTCCCGCGCAAGGTGGTGCGGGTCGTCACGCCTGGGACGGTGGTGGAGCCTGGCCTGCTGCCCGGGGATGCGAACAACTACCTGGCTTCTATCTTTTTAGATGAGAAATCCGCCGCCGTGGCCTACGCCGACATCACCACCGGCGAGTTCGCCGTGACCGAACTCAGCGCCGAAGCCCTGCGCGCCGAACTGACGCGCCTGCATCCCGCCGAGATTCTCCACCCCGACAATCAAAAACCCAATGACGGCTTCCAGGGCCACTTCACACCGCTCGCCGCCTGGCGCTTCGAGCCGGGCAAATGCGAGGAGACCCTGCTGGCGCACTTCAAGGCTGGCTCGCTGGATGGCTTCGGCATCAAGGGCCACGGACTTGCCATCCGCGCGGCGGGCGTGATCGTGCAGTATCTCAAGGATACCCAGCCCGACTCGCTCAACCTGCTGACAGGCCTGCGCCATTACAGCCTGTCCGAATTCATGACGCTGGATGCGGCCACCCGCCGCAACCTGGAGTTGACCGAAACCCTTCGACAAAGCTCAGGGCAGGCCCTGCGCGGCGAGATCAAAGGCTCCTTGTTGAGCGTGCTCGACCACACCGTCACGCCGATGGGCAAGCGCCTGATGCGCGCCTGGGTCAGCCAGCCGCTGCTGGACGTGACCAAGATTCAGGCCCGCCAGGAAGGTGTGCAATACTTCTTCGACAATGGCATGGTGCGCGCCGAGACGCGCGCCGCGCTCAAGCCGCTGGCCGACCTGGAGCGCCTGGTCAACCGCGTCATGGCGGGACAGGCCCAGCCGCGCGACCTGGTGGCGATGCGGGGCACGATGGCAGGGCTGCCTGCCGTGTTGGCCGCTTTTGACGAAAGAGGAAAGATGAAAGAGGTGGGACTTCCCAAGCCCGGGTTAATGACAAATGAACTGGCCCTGCTGGAATCCTCCATCGATGATGACCCGCCTGCCACCCTGCAAAACACGGGCATCATCCGCGCGGGATATTCGGCGGAACTGGACGGCGTGATCGAAGCCTCCCGTCACGCCCGCGAGTGGATCGCCAACCTGGAAACGGTCGAACGCGAGAAGACGGGCATCAAGACCCTCAAGGTCGGCTACAACAAGGTCTTCGGCTATTACATCGAGATTTCACGCGGAGCGGCGGAACGGGCGCCCGAGTCCTACATCCGCAAGCAGACGCTGGTCAACGCGGAGCGCTTCATCACGCCCGAGATGAAGGAATATGAAACCCTGGTGCTCAACGCCGAGGAGCGCATCCGCGAGATCGAGTTGCGGCTGTTCAAGGAAGTCTGCGCCGAGTTGTCCAAGTCGGCGTTTCGGCTGCTCGAGACGGCACGCGCGCTGGCCGAACTGGATGTGCTGGCGGCGCTCGCCGAGGCATCCGCTCTCGGAGGCTACGTCAGGCCCGAGGTCCAGGAGGGGTTTGGGCTGGACATCCAGGAGGGGCGCCATCCCGTCGTCGAGCATTCCCTGCGCGGCGAGCGCTATGTCCCGAACGACATCCTCTTCGAGGCAGGCGAGGTGGTGCGCGTCATCACGGGGCCGAACATGTCGGGTAAATCGACCTATCTGCGGCAGGCCGCGCTGATCGTGCTGATGGCGCAGATGGGCTCGTTCGTGCCCGCTTCGTCCGCAAAAATTGGGCTGGTGGATCGCATCTTCACCCGCATCGGCGCGCAGGATGAAATTCACGCCGGGCAATCGACCTTCATGGTCGAGATGATCGAGGCGGCCAATATTTTGCATCACGCCACCTCGCGCTCGCTGCTGATCCTGGACGAGATCGGGCGCGGCACATCGACCTATGACGGCGTCTCGATTGCCTGGGGCATGATCGAGTACATTCATAATCATCCGCAGTTGCGCGCCAAGACGTTGTTTGCGACGCACTATCACGAACTGACCCAACTGGCCGACCTGCTGCCCGGCGTGCGCAATTACAACGTGGCCGTCAGCGAGGCGGACGGCAAGGTGGTCTTCCTGCACAAGATCGTGCCGGGCGGCGCGGATCGCTCGTACGGCATCCATGTGGCGCAGCTGGCGGGGCTGCCCAGGCCCGTGATCGCGCGCGCCAACGAGATCATGGCCGAATTGGAGAAGACCTCGGGCCGCGCGGTGAAGATCAACCCGCACGCGGCCCAGCAGGTGGCGCTCTTCCCCGAGACCAGTCCCCTGCTGGATGAGTTGAAGACGCTGGACATCAACGGCCTTTCGCCCATCGAGGCGTTGAACAAGCTGTTCGAGTGGCAGAAGAAGTTCACCAGGTAGACAGGCGCCGCGCCACCCTCCAGCGAGGGGTGGCCGCCTCCCTCCCCGGCAGGTGCAGGGTATCAGGCGGCGCGCATAGAATCCCTTATGTCCTGCAATTTCTCATCCCGACTCACAAGCGAATGCTTCACACAAAACAGTTCATGTGTGGAGGCTCACAACGCAGTAGAATCACCGTAAGTGAAAACAATGGAGAAATTAAGAGCTTTGTCACTTAAAAAAAGCGTGGAAATGCCATACCCTTAACCGGGAACAGGCGAAATGGATGCGCGCGCTTAAAAACGTTTCAGTTCCTGTTCGTCGACGTTTATTATCTGTACTGGAGGATGCAATGAAACTAAACTGGCTTGGAAAAGTGGGGCTTTTATTGCTGATCTTTTCGCTGACATTTGGCCCGCTCAGCGTCTCACCGGCTTATGCGCTTTCCGCGCCCACGCAGATTGCGCCGGCCAACGGTTCGACGACAACCGCCGCAGATACCCCGCCGCTTGGAATCCCGGAGTTCAAATGGTCGGCGGTCAGCGGCGCAACCTTGTATCGCCTGCAAGTCAGCAGCGACATCGCGTTTACAAGTTTTGCGATCGACACCACCACCACCAATACCACCTACACCCCCACCAGCGCCTCACAGTTTTCAGACGGCACCTGGTACTGGCGCGTCCGGGTGGAATCGCCTGCGCCGGTCAGTTCCTACAGCGCCATCTGGAGCTTCACCAAACAGTGGGCCACCCCGTCCAATGCGCCACTCCTCACCGCCCCGGAAAATGGAGCCACCCTGAGTTTCTACGATCAGCCCGTCTTTTCCTGGGGTACGGTCAGCGGCGCGGCTCGCTACAAATTGCAGATTTATTCCAGCCCGGGCGGCTGGGGGTCTCCGCTCTACAATATATCGACCCTGGCCCCCTCGCACCAGCCCAGCCTTAAGCAGGCCAACGGCACCTATTATTGGCGCGTGGTGCCGGTCGACCCGGGCAACCGCGACGGCACGCCGAGCAGCGAACGCTCCTATACCCTCAGTTACAGCACCGCGCCCACCCTGCTCGAACCCAGCGATTTCGCCACACCCACCTTCACCCCCACCTTTCGGTGGACGGCGGTGCGCGGCGCGCAATATTACCGCCTGCATTACACCACCGACCCCAGTTTCAGCTCCGGGGTCACAGAAATCAACACACGCAACACCTCCTACACGCCCATCTTCACTTTGTCGAACGACGTCAACTACTACTGGCGGGTAAGAGTCCATTCGAACGAGTCGGTCTCCAACTGGTCGGCCACCCGCACCTTCGTCAAGAAGTGGTACATCAAGCCGGTGCTGCTGACCCCCACCAACCTGCACCAGCACGTGCGTTTCCCGGTTTTTAATTGGACTCCCGTCCCGGGCGCCAGTTACTACAAGGTCGAGTTGAGCCAATCCTCGGGCTTCAATCCCATCTACGACCAGGGCTATACCTCGAACCCCTTCTGGACGCCCAATTACTACGATGGCGCGCTCAAGACCTATTATTGGCGGGTGACACCCTACGACGGGAACAACCATGCCGGCTCTCCCAGTAATACTTCATCCTACGTCAGCTATTACAACTCGGTGGTGCCTCAATTGGTGTATCCGAAGTACTACTACACGCCGGATAATTATTCCGGCTTCCCGGGGGTGACGACCAACCCTCACGAAGACCGCACCGTGGCCTTGCCGGTTTTCACCTGGAATCGCGTCCACGTGCCGTCCTACGAATCCAATGCAGGGGATGTCTACGCCCATGCCTACCGCATCCAGGTTTCCACCGATGCGACCTTTACGTCGATCAACTGGACGGCGGATACCGAAAATCTCTCGGCTGCCCCGACCGCGAGCAATCCTTTCACCCCTGTCGCCGGCACCATCTATTACTGGCGCGTCCGCCCGCTGATTAGCGGCAGCCTGGTGGGCTACTGGAGCCAGGTGTGGAAGACACGCTTCGATCCCACGTTGGGACTGCCTCCCACAACCGCAGGGTCTGCCCCAACCTTGATCCGCCCAACGAACGGCTCCGAGTTTGCCGAAACCACCCCCGCGCTGGTATGGTTCCCGGTCAACGGGGCGGCAACCTACGATGTGCAAATCAGCCAGGTCCAGGATTTCAGCGCCACGGTCGATACGGCCACCGTTTCCAATCCCGTGTACGTGCCCACGCAAAGCCTGGCCCAGCGCAACCTGGGCAAACAGAATTTCGGGATCTTTTACTGGCGCGTCCGCCAGGCTCCCAGCGGCACCTGGAGCGAGGTGCGCCGCTTCCAAATCGCCGCCCAAAGCCAGTGGCAACTGGACCGCGTCCTGGGAAACGCCGCCAACCGCCTGCAAATCGGCTCCGATACGTCGGCAGACGTGGCTGCCAATTATGACCTGGTCAATCTGCAGGCATCCCAATCCGGCAGCAGTTGGTTCTTCGGTTTCCAGGTTCCCAGCACCCCCACCCAGAACGTCACGTACGCGCTGTACCTGGACCTGGACCACCAGGAAAATTCCGGCGCAACCACAGATGCCCGCGGGTATACCATCCCCACCCATTCGGCCTACCGCCCTGAGTATGCCATCTACGTTCTCCAGGAATCGGGCGCCTATTCAGCCGCCAGGACCTTCATCTATCACTGGGGCGGCAGCGAGTGGGACACGGTGCAAATCCTGGAGGATGTCGGCGGGGCAATCTACAAAAGCGGCAACTATGTCGAAGTTCAGCTGCCCAATACCTCCATCGGCTACCAGGATACGACCGGCAGCTACACAGTCGCCCTCCTGAGCCTGCCGCCCAGCAACGGACAACCCCAGGACTCTGTCCCTTCGAACACGAGCATCCCGGGCGGCGGAACCGTCCTGCGTTTTTCCAATGTGACCGAGCGAATGAACCTATCGGCCCCGTTCGATGACGCCGGTGTGGACCCCACCACCCTTTCATCCGTGCCGCCCTTCATCTGGGATTGGTCCATCCTTACCCCCTGGGCCGGCGCGGTCATGAAGGCCTACCTGGACCCGCAGTTCACCAGCGAAGCCGGCACCTACACCCTGACCTCGAATACCGCCGCCTATGCGCAGACCACCCACGCCTGGGAGCATGACCTTTTCGGGGACAATACCTATTATTGGAGAATCCAGCCCCGCTATCTTGTCACCGGCATTTACTATCACGGCGCGTGGAGCCAGGGCTGGCGTTTCGAACGCAAGGGCTTCGTCCCTGAGAACTTGATGACTTCCGTGACCTTTGCCACGCCCACCTTTAGTTGGGACATGGTCGAAGGCGCCGAGTCTTATGATTTGCAGGTCGATGATGACCCGAATTTTGGGTCGCCCCAGATCAGTATCAACACCCGCCAGCGCTCCTACACCGACGCAAGCACCCTGCCCAACGCCACGTATTATTGGCGGGTGCGCGCCCGCCGCTATGCCAACGTGGTCAACAATTGGACCGAATCCCAAAGTTTCACCCTGACCCTGCCCGTGCCCAGCGGCCTGACCCACACCCCGTCGGGGGTTGTGGGACGCGCCCCGACCCTATGCTGGACGCCCCTCATCGAGAGTTTTAACGAGGAACCGGTGCTGGCCGCCTGGAAATACCGCGTCCAGGTCAGCAAGGACGACCCCACCTTCTCGAACGTGTACGATTACGTCGACACCGAGCAAAGCTGCTGGACTCCGACCCGCGGGTATCCAGACGGCCAATATTACTGGCGCGTGGCCATGATCGACGGCCTCGGCTACCTGGGGCAATACAGCCCTGCTGCGACCTTTACCAAACAATACCCAGTCTCCACCCTGGTCAGCCCGACCTCGGGCGCCAACCTCACCACCACGCCCACCTTCGTGTGGACGGCGGTGCCGGGCGCGGCCCGCTATAGGTTCGAGTCCTCGCAGTACTCCACCTTCTCGCCCTTGTATGAAAACGTAATCACCGACAATACCCGCTGGACGCCCACCATATCCTACGCGCCCGGAGCCACGTATTACTGGCGCGTGTCGATCCTGGATTACGAAGGGAATTACGGACCGGTCGTCGGCTCCACGATCATCCTGGACGATAACGAAAATCCGACGCCCATCTTTACCGACGTGCCGCTGACGCATTGGGCCAACGACCAGATCGAAATCCTTTACCTGAACGGGGTCACCGGCGGCTGTTCGACCAACCCGCTGAAATACTGCCCCGACACTTTCGTCACCCGCGCCCAAATGGCGGTGATGCTGCTCAAAGCCAAAAACGGCTCGGCCTACAACCCTCCCAACGCCACAGGGACGGTCTTTGCAGACGTTCCCTCCAGCCACTGGGCCGCCAAATGGATCGAGGAGCTATACGACCAGGGTATCACCGGCGGCTGTTCGACCAATCCGTTGAAATACTGCCCGGATAAACTTGTGACGCGCGAAGAGATGGCAGTCTTCATCCTGCGCATGAAATACGGAAACGCCTATAGCCCGCCAGCCGCCACCGGCGTCTTTTCGGATGTCCCCAAGACCCGCTGGTCGGCGCCCTGGGTCGAGCAATTGTACAGGGAGGGCATCACGGGCGGCTGTGCCACCAGTCCGTCGCTGAAGTACTGCCCAACCGGCAGCGTCTCTCGCGCCTCGATAGCGGTCTTCCTGGTAACCGCCTTCAACCTCGTCCGTCCATAGGCCCTGCGCACGTCTCGAAAGCGCTCCCGAACCCGGGAGCGCTTTTGGGTTCTCCGGGCATTCGTACCCGGAGGCGCGACCCAACCTCTCATTGGGAATCAGCGTGATTAAACCCTTTTGTACACGGATTTTTATAAAGGCTTTTTCGGCGTAATTCCGTGAAACCTGTACTGAGCCTGTCGAAGTATCCGTGTGATCCGTGTACAGAATCACTGCAAATCCCAAAGAGCCTAAATTTCCCCTGGCCCAACAGCCTCCCATCGGTTTGGCGCACCAACGTTTTTTGGGTGACGCGCAAGTTCTACTCGCGCGTTATCCCGAAGCGGAACTTCGGGACTCCAGCATACGCCGCACAGGGGTATCAGGAACTTCCGAGACGCAGGCGCAAAAAAAACCGCTCCCGGAAAGCCGGGAGCGGTTGCAATGCTTGGAGCTGATTCTACTTCATTTGCGGCGCGGGCGCCTTCGAGCGGATGACCGCCCAGGCCAGCATGCCTATCAGCGCCAGGGACACAACCCAGATTACAACCTGGGTTGCGCCGGTTGCCCCGGCATACTGCACCACGATCGGGGCGATGATGACCGCCACCAGGTTGACCACCTTGATCATCGGGTTGAGCGCGGGGCCGGCCGTGTCCTTGAACGGATCACCAACCGTATCACCCACCACGCCCGCCTTGTGGCGTTCGGAACCCTTGCCCGTGTTCGCAGCAGGATTCTTCGGTTCGTCCTCGATCAACTTCTTGGCATTATCCCAGGCGCCGCCGGAGTTGTTGAGGAAGACCGCCAGCAACTGTCCGGAGACGATGATGCCCGCCAGGAAACCGCCCAGGGCCTCGACTTGCAGCGTCAGGCCGACCACGATGGGGGTCACGATGCCGAGCAGGGCCAGCGAGACCAGTTCCTTCTGCGCTGCGGTGGTCGAGATGTTGACGGCCTGCTTGTAATCCGGGGGAATCTTGCCTTCCAGCACGCCCAGTTTGAATTGGCGGCGGACTTCCAACACGATCAGGGAGGCCGCGCGGGTGACTGCCTGGATGGCAAAGGACGAGAACAGCCACGGCAGCGCGCCGCCGATCAACATGCCGACGAATACCTGCGGGTAATCCACGCGGATGCCGATGGCCGAAATCTGCGCCTCGGGCGGAATGCCCAGGCTGGTTTGCGCGCGCGAAACATCCACCAGGAAGGAGCCAAACAGCGAGACCGCCGCAATGACCGCCGAACCAATGGCCACGCCCTTGGTAATGGCCTTGGTGGTGTTGCCCACCGCATCCAGGTCGGCCATGATCTGCTGGGCCGCCTTGGTTTCCTTATCTTCCTGGCCCGACCAGGACATTTCGCCAATGCCGTTGGCATTGTCTGCAATCGGACCGAAGGAGTCCATGGCCACGTTGTTGCCGGTCAAGGTCAACATGCCGATGCCGGTCATGGCCACGCCATAAAGGATGAAATTCACACGCTCGCCAGCGCTGAGGCCGGGGATGGTGCCAAAGATGAAGATCGAAGCGACGATGGTCACAGCGATGACCAGCACAGACCAAACGGACGACTCGAAGCCGACCGAGATGCCTTGCAGGATCAGGGTGGCGGGACCCGTGTCTGCGGCCTTCTTGATGTCATTGACCGGCGAAGCGTGCGTGCCGGTAAAATACTCGGTCAGGCGGTCGATGACGATGGCAAGCAGCACGCCCACAGCCACAGCCATCGGGGTGCGCCACCAGCCGCCAAAATCGGTCAGACCCTGCAGATAGAAGTAACCAGCCGCAAAGAACAGAGCGGCCGAGATGATAGCCGAGGTCAGAAAACCGCTGAAGATGGCCGACATGGCGTCGGCGCTCTTGCCGGTCTTGCCGGCGCGCACGAAATAGGTGCCGATAATCGAGGACAACACGCCGATACCGCGCACGATCAGCGGATAGATGATCCATTCCAGGCGGTCGGTGGCATGATAGAGCGCCAGGCCCAGGATCAAGCCGGAGACGATGGTCACTTCGTAGGATTCGAAGATGTCGGCGGCCATGCCGGCGCAGTCGCCCACGTTGTCGCCCACCAGGTCGGCGATCACAGCCGGGTTGCGCGGGTCATCCTCGGGGATGCCGGCTTCCACCTTGCCCACCAGGTCTGCGCCCACATCCGCCGCCTTGGTGAAGATGCCGCCGCCCACGCGCATGAACAGGGCCAGCAGGGTGCCGCCGAAGCCGAAGCCCAGCAGGGCATCCGGGGCGGCGATGCCCAGGCCGATGAAGATCAGGGTGCCGCCGAGCAGGCCCAGGCCGTCGGTCAACATGCCGGTGATGGTGCCGGCGCGATAGGCGATGCGCAGTGCGTCGCCGAAGGACCTGCGCGAAGCGGAGGCCACGCGCACATTGCCCTGCACGGCCATGCGCATACCGATCTGACCAACCGCCAGCGAGAAGCCGGAACCCATCACAAAGGCCAGCGCGCGCGCAATGCCGATGATCAGGCGCACCTGGCTTTCATCCATGCCCTCGAAGCGCTCGAGCGCCTCCGGGCTGGGCGGGACAATCCAGACCGAGAAAAACAAAGCCACGGTCAACACGCCAATCAGCGGCAGGATCGAGCCCAACTGCCGCTTGAGATAGGCGTCCGCGCCGTCGCGGATTGCGCCCCAAACTTCCTGCATCTTGGGGGTGCCGGCATCCTCGCGCATGATCTGGCTGCGCAAAAAAACCGCATAAGCCAGGCCGAGAATGGCAACGCCGAACACGGCCCAGATTGCGGCAGCCTCAAACGAGGTAAGACCTTCCATTGTATACATGAGGGGGAGTCCTCCCGAAACAAAATGATAGGCGTCCAGGCGCCTATGGTATAGCGAATGGATTGTACAAGCCTGAAACCAATGTGTCAAGAAAATTAACGTAAACTTAACCCCTGGTTGACATTTTTTTCCAGAAATCGGGGTATGATTTTAACTACCTGTCTGCACAAGTGGAGACGCAAAGAACCTCTTTTTTGAACATACTGGACGGCTTTGGGAAATGTATGACATTTAGCATGGATTTTATGACACTTTGTACATACCCGTAGCCTCCCAACCGCATCATAATGTTAACAGGCGCTTATCCGCCGCACAGACAGCGTTAATCTTTGGGGAAAATGATCCCCAAATACATACAGGGACAACCTGCATCGTCCCGGAAAGGATGGAACCGACAGCGTAATCATGCAAGAGACGGCAAGGTTATTTCGCCGGAACGTTTCAAGAAACAACCATCGACCATATCCTTTTGGACCGGAGGGGTCCCCCATGAATAAAAACAATATTTGGCGTGCCTTCACCCTACTCCTGACGCTCGCCATCCTGCTTTCCCAATTTGCAACAGCCGCCGCCGCCCCCACTGCGGCGCCGGCCGCCCCCGTCAGTTTCACCATTCTCCATCACAATGACTTCCACGGCCAGTTGGAGCCTTCGGGCAGCAACCCGGGCATTGCCCGCCTGGCCCAATATGTCTACGACATCCGCACGGCTGTTGGCGACGGCAATATGCTCCTGCTGGACGCCGGCGACGAGATGCAAGGCAGCCTGCTCTCCAACATCCAGAAGGGCGCGCCCGTCATCGACATTTACAACGAGATGAGCTACGACGCCGCCACTTTTGGCAACCACGAGTTCGACTGGGGCCAGACCGTGCTGACCGACCGCACGACTGAAGCTCTATACCCCTATGTAACCGCCAACATCACCAAAAAGGATGGGGAGAGCTGCGATGGTTGGAACACCCCCGACTTCGCGCTGGCTCCGTACATTCTCTTTAACGTCGGCACACCCACCAACGTCAAGGTGGCGGTCATCGGCGTAACCACCCAGGAAACTCCCACCATCACCGTGGCTTCGGCCACCGAAGGTCTGTGCTTCAAGGACCCGTCCGATTCGATCCTGCACTACTACGATGAAATCAAGGCCGCCGGCGCGGACGTGATCGTGGTCCTCAGCCACCTCGGCTACAACGATGGCGGCTATGGCTACGGCCTGGAAGTGTACGGCGACCAGACCCTGGCGGCCAAGCTCAACACCGCCGGCAAACCGGTCGACCTGATCATCGGCGGCCACAGCCACACCGACCTGGCCACTGCCACGACCGTCGGCGCCACCAAGGTCGTCCAGGCCCACTATAACGGGCGCAAGCTCGGACGCGCCGACTTCGTTGTCGGCACGGACGGCAGCGTTACGATCAACTGGACGCGCATCACGGTCGGCACCGCCGATCCCCAGGAACCCACCATCGACGCCATGGTCGACGCCTATGTGGCCGATCCTGACTACCAGAATCTGATCAACGATCCGATTGGCTACGTTCAGACCGACCTGCTGCGCAATTACAACGGCAACAGCATGATGGCCGACTTCATCGGCGACTCCATCTACATGCAGTTGAACGGCGACGCCGAACCGACCAACGACATCGACATGTTCTTCAACAATGCCGGCGGCATCCGCACCGATTGGTGCGAAAAGGAAGACCTGCCCGACCATCCCGGCGAATACATCTGGAGCACCTCCGCCGCCGACTGCAACACCGGCGTGTGGGCGCACGACCCCATGGTGCTGACCTACGGCCAGATGTTCCAGATCCTGCCCTTCGGCAATGCCACAGTCGTCGGCGACATGACCGGCGCGCAGATCCTGGAATTGCTGCACCAGTCGGCCACCCTGTTCAAGGGCGCCATCCAGCCGGCCGGCATCCGCTATAAATTCTTCCGCTATGCAGACGCCCTGCCCGGCCCGCAGCCCTACGGCTGGGGCGCGTATGACGTCCAAGTCTACGACAAAGCCACCTCCACCTGGGTCGACCTCGACCTGACCAAAACCTACAAGGTCGGCACCAATGAGTTCCTGGCCCCGGCGGGACAGGATGGCTACATCCCCTTCAAGTACATGACCAACATCACGTACTGGGGCGACATGCTCGACTCGGTCAACGCCTACGTGGAAGCCAACTACACCCTGGCCAATCCTTACAAAGGCCCTGCCGGTGACGGCCTGCTCGACGGCCGCATCATCCGCAACGGTGACGGCGACGACAACTTCGAAGGCGGCAACGAAATCGTCCCGCTGACCATCCTGCACCACAACGACTCGCACGGCAACCTGGACAAGGGCACCTACGTGGGCTACACCCAGCTGGCCACCCTGATCAAACAGGAACGCCTGCACAACCCCGACCGCACCCTGCTGCTCAGCTCGGGCGACAATATCCAGGGCGACGCGATGATGTACTACTTCAAGACCGCGCCGACCGGCTTCACCTCGAACGGCACCCCCATTGCCGATCCCGCCCTGCACATCAACCCGCTCATCAAGGCCTTCAATGCCATGGATTACGATGCCATGGTGCTGGGCAACCATGAGTTCAACTTCGGCAGTGACGTCTTCACCAGCGTCCTGGGCCAGGCCACCTTCCCGCTCCTGCAGGCCAATGTCTCCGACACCGGCGAATACGGCCTGGCGGAAGTGGGCGTCCTGCCTTATACGGTCAGGACTGTCGGCGGCGACATCCAGGTAGCCATCCTCGGCATCGGCAACCACCGCATCCCGAACTACGAACTGCCGAGCAACATCCCCGGCCTGACCTTCTCGGACCCGATCGCGACGGCGCAGATGTACGCTCCTGCGCTTGCGAACACCAATGACGTGGTCGTCGCCCTGACCCACATCGGCTTCACCGAGAACCCGAATTCCGTGGAAGTGGACGACAAGGTTGACACCAACCTGGCCGCCGTCACCACCGACATCGATGCCGTCATCGGCGGGCACAGCCACACCGATCCGTCCAAACAGACGGTTTACTCGGGCAATTACAAGTACCTGCCGACCATCATCGCCGATGCGGAAGGCAATCCCGTAGTTGTGACCCAGGCCTATCGCTACAACAACACCCTGGGTGAAGTGGTCATCGGCCTGCGCGCCCCCGCCATCACGGCCCTGAACAACTACGAAGTCGTCAGCCAGACCGGCCGCTACATCTCGGTCGGCAGCGGCACCGCCGAAGATCCGGCCATCGACGCCATCGTCGACCCGTATTCGGTCCTGCTGGCCGCCTATAAGGCCACTCCCATCGGCGCGACGACCGCCCCCATCGACACCATGAACGCCTACACCGAAGAGACCAACGGCGCCAACCTGCAAGCCGACGCCTCGGTGCACGAACTGGAATCCCACGGCATCGATGTGGACTTCCACCTCTCCGGCGCCATGACCAACAAGTTGATCGCCACCACCGCCACCCCGGCCACCCCCTACAACCTGACGATCGACGACATGTTCGCGGCCATGCCCTACGAGAACTCGCTGGTGGTCATCAGCATGAACGGCCCGCAACTCAAGGCGGTTCTCGAGCGCGCCTACCGCAACTACTACTACTACAAGTATGTCCCGGATTGGGGCGGCTACTCGCACTACACCACCTGTATGCTCGACACCAATGCCGGCAACCAGATCGTCTACCAAGATACGGCCCCCGAACTGCCGAACGGCAACAACGTGGTGGCGCTCATCATCGGCGGTCAGCCGGTCGACTTCACCGACGCCGGGACCTTCTACAACGTCTCGACGGTCAACTACCTGGCGGCTGGCTCCTGCAACTTCAACGACGCCGGCGCCACCCTCTGGCCGCTGGATCAGATCGTGGCCGACACGCAGTACTACGTGCGCGACGCGGTCATCAACTACACCACCGACATGGGCACCGTCTCGCCCGCCATCGAAGGCCGCCTGCAGTTCTGGCCGAGCGTCTACACGGACGTTCCCACCACCCACTGGGCCTGGAGCTTCATCGGAAAACTGGCTGCGGCCGGTGTGACCGGTGGCTGCGGCGCAGATACCTTCTGCCCGGACGGCAACGTGACCCGCGCCCAGATGGCAGTCTTCCTGCTGCGCGCCAAGTACGGTGACGCCTATGTGCCTCCTGCGGCGGTCGGCGGCGTGTTCAACGATGTGGCCCCCGGCGACTTTGCTGCGGACTATATCGAAGCCCTGGCTGACGAAGGCATCACTGACGGCTGCGGCGGCGGCAACTTCTGCCCCGACGGCAACGTGACCCGCGCCCAGATGGCAGTCTTCATCCTGCGCACCCTCAAGGGCAACGCCTACGTTCCTCCGGCTGCGACCGGCATCTACAACGACGTGGCGATCGGTGACTTCGCTGCCGATTGGATCGAAGCGCTGGCAGATGAGAACATCACAGCCGGCTGCGGCGGCGGCAACTTCTGCCCCAACGTTTTTGTGACCCGCGCCGAAATGGCCGTCTTCCTCGTCACAGCCTTCAATCTCCCGTAACATCCCCGTTCGTTCAAGGTTCGCTGCCGCCCCCGAGCAATCGGGGGCGGCTTTTTGCCCCCACCGCCCGCGATGAAAATTTTAGGGGACGGAAAGCGCAATTCCCTGGCACCACCAGGGTCTTCTTAAAGTCACGGCGTACATCTCCACGCTTCGCGGGCAGCGCAAAATTCGCCTCCGTTTTCACACCAAACCATCCGTGTGGTCCGCCGAAGGCTCCGTGTGCAAAAAAGAGCCTCCCGACTTTAAGAAATCCCTGCTGGCACCACCCGCCACCGCCGCAGGGATGCCGCGAGCATCAGCGCAGGCGCCTGACCGAATGCGGTATATACCGCACTCGGGTGAAAATTGCGCTTTTTTAGAGGATGGAAAGCGCAATTTTCACCCGTGGGTATTATATAATTGCAGCATCGCTGCCCCAACCCTTTCGACATACGGAGACGAACAATGAGCGCTGAACTATTCAAGCAAATGGCCCAAAGCATCATCGACGGTGATGCAGAGGCCGCCGCGCAACTGGCCGAACAGGCCACCCAGTCCGGGATGGACCCGCTGGAAGCCATCACCAAAGGTTTCGTGGTGGGGGTGAACTTCATCGGCGAGCAGTTCGCCGCGGGCGAAGCCTTCCTGCCCGAGCTGGTCATGGCGGGTGAGGCCATGAAGGCCGCCGTGAAAACGCTCGAACCCGAGATGCTGAAGCGCGGCGCGGAACGCGAGGTGCTCGGCAAGGTGGTGCTCGCCACGGTCGAAGGCGACATCCACGAGATCGGCAAGTCGCTGGTCGGCACCATGCTGACCGCGGCCGGCTTCGAAGTCTTCGACCTGGGCGTGGACGCATCCCCGCACAAGATCATCGGCAAGGCCATCGAAGTGAACGCCGACATCATCGCCATGAGCGCCCTGCTGACCACCACCATGGTCAAACAGCGCGAGGTCATCGATGAACTGGAAAAGGAGGGCCTGCGCTCGAAGTTCAAGGTCATGGTGGGTGGCGCGCCGATCACCCGCGACTGGGTCGCGCGCATCACAGCCGACGGCTATTCCGAGGACGCCATCGGCGCGGTCAACATCGCCAAACAACTGATGGCGGCGGGCTGAGCAGGAGACTCCCATGTCCAAAAAAATCAAGTCCATCAGCAACCCGAAATTGCAGTTGAAGGTTCTCACCCCTGAAGACGTCAGGAAAATTCACGACGCCACCCTGCAGATCATCGAAAAGGTCGGCGTGCGCTTTCCCTCCCAGCGGGCGCTCACGGTGTGGGCCGAAAACGGCGCCGAGATCGACCGCGAAAAAATGATCGTGCGCGCCAAACCTGCCTTGATCGAACAGGCACTCGATTCGTGCCCGCCCTTCTACACCCTGGCCGCGCGCGACCCGCAGCAGGACCTGCCGCTGGACGGCAATCACGTCTACGCCGGCACCGACGGCTGCGGCGTGGAGGTCATCGACATCCATACGGGCGTGAAGCGCACCTCGGAATTGCAGGATGTGCGCGACATCGCCCGCATCGCCGACGCCACCGAGGAGGTGGCCTTCCACTGGGTGCCGGTCTCAGCCCAGGACAAGCCGCACCAGACGCGCGGCCTGCACGAGGTCCGCGCCATCTGGGGCAATTCCACCAAACACGTGCAAACCGAGTCGATCTACAACGAGCGCGAGGCGCGCGCCGCCATCGAGATGGCCGCCCTGATCGCGGGCGGAAAAGACCAGCTCCGCAAGCGTCCCGTGCTCTCGCTGATGCAATGCACCGCCTCGCCGCTCGGCCACGACGGCGGCTCGCTGGATGCCGCCCTGCTGGCCGCCGAAGCGGGCATCCCGACCGGCTTCATGACCATGGCCGCCTGCCTGACCACGGGTCCCGCCACCATGGCGGGCAACCTGGCCGTGGGCAACGCCGAGGTCATCGCCGCCACCGCCATGCTGCAACTGGCCCACCCGGGCGCCCCCGTCTTCTACGCCGCGGCCCAGACCGCCTCGGACCTGCGCAACGGCGCCTACACCGGCGGCGGCCCCGAGGACTTCCTCTTCGGCGCGGCCACCAACGTGCTGGCCGATTACTACAACATCCCGCTCTCGATGGGCTCCTTCGCCACGGGCGCCAAGGAACCCAACTGGCAGGCCGGCCTCGAAAACAGCCTGTCCACCTTCATGGCCAGCCTGGTCATGTCCGACATGCTGCTGGGGCTGGGCTTCCTGCACGGCAGCCGCATCTGGTCATTCGCCGAGATGATGCTGGACGCCGAGATCTTTTCGATCGTCCACAAGATGATGCAGGGCATTCCGGTCGACGCCGAGACGCTGGCCCTGGAGGCCATCGCGGCGGTCGGCCCGGGCGGAAACTTCCTCTCGCAAAAGCACACCCGCAGCCACATGCGCGACCTGTTCCTGCCGCAGTTCATGGACCGCCGTCCCTACACCGAATGGGAAACGAAAAAGGACGACGCCCGCGACTGGGCGCTGGCCAAGGCCCGCAAGCTGCTGGCCGAACACCAGCCCGATCCGCTGGATGCGGCCCTCGACGCCGAGTTGGAACGCATCATCGCCGCGGAAGAAAAGGCATTGGTATGAACTGGTAGGGCGGGATAATATCCCGCCCTACATGCTGGAATCAAAACCCGCTTCGGGCCTGGACCTGAAGCGGGTTCCGTTTTTGGCGCAGACTCGGCCCTTTTGGCGGGAGCAGGCGCGGGTCCAGGTCAGGGCTGGGCAGCTTCGACCGCGGCGGCAATATCATCGAAGCTGGGAACGTAGCCCGGCTTGACAATCGTTCCGTTGACAAAGACGCTGGGTGTGCCCTGCACTCCCATCTGGTTGCCCAGTTCGAACGAGGCCTGAACCTCTTCCACGTAGCGGCCCTCATCCATGCAGGCTTCGAAGTCCTTCACATTCAGGCCCAGGGCGGTGGCAAAATCGACCAGGCGGCTGTCGCTGAAGGCGCCCTGGTTCTCGCCGTTCCAGTTGGCGAAGAGCGTGTCGTGATACTCCCAGAATTTGCCCTGCTCGTTGGCGCACAGGCTGGCCAGCGCCGACCGCTGGGATTCCTGGGTGGGCCAACCGGTATCGAGGAAGGCATAGTTATGGTACACGTAATAGGCCTGGCCGCTCTCGACCAGTTCGGTGATGATGCGATGTTCCACCTGCTCGGTGAAGCGTTTGCAAGCCGGGCACTGAAAATCTTCGAAGACGTCGATGCGCACAGGCGCGTTCGGGTCTCCGACGGTCAGGCCATCCACGTTTTGGCGCGCGACGGCGGTCGGCGTGACCACCCCCGCCACCTGGGGTGTGGACTGGACGCCCGTCCAGATCAGGACCGCCGCCACCAGGAGGGCCCCGGCGGCCACCAACCCGATCATCACCCAGCGGGCGCTCTGATCCTGTTGCTGTCTGCGTTTGCTCTTTGATTTCATGCTTGTTCTCTCCTTATCAATCGGTGCGGGCGCACATTGTCCCACGCAAGCGGGGAATTGTCCAGCAGGCGCCCCGCCCGCCGGTCTGTTACAATCGCAACCATGTCCACTCCCATCACCGCCATCATCTTCGACTTTGGCGGGGTCCTGATCGAATGGGACCCGCGCAACCTGTACCGCCGTTACTTCGACGACCCCGACGCCATGGAAGAATTCCTCGAAGAGGTCGATTTCATGGAATGGAATGCCCACCAGGACCGGGGCCGCCCCTTTGCAGAAGGCGTGGCCGAATTGTCGGCCAGATTCCCGCACCACGCGCAGCTCATCCGCGCTTATCACGAGCATTGGGAAGAGTCCATCGGCGAACCCATCCTGCCGGTGATCGAGCTCCTCAAGCGCGTCAAGGCGGCCGGCTGGCCGGTCTACGGGTTGAGCAACTGGTCGATGGAAACCTTTCCCATTACGCGCCGGCGGCACTCCTTCTTCGACCTGCTGGACGATTACCTGCTCTCGGGCGAGGTCAACCTGGTCAAGCCAGATCCCGCCATCTTCCAGCACATGCTCCAAAAGATCGGGCGCGCGCCCGCCGAATGTGTCTTCATTGATGACAATCCCGCCAATGTGGCCGCCTCACGCGCGCTGGGCATCGTCACCATCCAGTATCAGTCGCCCGAACAACTGGAAGCGGAGCTTCGGCAGTTGGGAGTGTTGTAAAGCGGTTGCCGCAACGGGTTGCGCATCAACGTTGCGGCATGTTGTGCTTTTCCAAATTCATAAAGGAATAAACCAGGTATCGGTACCGCGAGATGTATCTTGCGAATGAGTTGTACGCCGTTCAGCCACGCGCAACGCGAAACTTGCGGCACAAAATCCCACAACTGCGCCACAAGATTACTTTGCACGAACGTATAAAAAAGGTAGCCATGATCTCCGACCTGCTCCCCTCCATCGAAAGCGAACTGCAGCGCCAGGCGGCGCGCCTCGACCAGCCGCGCACCCGTCCCTTCCACGAGATGCTCACCTATCACATGGGTTGGACGGGCGAAGGCGCAGGCCCCGAAGCGACGGGCAAGCGCATCCGCCCGCTGATGCTGCTGCTGGTCACCGCCGCCTGCGGCGCAGAATGGACCTGCGCCCTGCCGGCCGCCGCCGCAGTCGAACTGGTTCACAACTTCAGCCTGGCGCACGACGACATCCAGGATAACTCCCCCAGGCGGCGCGGACGTCCCACCCTGTGGGTGCGCTGGGGTATGCCCATGGCCATCAACGCCGGCGATGCGCTCTTCGTGCTCTCGAACCAGGCCATGCTCGACCTGCTCGAATTTCACCCCTCCGAAAGGGTCGTCCGCGCGGCTTCGATCCTGCACGACACCTGCCTGGACCTGACCAGCGGCCAATACCTCGACATGTCCTACGAAGAACGCCACGACCTGGGCGTGGATGATTACTGGCCGATGGTCGGCGGCAAGACGGCGGCCCTGCTGGCGGCCTGTTGCCACATCGGCGCGCTGTTGGGCGGCGCAGACGAAACCCGGCAGGAAGCTTTTCGCACCTTCGGGCAGAATCTGGGACTGGCCTTCCAGGTGCAGGACGATATCCTCGGCATCTGGGGTGACGAAGCCTTGACGGGCAAATCCGCCGCCAGCGACCTGGTGGAAGGCAAGAACTCGCTGCCTGTGTTGTATGGCTTGAGCCAGGACGGCCCCTTCGCGCAGCGCTGGAAGCAAGGTCACATCCAACCGAATGAAGTGGCCCAGGTGGCGCAATGGCTGGTGGAAGCCGGCGGATATGACTACGCGCAAAAACAAGCAGAGCATTGGACCTCCCAGGCCCTGCAAAACCTGGCCGCCGCCGCCCCGCAGGGCGAAGCCGGCCAAATCCTGACCGGGCTGGCGCACAAACTCCTCAAGCGCAAGCAGTGAGCGCATCCCCATAAAAACGGTTGGCGCGCCAACAAAAAACACTCAGGGTCTTCTTGAAGCCACGGTTTCCACCTCCACGATTCGCGGGCAGCGCAAACTTCACCTCCGTTTTCACACAAAACCATCCGTGTGGTCCGCCGAAGGCTCCGTGTACAAAAAAGAGCCTCCCGACTTTAAGAAAGCCCTGCAGCCAACCTGCAAGCCACTTGACACCATCCCCCCGGGTGCTATAATCGCCGTCGTTCTGCGGGTGTAGTTCAGTGGTAGAACGCTTGCTTCCCAAGCAAGATATCGTGGGTTCGAGTCCCATCACCCGCTCTCGGTCGAGGATCCCTTCCTCGACCTTTTTATTGCCTGCGCACCGCACATTTCGACCGCACCAAATGACAATTGATTTGTAAGGTTGCTGATATGTAGCGTAAAATACCCCCATGTAGAATTGAGCATGGAGACTGAGAATGTCGGACAAGAAGACCATCCTATATGTAGAAGACAATCCCGATAACCGCAGTTTGATCCGCCGGGTCCTGGAGGCGGAGGGATACGCGATTCTCGAAGCGCCACACGCCTCGGCCGCCCTCGCCCTACTGAAAACCACCCGCCCGGACCTGATCCTGATGGACATCAATATGCCGGAAATGGACGGGTACACCCTGACAGCCCGAATCCGCGCGCTGCCAGCCATGTCGCAGGTACCGATCATCGCCGTGACCGCCAACGTCATGCGCGGCGACCGCGAGAAATCTCTCGAAGCCGGCTGCGACGGCTACATCCAAAAACCCATCGATATCGATGCACTGCCCAACCAGATCGAACGTTACATGAGGAATGCCAATGGTTAATCCAGCCTCTACGGAAGCGCAACCCGTCCGCAAACCAACGATTCCCAAGGATACGACTGTCCTGGTGGTGGAGGACAACGTATCCAATTTCGTGCTCATCGCCCGCATGTTGGGCTACCTCGGCATTCACTGCGAATGGAAGACCTCGGGATACGAGGTGGTGGAATACGCCGATACCCTGCCCCGCCTGGACCTGATCCTGATGGACATCCGCCTTCCGTATGAAGACGGGTACGGCGCGTTGAAGAAGATACGCGCCTCGGAACGCTTGAAGGCCATTCCGATCATCGCCGTTACCGCCGAAGCCAGCCAGGAACAGATGAACAAGGCCCGCGCCTCGGGCTTCGACGGGTTCCTGGGCAAGCCGCTCGACCCCGACCGCTTTCCAGACCAGATCCGCCGCATCCTGAGTGGGGAACAAGTATGGGAATTCACATAGCCCATGTTCCCTTTTGGCCGTTTCACGCAGACAAACAAGGGTGAGTTCACAGGCAGCCTGAGGCGCACCCTGGCGCTTTGGCTGATCCCCCTGGTGGTGGTGCCGCTGGTCGCCATGAGTGTGGCGGCTTATTTGTATTCCTCGAAGCTGCTGCACGACCAGGCTGTCACACAAATGCAGACCCTGCTGAACAGCCAGACGAACAATGTCATCCTGCTGCTAAAAACAAAATCCATCCGCCTGGAATACGTGACCGACCGCGAGGAACAGGCCGCCAAGTTCGAGGAGGCCCTGCAAGCCGACCGTCTGAGCACCCACTTCACCTCCTTGCGTGATGAGGTGCTGACCCACCTCCAAAGCGCCAACGTGGGCGTGGAAAACCCCATCTTCAATCAGTTCATGCTGGTGCGCCCGGACGGCGTCATTCAAATGGCCTCGCGCAGGGACTGGGAAGGCGAGTCGCTGTTCGGCACACCGGTGTACGACCTGCTGCAGCTGGAACAGCCGTCCACCTTCACGATCTACAACCTGGATCCGTTGTATCCCAACCAGGTGGCAATGCTCACCATCCAGCCTTACCGCAACGCGGCTGGCGAATGGATTGGCGCCACGGTGGGAGTAACCGAAGCGCACAGCTTGAAACTCATCCTCGACCCGCTGGTCAACCTAAGCCCATCGGCAAACGCCTATTTCGTCACCGACGACTGGAAACTGGTCGGGACCGATCCTTATACAGGCGAACTGTATAGGATTCCTGCTTCGGAGAGTCAGCAGTCGGCCACCCAGGGCGCTTTTATCGGCATGACGAAAGACGGCGGAGAATCGCCCCCGCCCACCTCCATCGAATACGTTCTGGATGACGGCCACAAGGTCATCGCCCAGGGGAAATGGCTGCCCGGCATGAATGCCGGCATTGTGCTTGAAATTCACGAGGAAGTGGTGCTTGGGCAGATCAACAACCTGTGGCCATTCACTGTGGGCCTGTTGCTTCTCACCATGACCGGCATGTTCGGCCTGTATGGCCTGGCCACCACCCGCCTGCTCAACCCGGTCATTTCCCTGACCGAGATCACCCGCCGCTTCGCCGAGGGCAACCTAAACCAGCGCGCCGCGGTCAAATCCCGCGACGAGATCGGCCTGCTTTCGCACTCGTTCAACCAGATGGCCGACGAGTTGAACACCCTCTACACCTCCCTCTCGCAAAAGGTGGAGGAACGCACGCGCCAGATCCGCACGGCAGCCGAGGTGGCCCAAGGCATGACCGCCTCGTCAAACCTCGACGACTTGATGAAGACCACCACGCGCCTGATCGTGGAACGTTTTGGATACTACCATGCGGCCATTTTCATGCTGGACCGCAGCGGGAAATACGCCGTCATTCGCGCCGCCTACAGCCCGGCCGCAGAGGAATTGCTCGAACGGGGGCACAGCCTCGAAGTCGGGTCGGCCTCCGTTGTGGGCTGGGTATCCGCCAACAACCAGCCGCGCGTCGCCTCGAATACCTTCGAAGATCCCATTCACCTCAAGAATACCCTGCTTGCCAACACGCGCGCCGAGGTGGCCATTCCCATCGCCTCGGGCGACCTGGTGTTCGGCGTGCTGGACGTGCAAAGCACCGAGCCGAATGTCTTCGACGAAGAGACCATCATCGTGCTGCGCACCCTGGGAAACCAGATCGGGGCCGCCATTCAAAATGTGAGCCTGGTCGAGTCCACCGAAATCAACTTCCAGGATCTCGAACGGTTGTACCGCGCCAGCCGCCAGATCGCCCAGGCTGAGAGCGAGGAAGAGGCGTTGTCCGTGGTCAAGACGGCCCTCAAAGACGGCCCCTACGCCGCGGGCATCTTCCGCCCGCTGGAAGACCGGTTCGAATTGGAAAGTCTCGACAGCCTGTATGCCCCGCCCGGCGTCAACGTTCCGCGCGAAATCAGGCTGACACCCGCCGAGATGATCCGCCAATTGGCCGGCGAGTCGATCTTCGACCTGAACGCCAGCCCGACCATCCACACCCTGACCGCCATTCCGCACGCGCTGGAATTCCAGTCGGCGGCCTACCTGCCCATCATGCGCGGCGAAACCCTGGCAGTGCTGCTGATGATCGGCTCGCGCAGCACCAAATTGACCCGCTCCCTGCTCCAGCCATACATCAGCCTGGCCGACCTGACCTCGATCTCGCTCGAAAAAATCAGTGTATTTGCCGCCACCGACGAGCGCCTGCAGGAATTGAACGCGCTCAACTCCGTCAGCCAGATCGTTTCCACGGCCACCGATACCTTCAACCTGTTTGCCACCCTGCACAGGCAGGTGCAGAACATCATCGGCGATTACAGCTTTGGCGTCACGCTGTATGACTCCAAATCGAACACTATCAATGTCCCTTACTCCTACGATGACGGACAGGTCGGGCAGATTGCCCCCTTCCCGTTGGGTGAAGGGTTGACCTCGGTGCTGATCCACTCCAGAAAACCGCTCCTGCTCCAGGAAGACACTGAAAAGCGCGCAGCGGCGCTGGGAGCCAGAATCTATGGCCGCCCCGCCCGCTCGTGGATGGGTGCGCCCATGCTGCTGAATGGTGAAGCCATCGGCGCCCTGATCGTGCAGGACGTCGAACGCGAAAAGCTCTTTACCGAAAACAACCTGCGCTTCCTGTCGGCGCTGGCCGCCCAGGTGGCAGGCGTGCTCTACAACCTGCGCCTGCTGGAAGACAGCCGTCTGCGCGCCATACAGCTCGAAACGGCGGCGGAAATCGCCCGCGAGGTGAGCCGCTCCTTCAACGTGGATGAGTTGCTGGCTCGCGCCGTGAACCTGATCCGCGACCGATTCAATTTCTATCACGCTTCGGTGCTCCTGCTCGACCTGGCCGGGGAGTTTGCGGTCATCCGCGAAGCCACCGGCGAGGCGGGGCAGCAATTGAAACGCACCGGCCACAAATTGGGCGTCGGCTCGAAATCCATCGTGGGGTATGTGTCCGGGCGCGGCGAGATGCTGGTCATCAACGACACCGTCAAGGACCCCACCTATTTCGCCAACCCACTCCTGCCGGAGACCCGCAGCGAAGCGGCCATCCCGCTCAAAGTTGGCGAGCGCATCCTGGGTGTGCTCGATGTGCAAAGCACGTACATCTTTGCGTTCAACGAGGACAACCTGCGCACCCTGCAAATCCTGGCCGACCAGATGGCCGTGGCGGTCGCCAACAGCGAACTCTTCTCGGAGACGCAGGAACACCTCTCCGAGCACCGCCTGCTGCATCACATTACCACCACAGCCGCCTCCGGGAGCACGCTGGAGGAAGCCATGAACAGCGCGGTGAACGGGCTGCAGGTCACCCTCGGCGGCGACCGTGTCAGCATCTTCCTGCTCGACCGGGAACGCAAGGAGCTTCAAGTCAAGGCCTCGATTGGCTACTCGGAGGATATCCAGCAGGTGCGCATCCCGCTGGGCAGCGGGGTGACCGGCTGGGTGGCGGCGCATCGCCGCCCGCTGCGGGTGAATGAGACGACTGACGAGCCGCGCTACATCGAGATCAGCACCAATACCCGCTCCGAACTGGCGATTCCGCTGATTTATCGCAACGAGGTCCTGGGGGTGCTGAACGTGGAAAGCGAACAACCCTCCGCTTATAGCGAAGGCGATGAGGAAATGCTCGGCACGCTGGGCGGCAGCCTGGCGGCCATCATCGCCAATGCCCGCCTGATCGAACAGATCCGCGCGCAGGCCGAGCGCGAGCGCCAGCTATTCGAAGTAACCAGCAAGATTCGCCGCTCCACCGACATCCAGACCATCCTCGAAACGACCGGAAACGAATTGATGAAAGTCCTGGGCGCGCGCCGCGCCCGCATTCAGATCAATCCCGTCTTCTCCGGCGAAAACGACGATGAAAAAGGCAGGGAACGCGCATGAAGTTCGATCCCATCCCCTTCCTGCGAAATGTGTTGAAACGCATGGGCGGCAGCTACCTGTTGCTCATTACCCTGGTCGTTCAGCAGGTATCCTTCTTCACGGCAGCCCTGATCAGCTACTATTTCGTGAATGGCAGTGTCCATTTCACCGAGGAACAGTTCTGGTCGATTGCAGCCTTCTTCCTGGCTGTGCTCGTGATTGGAAACGCCACCACCCTGGGCTGGACCTATTACGCCACATCCGATGCGCGCGCGCGCCTGGAGGATTGGGCCAAGGATAGAAAACTCCTGCAAGACATTCCCCAGGAAACCCAGGCCTGGAAACAGATCAACCTCCTGCCGTTGAGGTTCACCCTCGTATCCCTGGTTGTCGCCATCCTGGGCCAGACTCTGTCGGTGACGGTCTATAGCCAGGCGAACAGCCTCCTCACGGCGCAGCAGACTGTGTACGTTTTCCTGGGCGGAATTTCAGCCTCCCTGCTGGCTGCGATCATCATGCTTTATTCCCTCGATTATTTGTTGATGAATCCGCGCACTGTGCTGGCGCCGCATCAATTCGAGGCGCAGCTGCGGGACCTGGCCGCCTTCCCCCTGGCAACCAAATTGATCGGATCCACCCTGGCCCTGATTCTGATTGCGTTGCTCATCGTTGCGCCCATCGGATACAGGCACGTCAGCCTGGCAGCCGCGGGAGACATCGCCCAGGCGGGGAATGTCCTGCTCACCTTCCAGGTGCAATCCATCATCGCCAGTCTGGTTGTGCTGGTTTTGGGCCTGATGCTGGCCTTGTTCATCTTCCGCTCCCTGACCCTGCCGGTCGGGAGCATGGTACAGGCCCTGAAAAAACTGGAGAAGGGCGATTTCAGCCAGCGCATCGACATCAACACCTCCGACGAAGTGGGGGAACTGGCCGTACATTTCAACCACATGTCGGAACAGATCAAGGTCATGCAGGAGACGCTCGAAACCCAGGTGCGGGAAAGGACGGCCCAACTGCGCGCCACCGTGCAGGTCAGCGGCGCGGTCACAGCCATCCTGGATGTGAATGAACTGATCGAGCGCGTGGTAAATCTCATCGCCGACGCCTTCGGTTTCTATTACGTTGCCCTGTTCCTGGGAGACGCAGACGGTAAATGGGCCGAGCTCAAGAGCGCCACCGGCGAAGCCGGCCGCGTGTTGCGCGAAAACAAACACCGCCTGGATATTGAGGGCAGGAACATGGTGGGAACCGCCATCCGCGATCGGGAACCCAAAGTAGCCATGGACACTGCCGAAAACCAGGTGCGTTTCGACAATCCCCTGCTGCCCTATACCCGCTCTGAAATCGCCCTGCCGCTGGTGGTCGGGGAACGCGTCCTGGGCGCGTTGAATGCCCAATCGACGCGCGAGGCGGCTTTCGGCCCCGAAGTCATCGAAACGCTCCAGGCCATGGCCAACCAGATCGCCATCGCCCTGGATAACGCCCGCCTGTACCAGGAGGCCCAACAAAACCTCCAGGAAATGCGCGCCATCCAGCAGCAATACCTGCTCACCTCGTGGAGAGGTATTTCCGAGAACCGCGACCTGGTCTACGAAAACGGCGGGGACGAAGCCGGGGAGCCGCTGCGGGAGATCGAAGTTCCCCTGACCCTGCGCGACCAGTTGCTCGGCCAGATCATGTTGGCCGGCGACGGCGACTGGACACCCGAGGAACGAAACATGATCGAAGCCATCGCCTCGCAGGCCGCCCTGGCCCTGGAAAATGCCCGCCTGGTCGAAGACAGCCAGCGGCTGGCGCGCCGTGAGCGCCTGGTGGCGGAGATCACCAGCAAGATCTGGGCTTCCACCACCATCGACGGCATCCTGCAGACCACGGTCAGGGAAATGGGCCGCGCCCTCGATACCGACGAGGTCATCATCGAGTTGAAGGCATAGCCACCCATGACGATGAACACGCCCGAACCCCAAACTTCGCTCTTTACCGTGCAAACATGGCGGGAAAATTTCCTGCAGCTGCTCCTGAGAGGAACCTCCATCATCGGCCTGTTTGCGCTGATTGCCATCTTCTTCGTATACGAAGAACCCCTATTCCTGACCATCTTCTCGGCCTTCTACGCCCTCATCCTGATTGCAACATTTGTGCGCATGCCATACCAGGCGCGGGCCTGGATATTCACGATCATCTTTTATTTCCTGGCAATCAATGGCCTGGCAGAAACTGGCGCATCGGGAAGCGCGCGCATGTTTTTCATTGCGTTTGTGATGGTGGCGGGCATGTTGTTCTCCACCCGCACTACCATCGCCGCAGCGGGGTTCAGCCTGGTTACGATTGGGGTTGCCATGTGGCTGGCCCTCTCGGGCAGGTATGTTCCCTTGCGTGAAACCTACCTTGCCCAGCTTCCCAGCGCCTGGACAATCGCCATCGTGTCCATCGTCCTGTTGGATACCATTATCATCCTGGGGATGTCCCTGCTGCAAAACGGTTTTGAGCAGGCGCAAAAAGATGCCCAGGCATCCCTCGAAGCCCTGACAAAGGAACGTGTCTCGCTCGAACAGAGCGTGGCAGCGCGTACCCGCGAACTTGCCGAAAAAACCAGGCAGCTCGAAGCCGCCTCCTACGTTGCCCGCAGGATTGCGGAGATTCGTGATTTGCAGGTTCTGCTCAACGAGGTGTCGGTCAGCATTGCCGAACAATTCAAGCTGTACCACGTGGGCATCTTCCTGTTGGATGACAAGGACCAATTCGCCGTCCTGCAAGCTGCCTCCTCGGAAGGCGGACGCAAAATGCTCGAACTGGGCCATCGTCTGGCCGTCGGGCAGACTGGCATCGTTGGCTACGTGACCGGGCAGGGCCGCCCGCGCGTGGCGCTGGATACAGGCGCGGATGCCGTCTTTTTCGACAATCCCCACCTGCCCCACACCCACTCCGAAATGGCTCTGCCCCTGCTCGTGCGCGGCAAGGTGATCGGCGCGCTGGACATCCAATCCGACAAAATCGACGCCTTTAGCGAAGGCGATGTGGACGTCTTGCAGACGGTGGCCGACCAGCTTGCCATCGCCGTCGAGAATACCCGCCTCTTTAGCGAATCGGATGCGGTCATCAGCCAGTTCGAGGCCCTGACCGCCCTGCAAACACGCGACGCCTGGGCCAACTACACACGCCGCAAAATTCCCGCCTACCAGTTTTCTGCGTTCGGCGTCCGCCCTGCGCGGGAAATCCCCCAGGAGGAAGGCCCGCGCAGCCTGCGCATCCCCATCGAACTGCGTGGACAGGAAATTGGCGCCATCCGCCTGCACAGGCGGGAATCGGCCCCGGCCTGGAGCAGTCTCGAAGGTGAAATAGCGCGCGAAATCGCCGCCCAGGTGGCGCTCGCGCTGGATACCAGCCGCCTGTTGGAGGAAACCCAGAAAAACGCCGCCCGCGATGAAATGGTCGCCAGTGTCTCCAACAAATTCCGCGAGACGCTGGACATGGAAACCATCCTGCAAACCGCCGCCACCGAGTTGCGCAACGTGTTTGGGCTGACCGAAGCCGAGGTGCGCCTCACCCCGCCCACCCCGTCCGACCGCGCCGTCTCGTAAAGGTCAAAGCGATCATGAGCTTTTCCGAAACCACCTTCTCTTCGATGGATCGCCAGCAGCGCAATGCCGTCATGGCGGGCGTCAGCATCCTGGCCATCGCCTTCCTGAACCTCGCCATGACCATCAGCTACACAAGCGAGATCACCTGGCAGGTTGTCATCGAAACCATCTTCATCATTGGCCTGCTCCCGTTATCCATCTTCAGCATCCAGAGCGCCCTGCGCGGGGAGGTGGAGCGCAGCGTATGGCTGCTGATCGTCGGCATCATGGTTGCGGCGACGGTTCGAACCGCGTTTCGCCAATCGGTCGGCCTGCCCTTTGGCATCCTGTCTGCCATCATGATCGCGATCATCGGCACCCTGACCCTGCCGCTGAAAAAAGCCGACACTTCCCTGTTGATCGGGTATTTGTTTGGCGGCCTGATTGTGGCATTCGACACCTATGCGGACCTTTTTTACCCCAGGCTGAGCACCGCCCAACAAATCAGCCAGAGCGCCATTGCCCTGGCGGGTTTCGTCTTCGTTTTTCAAATTCTGCTGCTGATCTTTCAGGGCCGCGCCATCGGCCTGGGTGTCAAGATCGCCAACAGCATTGCTTCGATCACATTGGTGATTGCGGTCCTGGTGGGCTTCATGAGCATCGCCATCATCCGCAACCGGCTGATCGTCGAAGACGTGATGGGCACCTCCCCGCTGGTCATCTATGGGCTGGTGCAGTCCCTGCGGAATGCCACCATCATTCTGGGCGCCGCCACAACGGTGGTGGGCAGCATATCGGGGGTGATCATCGCCAGGCTGCTCACGAATCCCCTGAATCTGGTTTCAGAAACGTCGGCCCAGGTGGCGCGCGGAAACCTGTCGGCCCGCGTTCTCGTCAACCGCAGCGATGAGATTGGCTTGCTGAGCGTGGCTTTCAACAACATGGCGGATGAACTGATGGTCACGGTGGAGCAGCTCGAAAGTCGCGTCGCCGAACGCACCCACGCCCTGGAACGCCGCGCCCTCCAGATTCAGGCGGCGGCAGAGATCGGGTCGGCGGCTGCCAAAGTGCGCAACCTGGACCAGCTGCTTGCCCAGGTTACCCAGTTGATCAGCGAGAAATTCGGGTACTACCACACAGGCATCTTCCTCCTGGACGAACACGGCGAGTTTGCCGTGCTGCGCGCCTCCAACAGCACGGGCGGCCAGCGCATGTTGATGCGCGGCCACCGTCTCAAAGTCGGACAAGTGGGCATCGTGGGCTACGTAACCGGCACGGGCAACCCGCGCATTGCGCTGGATGTGGGCAGTGACGCCGCCTTCTTCGACAATCCCGACCTGCCCAACACCCGTTCAGAATTGGCGCTGCCGCTGAGCGCAGGCGGGCACATCCTGGGCGCCCTGGACGTGCAAAGCGTGGAGGAAAGCGCCTTCACCCAGGATGACGTATCCACCTTGCAGGTGCTGGCAGACCAGGTCTCTGTGGCCATCGAAAATGCGCGCCTGTTCGAGCAAAACCAGGAAGCCATCGAAACCATCCGCCGCGCCTACGGCGACATCAGTCAGAAGGCCTGGCAAAAAATGCAGAAGTCCATCGAATCGGTGGGGTTCATCAGCAACATCCAGGGCGGACTGGCGCACATTCCCCACACCTCGCAGGCGGAGCCGGTGCCCGACCAGCCGACCGCTTCCACTGACGGCCTGGTCCTGACAGTACCCATGAGAGTGCGCGGTTATTTGATCGGCTCCCTCCGTCTGAGCAAACCCAGGCACTCCACAGCCTGGACAGCCGAGGAAATCTCGGTGGTGGGCACCCTGGCCGACCAGCTTTCCAACACGCTGGAAAGCGCCCGACTGTACCAGGAGGCGCAGGTGCGCGCCGCCACCGAGCGTCAGACTGCCGACATTGTCAACCAGATCCGCAGTTCGACGGTGATGGATGGCATTCTGCAAAACACCATCCGCGAACTGGGGCGGGCCTTCAGCGCCACCCGCACCTTCATCACCATCAACGTCCCCGAAACCGATGCGGCCACACCCGCAGGCGAAACAGCGGGCGAGAGATAGCGGCCATGAAACTCTCACAGAAAATCATTGTGCCCGTTCTTAGCACATTCTTCCTGGTCTTTGCCGGGTTGATCCTGTACACGTATTTGACCAACCTGGACATCAACCGTATCTACGAGAACGCCGAAACCGCCCAGCTGGAAGCCGTCTTCAATTCGAAGATCGACGCCCAGGGCCAACTGGTGCTTGGCCTGGCCCTGCAAACCTCCATCGACCCCGATATTCAGGAAGCCTTCGCCCTGCGGGATCGCCGTCTGCTGACCTCCCTGACCTACAACACCTACCAGACCCTCGACCGCCAATTCGACCTCCCGCAATATCAATACTACCTGGCGCCCGCCATTTCCTTCCTGCGCCTGCACGACCCGGATCATTTCGCCGACGATCTTTCCACGTACCGCGAGACGGTGGTGCAGGCCAATCGCATCAAACTGCCGATCGCCGGGCTGGAAGTTGACCACGGCAGGTTGGGACTGTATGGCGTTGCGCCGGTCTTTTACGAAAACCACCATGTCGGCGCCGTTGAATTCAGCTCGAACGTGGACGGAAAATTCCTGGCCGCCCTCAAAAGGGAATATGGGCACAATTGGCGCATCCTGCTTACCCGTGACGCCTTGCTTAGCGTTCCCCTGCAAGACCTGGATGCTTTTACCCCCGGCCCCACCGACGGCCTGTACGAACTGGCCTCCACCAGTAAACTGAGTTTTGCGCCCCCCAATTTCTACGCATCCATCCTGGAGAGCGGACAAAAGGCCACGGCAACCGTACAAACCCCCAGCAATGAGGCCTATCGCATCTACAGCTTCCCATTGGAAGACTACTCGGGAAACACCATCGGCGTGGTGGAATTGATCACCAACCTGGCGCCCGCCTACAATACCCAGTTCCGCCGCGTCTTCTTCAACCTGCTGGTCGCGGCCATCGCCCTGGGAATTGGTTCCATCGTATTGTTGATAACCACCAACCGCGCCCACCGTCCGTTGGGAGAACTGACTCAATCGGCCCTCGCCATTGCCAACGGCGACCTGACACACGAGATCAAAGTCTCCAACACAGAGGATGAGATCGGGCTGCTCAGCCAAACCTTCAGCCAGGTAACGCGCCAGATCAATGACCTGCTCAACAGCCTGGAAAAAAGCATCCGCGACAGAACCAGGGACCTGGAACGCCGCACGCGCGAATTGGAAACCGCCTCTCGCATCGCCCGCGACATCGCCTCGGAGCAGCGCCTGGACCAACTGCTGGCCAACGCCGCCAACCTGATCCAGGAAGAATTCCACTACTACCACGTGGGCGTTTTCCTGGTGGACGACCTGCGCGAATACGCCGTGCTGCGCGCCTCCACGGGCGACGCCGGCCGCCAGATGCTGGCCCAAAATCACCGCCTGCGGGTGGGCGAAGTCGGCATCGTCGGCTACGTCACCCAAACGGGACGCCCGCGCGTGGCCCGCAAAGTAAGCACCGACGTGACCCACTTCCAAAACCCACTCCTGCCCAATACCCGTTCCGAAGCGGCGCTGCCGCTGATCTATGGAAATACCATCATCGGCGCCCTGGATGTGCAATCCATCGAAGAGGCAGCCTTCGATGAGAACGATGTCAGGATCATGCAGACGCTGGCCGACCAGTTGGCCATCGCCATCAACAACGCCCGCCTGGCCGAAAGCGCACAGGAAAGCCTGCGCGAATTGGGCGCGCTCTATCAAACCCAGGTGCGCGAGGCCTGGAAACAGGTGGCCGAAGAAAAACCGACCGAATTCGAATACGATGGAATGACCCTCCAGGCGGCCAGGCCCGCCCTGCCCGCAGGAGCCTTTGGGCAGTTGTCCAGCGGGAGACCTGTCATTTTGCGCAACCAGGTTTCCACCAAACAAGGCAAGCCCGCCAGCCTGTTGCTCCTGCCGCTGATGCTTCAGGGTCAGTTGATCGGCACGGTCGGCATCGAAAAAGCGGACCCGGACTACGAATGGGGCACGGAGGAATTGTCCATCGCCGAAAACGCCGCCGCCCAGGCCAGCCTGGCGCTGGAAAATGCGCGCCTGCTGGAAGAAACCCAACGACGGGCCGCCAAGGAACGCACCATTGGCGAAATTTCAGCCCGCATTGGCGGTCTGGTGGATGTCGAAAAGCTCCTCCAGGCGACCGTCCAGGAACTGAGCCAGACCCTGCCCAACGCGGAAGTTGCCATCCAGTTCCAACGCAGCGAGCGAGGATGAAATGACCAGCCACAATCCCCCGCCCCCCCCGGTCAACAGCCCCTCGGGCGAATACATCCGCAACTGGCGGCAGAGTTTCATTCGCCCCCTGCTGATTTTGGGGTTGACCTTTGGGCTGATCGGCACAATCACGGGCATCGCCGGCGCGCAAAACATACTCACCACGGTTGTTTTTGTGGGCGGCTACCTGCTGTTCTTCGCGGTTGCTGTCCTGCCATCTCCATACATCGTGCGCATCCTGGTCATGCTGCTTGGATTGTTCGGCGTAGCCATCAATGAACTGCTTCTCTATGGCGTTTTGGGAGATTCAGGCCTGTTCTTCTATGCCGTGATCGTAATCGCCACCCTGATGATCTCCACCCGCGCCGGGTGGTATGCCCTGAGCCTGTCCCTGTTCGCCGTTGCGGCGGCGGGAGTTGCCTTCCTGACCGGCGCAATGGATGTGCCGCCCTCCCAGGTCGGCTTTGCCCAATGGACCGACTGGTTGAGCAACCTGGCCATGCTGGCCGTTTTTGGGGTAATCGTCATCCAGGGCTTGCAGCAACTGCAAAAGGTGATTGGGCTGGAAGAGTCCCAGACCCTCAACGCCCTGGGGCAACTGGAGGAAAGCCACAAGACGCTGGAGGAACGCATCCAACTGCGCACAGCCGACCTGGAGCAATCCCGTTTCCAAAGTGAGCGCCGCGCCCGCCAGTTCGAGGCGATCACCCAGGTGGCGCGCGTCATCGCCTCCATCCAGGATGTCGACCTGCTCCTGCCGCGCATCACCCAGGTTATCAGCCGCCAATTTGGTTTTTATCATATTGGAATCTTTTTCCTGGATGACGCGCGAGAATACGCCGTCTTCAAGGCCGCCAACACCGAGGGTGGGCAGAAAATGCTTGCGCGCGGGCACAAACTCAGGATCGGACAAACCGGCATCGTGGGGTACGTGGCCGGCACCGGCAACCCACGCATTGCATTGAACGCCGGCGAAGACGCCGTTTTCTTCAACAACCCCGACCTGCCCCAAACGCGGTCTGAAATGGCCCTGCCCCTGCGCGTGGGCCGCGAATTGATTGGCGTATTGGACGTGCAAAGCAACGAGGTCAACGCCTTCAAACCCGAAGACGTGGAAGCCCTGGCAACCCTGTCGGACCAGGTGGCCATCGCCATCCAAAACGCCCGCTCCTTCCATGAAGCCCAGACGCTGCTGGCCGAAGCGCAAAAAAGCGCCAGCGCCTACATCGCCCAGGCCTGGAGGGTCCTGCAATCCGAGGCGGCGGTTGCCGGTTATCACACCTCCGGCGCGGCAGTCCGTCCCCTGGAGAAGCCCCTGGAAGGCGAGGGCATCCAGCGCGCCATGCAAAAGAATGAAACCGTCCTGCAATCCCGCAACCTGACCGTGCCCATCCGCCTGCGCGGGGAGGCCGTCGGCGTGATCCACCTCTCGGCCCCGGTCAAACGAACCTGGAACGCGGATGAAGTGGACATCGCCGAAGCGATTGCAGAGCGCCTGTCGCTGGCCCTCGAAACCTCCACCCTGCTGGGCGCCACCCAGCACCGCGCCGATGTCGAACGGGTCACTGCCGAGATTTCCACCCGCCTGAGCGCCTCCAACCGCATGGAAGCCATCATCCAGGCCACAGCCGAGGAACTCAGCCGCGCCCTGGGAGGTTCGGACGTCACAGTTCAGATCCAACCCATCGAACTGGAACCCGCCGAAGCGTCCGGCGCGCAAGGAGAGACTCAATGATGCGACGACTGTGGACCTTCATGCTGTATTTTTGCATCCTGTCCCTGCTGGCCTCCTGCTCGGGCTTCGCTGCGCCAACAGCCCCGCCCGCTCCCCTGCGGGTGGAATTCTCCTCCTGGTGGGGCGATTACACGCTCATCATCGCGCAGGAACAGGGCTTCTTCGAGAAATACGGTGTGGACGTTGAGTTGGTGTATTACGAGGTGTATTACAACAGCCTGCCCGACCTGGCGGCCGGGCAACTGGACGGCGGCCTGTACAGCCTGGGTGATGCGCTCAACATCTCGCGCCACACAGGCATCAAGACACTGGCCGTCTATGATGACGGCGGCCCCAATACCGTGGTGGTTACGCCCGAGATTCGCCGCGTTTCGGACTTGAAAGGAAAACGACTGGGCGTGCCGCTGGGATCGGCGTATGAACTGTTCATCACCCAAATGCTGGAAACGGGCGGGCTGTCCATCTCGGATGTGACCCTGTTCGACTATGACCCCGCCGAAGTCCCTGCCGCCCTGGGCGACAGCCTGGATGCCGGGTTCACCTGGGAACCCTACACCACCGAGGCCATCTCGGGAGGAAACCTGGTGCTGTTCACCTCCTCGCCTGCAAACCTGCTGTTCCCGGATGTGATCGCCTTCCGCAGCGATGTGGCGGAAAGCCGGCCCGAGGACATGCGCGCCTTCCTCAAGGCCTGGTTCGATGCGGTCGAATTCCGCGAACAAAACCCGCAGGCGGCGCGCCAGATCATCGCCAATTATTTTGGCGTGCCGGTGCGCGAGATCGAAGCCAGTTCGCCCGTCAATCTCCTGGACCTGGACGATAACCTCAGCCTGTATACCACCGAGGCAGACGCGGTCCCCGCCATACACAAGGTTGCCAAACTCAACACCGACTTCCTGGTGCGCATCGGCACCCTCACGGATTATCCCGATTATATCGACATGTTCGACATCGCGTACCTGCGGTAACAGCCGAAAGTTGAGACAAACACCATGACGCTGGATGCCCATCCACCCGCCTCCCCCACCACCGATCCGCTGGCCCTCCAACACCGGAGGAATGCCATCTGGATCAGCGCCATCACGCTGGTGATCCTGGTTGCCATCACCGTTTTCATTTTCGTAACCATCCAGCGGGAGCAGATCAAGGATTACACCAGCGGTTACATGACCTCCATGCTGTCCCTGGCGGCCCTGGCCAGCCTGGTGCTCAGCTACCGCTGGCGGGTGGGCGGCATCGGCATCCTGCTGGCAGCCATGATGTTGACGGCGTTCACCCTGCCCTACCTGACCCCCGGACAGGTCATCGCCCCGGCCCTGGCCAGCATCATCATGGTTTCGACGATTGCATCTGCCACCCTGCCGGCAGCCTGGGCGCTGCGCTATGGCGTTGCCGCAGCCATCGTGGGACTGGCCGTCATCGTGGCGGACCTGTTCCTGCCGGTCGGCTTCGGTATTCAAAGCACCGAGACGGGCAACCTGCCCATCTCGGCCGGCCTGGTGGCGGTCTACATTTTCATCATCCTCCGTCGTTTTGGTTCCTATAACCTGCGCCTCAAGATCCTGGTCTCGTTCATCCTGGTGGCTTTCGTGCCCCTGCTCATCCTGGGTGTGTACAACAGCCTGACCGGGCAGCAGGTGCTCGACCAACAGGGAAAGCGGAGCCTGTCGGACCTGGCCCAAAATGCAGCCAAACAGGTCGACATCTACATCAGCAACCAAAAGGACAGCATCCGCACAGAGGCGCAGCAGCCAGCCCTCACGGCTTACATGGAACTGCCCCCCTTCCAGCGCCTGGGCAGCCCGGAGGAGGCCAACGCCCTGCGCACGCTGAACACGTTTGTGCGCAAAGACTCGATCTTCATCTCCTCCTACGCCCTGCTGGATGTCAGCGGCAACAACGTGCTCGATACGGTGGAAGAATTGATCGGGAACAACGAAAGCGGGCGCGAATATTTTTCGAAGCCCTTCAACACCGGCGTGCCCTACGTTTCCACCCTGTTCTTCAGAGAAGACTCGCAAGCCAGCGTGTTCATCAGCGCGCCGGTGCGCAACCTTTCCGGCGACATCATCGGGATTCTGCGCGCAGAATACAACGCTGCCGTATTCCAAACCCTGCTGCGCTCCCTGCTGGAGGGAAACACCCAGGGACAATATCTGACCCTGGTGGATACGGAAACCTTCGTGAGCGTGGCCTACACGGGCGACCGCGAACAGGTGTACAAATCCTTCCAAAACCATGACCCACTGACCCTGGCTGACCTGCAAAACCAGGGCCGCCTGCTGGCCGGCGCGCCAGGCGAGGTGATTGCCTTCTCCCCTGAAATGGTGAGCGGCATTCAAAACCTGGAACAAAGCCCGTTCTTCACGGCGGCACCCCCCGCCGCGGGTGGCAATGTCCTGGCAACCGGCGCATCCCTGGACACGGTCAACTGGCTCGCCATTTCCTATCAAACACAAACCATCCTCTACCAGCCGGTCCGCGACCAAAACCGCACGGTGGTGCTGATTGCCATTGGCCTGATTTTACTGGCGGTGCTGGCCTCGCTGGGCGCGGCCCAACTCATCTCGGCCCCGGTGCTTTCCCTGAGAGGCACGGCGGAGAAAATCGCCGCAGGCGACCTGGCCGCCCGCGCCGCAGTCGGCGCCAACGACGAGATTGGGCAGTTGGCGGCCACCTTCAACCGCATGTCAGACCAGCTCAGCCAGACGCTGGCCGGCCTGGAAGAGCGTGTGGCCGAACGCACCGCCGAGTTGGAATCGGCCCGCGGCCAAAGCGAGGAGCGCGCCCGCAACCTGGAAACCATCAGTGAAGTGGCGCGCGTCATTTCGGGTGAGCAAAACCTGGAAACCCTGCTGCCCCTGGTCGCCAACCTGGTCACGGAAAAATTTGGGCACTATCACACCGGCATCTTCCTGCTCGACTCCACCCGTCAATACGCTGTGCTGCAAGCCTCCAGCAGCGAAGGCGGCAAACAGATGCTGGCGCGCGGCCACCACCTGGAAGTGGGGCAGACCGGCATCGTGGGTTTCGTAGCCCAAAGCGGCGAGCCGCGCATCGCCCTCGACGTGGGCGCAGACGCCGTCTTCTTCAACAATCCCGACCTGCCCGATACCCGTTCCGAGATTGCCCTGCCGCTCAACGCGCGCGGGCAGACCATCGGCGTGATCGACGTGCAAAGCAAGGAAGCCGGCGCATTCACGACCGAAGACCTGAACACCTTGAACGTGCTGGCCGACCAGGTGGCCATTGCCATCGAAAACGCCCGCCTGTTCGGCGAGACCGAAAAAGCCCTTACCGAAGTACAGGCGGTCTACCGCCAGTACATCAGCCAGGAATGGGGCGGGATCGCCGGCCGCGACAGAACCCTGGGCTACCGTCACTCCCTCCAGGGCGGGAGCCGGGTGGAGGGCCAGGCCGCGGCCCCGAACAAGGCGATGGCGGTCACGCCATCGGCCTCTTCAGGCGCAGCGGCGCTGGCCGTGCCGGTCAAACTCCGCAACCAGGTAATCGGCACGATCAACATCCATGCGGCCCGGCCGGGCCGCGATTGGAGCGCCGACGAGATCGGCATGGTCCAGGCCATCAGCGAACGCCTGGCTCTGGCCCTGGAAAACGCCCGTCTGTTCGAGGAAACCGCCCGCCGCGCCGAGTTGGAACGCCTTTCGGCGGACCTGGCTGGCAAGATCGGCGCCTCCATCCGCCTGGAATCCATTCTGCAAATTACCGCCCAGGAACTAAGTCGGGTGCTGGGCGGCGGCGCCGAGGTGCTCGTACAGGTTCAGCCTGGCGACCAGGACAAATCGAAAGACAAGCCGCAGTTTGCAAAAGAGTAGCCGCACATGCGAGAAAACCCTATGCGCCCGATTGACACACGCCCCTCTTCACAAAAAACTGCCCAGGCTGAAACCCGGGTTCGGACCCTGCTGCTGTTTGGCGTGGTCGGCTCGCTGGTTGTGGCGCTCGTGGAGGTGGTTTACTTCATCCTCAGCCGCACCGCCCCTGTCGGACAGTTCAACGCGCTGCTGGTCATCAACACGTTCATGGGGCTGGCCTTGCTGGCCAATACTCTCTTCCTGGCGCGCTCGAAGAACCTCGCGCTGGCGGCATGGGGCTTCATTGCCATTACCAACGGCGCCTTTCTCGCAGCCCAATTTTTCGTCTCGCAGTTGGGCATCATCTTTGCCGTGGGGGCCTTCCTCTTCACCATGATCTTCGCTTTACAGGCCCTGCCGCGCCGCAGCCTGCCTATCGCCGCCCTCGTCGGAGTCCTGGTTAGCGTCTTCATCGTGCTGGTCGAATATGGCCTGGACCTTCCCAACCTCATCGTTGCAAATGTGCGCATCCAACAGATGTTGATCATTGCCATCGGCAGCGTTGTCATTTTCACGGGCGTGTACGTAATCAACCAGGCCGAGTTCAGGTCCGTGCGCGCCCGCTTGAACGCCACCTTCCTGGTGGCCATCATCGTGCCCGTCCTCATGATCGGCGTCCCGCCCATCCTGAATACCCAGGCCCTGTTGTCCGAGAAGGCGATCCAAAACCTGGGCTTCACGGCCGGCCAGGCCGGGAACAGTGTCGACATCTTCATCCAGGAAAACCTGGACTTGATTCGCACCGCAGTTTCCCTTCCCAACCTGGCTGGTTATCTCCAGGAAGAGGTGGAGGAGCAGGAAGCCTTGTCCACGCTCCAGGCGCTGGCCTCTGCGCGTGGGGATATTCGCTCTGTGCTGCTGCTAAATGCCAATGGGATCGTTTTGAACGAGACCGACCCGGCGCAGAACAAGGTCGGGCGTGATTTGTCTGCCAGTCCCTATTACCTGAATGCGCTCTCCAGCCTGCGGCCCTCCCTGTCAGACGTGCTGTTCGACGCCGCCACGGGCGAGGCCCGCCTGTATTTCAGCGCACCCATGCAGGACACCGGCGGCAACTTCATTGGCATGCTGATCTTCGAATACGACGCCTCCGTCCTGCAACACAGGCTGGAAAATCAAATCGAGGGTTCCACCTCGCAGGTTCTCCTGCTCGATGAAAATCACACCATCCTGGCCCACACCCTCGACGGGGCGCTGCTTTACAAAACCACCATGCCCTTGTCTGCTGAAGAATTGGCAGATCTTCAAGCCACCCTGCGCCTTCCACCCGGCACACGCGAGGAACTCACGCTCGACCTGCCCAACCTGGAAGACAGCCTGGCTGCGGACCTTCCCAACTTTTTGGTGGAACTGGAAGAAAATAACAACAGCTACGACCAGGCGGTTCAGGTTGCCATGACCAGCAAACCCTGGATCGTGGTGGCCCTGGAGCCGGGCGAGGTCTTCCTGCAACCGCTGTATGACCAGTTGCGCCGCAGCATCTTCACCATCCTGGTGGTGATTGTTGGCGCGGGCGCCATCGCCGCCCTCACCTCCAACATCCTGGTCTCCCCGCTCAAACAGATCACCGCAACCGCGGAACGCATCCGAACGGGCGAGCTACTCTCGCGCACCGGCGTCGAGCGCGCCGATGAATTCGGCATGCTGGCCTCCGTCATGGACCAGACCACCGAACAGCTATCCACCACCCTGAAGGACCTGGAGCAGCGCATCGCCGAGCGCACCTACGATCTCGAAATTTCCAGGCTGCAAAGCGAGGAACGCTCCCGCAACCTGGAAGTCATCAGCGAGGTGTCGCGCGCCATCTCCGCCGAACAGCGGCTGGAGATCCTGCTGCCGCTCATCACCCAGACGGTCAGCGAAAAATTCGACTTTTACCATGTGGGCATCTTCCTGCTGGACCCCACCCGCACGTATGCGGTTCTGCAGGCAGCCAACAGCGCGGGTGGACAGAGGATGCTGGCCCGCGGCCACCGCCTGGAAGTGGGACAGACCGGCATCGTGGGCTACGTCGCCCAGACCGGGCGCGCCCGCATTGCCCTGGACGTGGGCGCAGATTCAAGCTACTTCAACAACCCCGACCTGCCCGAAACCCATTCCGAAATTGCCCTGCCCCTGCTGGTGCGCGGCCAGGTGATCGGCGTGCTGGATGTGCAAAGCGCCCGCCAGGGCGCCTTCACGAACAACGACGCCAACAGCCTGTCCATCCTGGCCGACCAGGTCGCCATCGCCATCGAAAATGCGCGCCTGTTCGAACGTACCCAACAGGCCCTGGCCGAGGCCCAGGCCACATACAGCCAGTATGTGCGCCAGGAGTGGCGCACCTTTGCCCAGCAGGCCAAAAAGGTCGGATACTACCAATCCGCCAGCGGCGGGACGCTGCTGGAAAAGCCGGTCTTCACCGCAGAGATTCAGGAAGCCCTGGAGCAGGGAACCGTGGTGGCGCTCGATGGAAGCCCGGACAGACAGCCCACGGTCGTCGTACCGGTCAAACTGCGCGACGAGATCCTGGGCGTGCTGAACGTGGTTTCCCTGCAAAGAGACCGCCGCTGGAGCCAGGACGAAATCTCCCTGATCCAGACCGCATCAGACCGTCTGGCCCTGGCGCTCGAAAATGCCCGCCTGCTCGAAGATTCCCTGCGACGCGCCGAACGCGAACGCAGGGTGTCCGACATCACCGCGCGCATCCGTTCCACCAACGACCCGAACGAAATGATCCGCATGGCCGTGCAGGAACTCAAGCACGCCCTGGGAGTCAGCCGTGTGGACGTTCTGCCCCAAACCGTTTCAGTCGAGCCTGGACACAGTGAGGCGAATCCATGACCAAGACCATTGCCATTTCGAACGAAAAAGGCGGGGTGGCCAAGACCACCACGACCCTCTCCCTGGGCGCCGCACTGGCAGAGTTGGGACAGCGCGTCCTGTTGATCGATCTGGACCCGCAAGCCAACCTCTCGTTGGCGCTGGGCATCGAAATCGGCGAGAGTGATTTCACCTCAGCCAACGTGCTGATCGAAGCCGCGCCCATTGCGGCAGCCATCCGCACCACCGACACACCCAACCTGGACCTGGTGCCGTGCAATTCCCGCATCGAGAACGCCGAGCACTTCCTGCCCGTGCGCACGGGCTTCATGTCCACGCTGCGCCGCGCGATCCAGAGCACCAACCCACTGAAATACGAATACCTGCTGATGGACTGCCCGCCCGCACTGGGCGCCATCACCATGAATGCCCTGAGCGCCGCCAACCTGCTGGTAATTCCCACCCAGGCGGAATACTTCTCTGCCTACGCCTTGCGCAACATGATGAACCTCATCCGCCGCATCCGCGTGGAAAGCAACCCCGAACTGGCCTACCGCATCCTGGTGACGATGTACGACCGCCGCAACCGCACACACCGCAACATCAACGAACAATTGCGCAACACCTTCGGGGAAGGCGTCTTCAAGACCGTCATCGAAGTGGACACCAAACTGCGCGAAAGCCCGATCGCGGGGCTGCCCATCACCCAATACCGCCCCAACACCCGCGGCTCGATCCAATACCGCGAACTGGCCCAGGAACTGGTGCAATATGCCACAGAAGAAACAAAAAATCGACAAGCGCATTAATACGCTCTTCGATGGGGTCAAAGCCGAAGAGGCCCAGGCCAAAACGGAATCGGCCGCCCCGCCAGACAGCGGGCGAGGCACCGCGCGGTTGCCCCATACCGGCAGCCTGGTGCGTCCACGGCTGGCCGGCACTGGCATCTTGACCCAGCGTGTGGATTCGATTGTGGTCGACCCCGGCAGTGAGCGCGACGCACCGGCCAGCATGTCGATCGGCTTCCAAATCGACCAGACCAACTGGGCCACCCTGCACGCCGTCGACGAGGAGGGCAGCCACACCTGGAGCACGGACGACCAACTGCTCTTCAAACAGGTCACCGACCAGCTTTCCCTGGCGCTCGAAAACGCCCGCCTGTTCCAGGAGACCCGCTCCCGCGCCGAGGAATTGGCCCTGCTCAATGAAATGGGCCGCGAACTGGCCTCCCTGTTCAGCGTGGAAACCATCACCGAGGCGGTCTACAAACACGCCAGCCGCCTGATGAACACCGACAACCTGTTCATCTCGCTGTATGACGAAGCCAAACAGGAAATCACCCCCATCTTTGTCGTCAACAATCGCCAGAGGGTCCAGGCTTCCCCGCGTCGGTTGGGCAAAGGCCTGAGCGACCACATCCTGCGCACGCATGAACCGCTCTTCATCCCCGACAACATGCCAATCCACATGCAAAAATTGGGGCTGGAAGTCATCACAATGGCCAACGACCCAACCATGGCCCAATGCTGGCTGGGCGCGCCCCTGCTGGTGGGAGATGCGGCCATCGGTGTGATTGCCGTGCAAAGCGTCGAAGCGCCGCGCGTCTACACGGAACGCCACCGCGACCTGCTGGTCTCCATCGCCGGCCATGCCGCCATCGCCATCCAGAACGCGCGCCTCTTCGAGGAAACCCAGCGCCGCAACCGGGAACTGTCTGCGCTCAACGACATCATCAGTTCCGCCAGCCAGACGCTCGACCTCGACGCCATCCTGAAAAACGTTTTGCAGCGCGTTCTCGATGTGATTGGCTTCGACGCCGGCCTGATTTCCCTGGTGGATGACGAGACCAAAAAACTCAAGATCCGTTCCTGGATCGAACTGCCCCAGTCCATGCTCGATAAATTCGAAGTCGACGGCCTGGATGGGACCTTGTGCCATTACGTTTATGAAACCAAAAAGACATTGTTCCTCGAAGACCTGCGCCAGGAAGCGCCGGTCGACGTGGTTGGCCTGCTCGCCAACAACCTGAACAGTTACCTGGGCGTGCCGCTCGAGTCAAAGGGACACACCCTGGGTACGCTGTGCGTCTTTGGCCGCAGCCCCAGGCCGCACGACCAATCCGTGATCGAGTTGGCTCAGTCCGTGAGCATCCAAATCGGGTTCACACTCGAAAACGCCCGCCTGTTCGAAACAATCCGAGCCAGTGAAGCCCAGTTGAGCGAAGCCCTGCGCATCGCGCGCCTGGCCAACTGGGAATACGATTTCCTGCATGATGTATTCACGGTCAACGACCAGTTCTACAACGTGATGCGCACCAGCGTGGAACGCGAGGGCGGCTATGCCATGCCCTCTGCGGAATACGCCCGTCGTTTTTTCCACCCCGGGGATGCGGCAAGCATCGAAGCCGAGATCATCAACGCCATCCGCACCACCGATGCGGGTTTTAGCGCCAGCGTCGAACACCGCGCCCAGTTTGGGGATGGAAGCATCGGTTACATCCTGATGCAGTTCCGCATTCAGAAGAATGCGGAAGGCCAAACCGTAAAAGCCTTTGGCGCCAACCAGGATATCACCGACCGCAAGATCGGCGAACTGATCCAGACCGCCACGGCCCAAATCACAGAAGCGGCTGTCAGCGCGACCGGCCTGGAGGAAGTGCTGCAAACCGTCCATGCCGCCGTCCGCCGCCTGGCGCCCGCCGATAATTTCTTCATCGCGCTGTATGAGCCTGAGGAGGGCATGATCTCGTTCCCATACTTCGTGGACGAGAAGGATCCGCCCCCGCCGCCGATGAAGTACGGTCTGGGCATGACCAGCTACGTCATCCAGCAAGGCATACCAGTTTTGGTCACACCGGAAGCCTACGATGAATTGCAGGAAAAAGGACTCGTCATCCCGGACGGATCCCCCGGCGTCGACTGGCTGGGCATCCCGCTGCGCTCCGCCAGGGGAATACGCGGCGTGATGACCATCCAAACCTACGATCCCAACCAGCGCCTGAAGCAAAGCCACGTGCAAGCCCTGGAACCGCTGGCCGCCCAGGTCGCCGCCGCCATCGAACGCTTCGAAGCGCGCGATGCCTTGTCCAAATCCGAAGCCGACCTGCGCACCCTGTTCTCTGCGATGGACGATGTGGTGCTGGTGTTCAACCGCGAAGGCCGCTACATACGCATCGCGCCCACCAACCCGTCGCTGCTCGTGCGCACCCCCGAGGAACTGCTCGGCAAACTCATGCACGAAGTTCTGCCCACGGAAACGGCGGACAGATTCGTTTCGGCCATCTGCCAGACGCTGGACTCGGGCGAAAAACAACAACTGGAATACGACCTGAACATTGGAAAGGAAACCTTCTGGTTCCTGGCCACACTTTCAAAGCTGAACGCAGAGGAAGTCTTCTGGGTTGCCCGCGACATCACCGAGCGCAAACTGGCCGAACAGGACCTGACCAAGTTTAAGCTGGGCATCGAAAGCTCCGGTGACGCCATCTTCATCACGGATACAAAAGGCGTGATCAACTTTGCGAATTCTGCCTTCGAAAGGATCTATGGGTATGCGCCGGAAGAGGTGATCGGCCAAAATCCGCGCATCATCAAATCGGGTGTCACCCCGCTGGAATATTACGAAAACCTCTGGTCTTCCCTGCTCTCCAAGAAGACGCTCACCGCCGAGATCAACAACAGACATAAGGATGGACACCTCGTTCCCATTGCAGGCACAAACAGCCCCATCCTGGACGAAAAGGGCAGTATCATCGGCTTCCTGGCCGTGCATCACGACAATACGGCCAGCAAACAGGCCGAGCAGGCCCTGCAGCGCCGCAACACCTACCTGGCTGCCTCCTCCGAAATCGCCCGCCTGGTGACTTCCACCCTCGACCTGAGCACCCTCTTCAGCCGCACCGTCAGCCTGGTGCATGACAGGTTTGGACTCTATCATGCGGCCATCTTCATTGTGGAAGAGACCGGCTTCACCGCCACCCTGCAGGAAGCCGCCAGCGATGTCGGCGCGGCCATGAAAGCCCAAAAACACAGCCTGGAGGTTGGCTCGAACTCCATCGTGGGCCAGGTTACACAGACCGGCGCGCCCATCATCGTCAACGACACGCAGGTCAACTCGCTGCACAAGGTCAACCCGCTGCTGCCCGATACGCGCGCCGAAGCCGCCATCCCCCTGAGGGTGGGCAGCCGCACCATCGGCGCGCTGGACTTGCAGTCGACCGAGGTGAACGCCTTCAGCGAAGACGACATCGCCGTGCTGCAAACCCTGGCCGACCAGGTGGCCATCGCCATCGACAACGCCCGCTCCTACGAACTGTCCATCCAGGCCGTGCGCGAAATGCGCGAGATCGACCGCCTGAAGACCACCTTCCTGGCGAACATGAGCCACGAACTGCGCACGCCGCTCAACTCGATCATCGGCTTCTCGCGCGTGATCCTCAAAGGCATCGACGGCCCCGTCACCGAATTGCAACAAAGCGACCTGACCGCCATCTACAACTCGGGCCAGCACCTGCTCGGCCTGATCAACGACATCCTCGACGTGTCCAAGATCGAAGCCGGCAAGATGGAACTGGCCTTCGAGGAAGTCAACATGCACGACATCATCACCAGCGTCATGTCCACGGTGTCCGGCCTGGTCAAGGACAAACCCATCCGTCTGGTCAAAAACATCGCCCCCGACCTGCCGCATGCCCTGGCCGACCCGATTCGCATCCGCCAGGTGTTGATCAACCTGTTCTCCAACGCTGCCAAATTCACCGACGAAGGCCTGATTACCGTGGAAGCGCATCCGCAAATCGGCGCAAACGGCAAGACCGAGCTGTACATCGCCGTGACCGACAGCGGCCCGGGCATTGCCGAAAAGGACCAGTCCAAACTCTTCCAGCCCTTCTCCCAGGTGGACGACGCGCCCACCCGCAAGACAGGCGGATCGGGCCTGGGCCTGTCCATCAGCCAGCGCCTGGTGCAATTGCACGGCGGGCAGATCAAACTGCACAGCAAGCTCGGCGAAGGCACCACCTTCTACTTCAACCTGCCTGCCTACCAGGAACCGCCGCAGGCCTCCCCGGACAGTAAACTGGTGCTGGCCATCGATGATGATCCGCAGGTCATCAGCCTGTACGAGCGCTACCTGCAAGCCTCGGGCTACCAGGTCATTCCACTCAGCGACCCGTCGCAGGCGGTCCAGCGCGTGGCCGAACTCAAACCCTTTGCCGTGACGCTGGACATCCTGATGCCCGGCGTGGATGGCTGGCAGGTGCTGACCGAGTTAAAATCGAACCCCGAAACCCGCGACATTCCCGTGATGATTTGCAGTATCATCGAAGACCAGGAGCGCGGATTCAGCCTGGGCGCGGCGGACTACCTGGTCAAACCCATCCTGGAGGAGGACCTGGTGCATGCCCTCGACCGCCTCAACCAGGATGGCTCGATCCGCGAAGTGCTGGTCATCGACGACAATCCCAACGACCTCAAGCTGATCGGCAAAATGCTGGTCGACAACGGCCGCTACCAGCCCCTGCTGGCCGAAGGCGGCGAAAAAGGCTGGGAGATGCTCCTCAGCCATCCCCCCCAGGCCGTGATCCTCGACCTGTTCATGCCCAGCATGGACGGCTTCAAGATCCTCGAAAACATGCGCCTCAACCGCAGCTTGAACGAGATTCCCGTCATCGTCGTCAGCGGCGGCGACCTTAACCCCGAGCAACGCAGGCAAATCGAAGAATATGGACGTCAACTACTCAGCAAGAGCAGCCTGAGCGAACAGGAACTCATCGCCAACTTGGAACAGGCCCTAAAACGCGCCAAGGCGCCCTGAGACCTGCCTGAAAACATCCAAAAAAGACCCTCAAGGTTCCCATGCAATCCGACCATTCAACAGGACATCCTGCAAGAATGCACCCAGGCATACGGGAAAACCCTTTAGGGTCTGATTTTCCCAACACCAGCTAAGGAGAAACAACTTCTGTGACCTTTACCCTTCAATGTCTGGACTGCGGCAAAACCGCAGAGTATCACCCAGGTTCCATTCATTGCCCGCATTGCAACAGCCAATGGCGTGAAGCCGTTTATAACTACAAAGACATCGCCGGGACCTTTCGTCATAAAATCGCAGCCCGCCCCTTCGACCTGTGGCGTTATCGTGAACTCCTGCCCATCCGCCATCCCATGCCCAGTTTGAGCCTGGGAGAGGGTGGGACGCCGCTCATTCAGGCCGTCAACCTGGGTATGATGCTGGGCTGTCCCAATCTCTACATCAAGGATGAACGCCAAGGCCCGACCGGCTCCTTCAAGGACCGCCAGGCCGCCGTCACCATTGCCGCCCTCAAGGAGGCGGGCATCACCGAAATGGTGGCCGCCTCGACCGGAAACGTGGCCATCGCCTATTCGGCCTATGCCTCGCGCGCCAGCATCAAACTGTGGGCCTTCGTCACCAGCCTGGTGCCTTCGGTCAAAATGCGCGAGATCGCCCTGTACGGCAGCCAGGTCGTCAAAGTGACCGGCTCCTACGACCAGGTCAAGCAGATGGCCGCCGAATTTGCCCGCCAGCGCGAACTCTACCTGGATATGGGCGCGCGCACCATCACCTCCATCGAGGCGATGAAGACCATCGCCTTCGAGATCGCTGAACAGTTGACCGCCCAACTGGGCCCGCCCGCCCCCGTCGACGGCGGCAGGCCCGCCGCCTGGCGCACCCCCGATTGGTACATCCAGGCCATCAGCGGCGGGATGGGCCCCATCGGCGTACACAAAGGCTTCCGCGAATTGATCGAACTGGGCCTGACCGACCGCATCCCGGCCATCGCCCCCATCCAGGCCGAAGGCTGCGCCCCGATGGTCCACAGTTGGAAGCGCGGCCTGGCCACAGCCGAACCTGTCACCTCGCCGCGCACCCGCATCGAGACCCTGGCCACCGGCGACCCCGGGCGCGCCTACAAAATCCTGGGCGCGCAGGTCAACGGGACGAACGGCGTCTTCGAAAGCGTCACCGACGAGGAGGCTTTCCGCGCCATGCACGTGCTGGCGAAGATGGAAGGCATTTCCGCCGAACCTGCCGCCGCCGTGGCCTTTGCGGGGCTGTTCAAACTCATTCGCGCGGGCGTCATCAAACAAAACGATGTGGTGGTGATCAACTGCACGGGCCATACCATGCCCGCCGAGCAGTTCGTACTGGGCGAGAACTGGTCGCGCAACATCGTCCTGCCGCCCAGGGAAGAGACCCCCGAAGACGGCCTGCTGGCCGCGCTCAACAACGTGGCCCCCGACCGATTCCCCTGTGTGACCATCGTCGACGATACACCCGAGGCGCGCCGGTTGATCCGCCGTATTTTACAATCCCAGGGCAATTACACCATCAGCGAAGCCAGCAATGGACGGGAAGGCCTGGAATTGATCCAGCGCGAATTGCCAGACCTGGTGATCCTCGACTTGATGATGCCCGGCATGGATGGTTTTGCGGTGCTCGACGCCCTGCGCGCCCGGCCCGAGACTGCCAACATCCCGGTCATTGTTTCCACGGCCAAGGAATTGACCTTGCAGGAAAAGACCCTGCTGGGCGGGCAGATCCAGGCCCTGATGCAAAAAGGCGATTTCCTGAACGATGAGTTTCTCGAAGAGGTGCGCCAATTGATCAAGTGATATCGAAGCCTGGAGATGATGACAGTTTGGGGATGGACATATCGGCAGCCGGGTGGTTGAATAAAGCCGTGTTGATTCAACCGGCTTTTATTTTTTCTTTTCACGGACTGACTGCGCGCGACCGCCCCAAAAACGATTGGAGAGTCTTCTCGTGAGAAAAAAGACGGCAGGCATCTTTGCGGCGTTGGGTTCGGCAGCCTTCCTGGGTATCTCACCCGTCTTTGGAAAGCTGGCCATCAACCTCGGGTTCACACCCCTGGCCGTGGTGGCCCTGCGCACCAGCCTGGCCGCCGCCCTGTTCTTCCTGATCATTGCCATCTTCCGTCGTCAGTATCTGTACATCTTCCCGGTCGGGCTGGTGGGGTGTTTCCTGGCCGGGGCAATCAACGGCCTCGGCTCACTGCTGTATTACATGGCGCTCGACCGCCTGCCCGCCAGCCTGGGACAGATGCTGTATTCCCTCTATCCCTTCTTCCTGGCCGTCTGGCTGATCCTCGACCGGCAAGCGCCCAGCCGCCTGACCCTGGTGCGCATCGGGCTGGCCTCGACGGCCGTGCTCCTGTTGACGGATATTTCCAGCAGTGCCACTGACCTGACCGGGGTGTTGATGATGATCGGCGCGGCCATGCTGTACGCCCTGCACCTGCCCATCAACCAGCGCGTGCTGTACGAAGCCCCCGCACAGACGGTCACGCTTTACACGTTGATTTCGATGAGCCTGGTGGTGACACCCGTCTATCTGATCTTCGACCGCGCCTGGCCTGCGGGAAACACCCCGTTGACCCCGGTGTTGGGGTTGACCCTGGTCACATTCCTGGCGCGGCTGACGCTCTTCCTGGGGATCAAGCGAATCGGCGGGATGCAGACCGCCCTGCTGGGCCTGGCCGAACTGCTGGTAACTCTCGTCTTCAGTTATTACTGGCTGCACGAAAGCCTGACGCTGATGCAATGGCTGGGGGCGCTGGCGCTGGGCATCAGCCTGCTGCTGGTCCGATTCGAAAAAAATACCCCCGAAAAACATTCCGGGGGCTGGCTTTCCTGGATACGGCCGCCCGAACCTCCCAAGGACGTCTGGCCGCCATATCAATAACGGATGGTGGGCCCGCCCTGAGCCATCACGCCGCGTTCGACTGAATTTACTCCTCCCCCTCGTATACATATCCCGTCCCGCGCACGCTGACCACGCGGTTGTTCAACAGCGGGAAGATCTCCAATTTGTGCCGCAGGCGGCTGACCAGCGGGCGCAGGATTTCGGGCGCTTCCCGCTGGGAGGCGTCGTAACCCTGCACCAGCAAAACCAGCTCGCGGTGGGAGAAGACCTTGCCCGAGTTCTCCATCAGGATGCGCAGCAGGCGGCCCTCGGCCGGTGTGAGGTGTTCGAGTTTATCCTTGAAGCGGATCTGGCGGCGCGACAGGTCGACCACCGTGCCATCCACCAGGTTGAACTGGGCCGAGGGTTCCTCGGTGTCCACCTCCCCGCCCGTGCCGCTGCGCGAACGCAACCGCGAGGCGCGCCGCGACAGGCCCTTTTTGACGCTGGCCAGCACCTGCGAAGGGGAGGCGGGTTTGAGCAGGTAATCGTGGATGCGCAGGCGCAGGGCCTGGATGGCGGTTTCGGTTGAACCAAAGGCAGTCAACAGGATGACCTCGGTCTCGGGGGAGATCTGGTTGACCACCTGCACCACTTCCAGGCCGTCCATGCCGGGCATGCGCAGGTCGACGATCATCAAGTCGACGGGATGGGTGCGCACATGCTCGACCGCTGCATGTCCGTTGGGGGCCGAAGCCACGCTGTAACCCTCCAGTTTGAGGATGTCGCTCAACGATTGACGGGCTACGGGTTCATCGTCCACAACCAGGATGTTCGACTTCATTTCTTACCTCCGATGGGCAGGAAGACACGAAAGCAGGCGCCCGGGCCGCGGTCACCGAGCAGTTCCAGGGTGCCTCCGTGGGCGGTGATGATATTGTAACTCACTGTCAGGCCAAGTCCGGTGCCGCCTTCCTTGGTGCTGAAGAATGGCTCGAAGATGTTGGCCTGTTTTTCGGGCGGGATGCCCTGGCCGCTGTCCTGGAACAGGATTTCGACCCCGCCGCGCACGGGTCGCGCCGAAATTTGCAGTTGCCCGCCCTCGGGCATGGCGTCGGAGGCGTTCAACACCAGGTTGATGAAGACCTGTTGAACCTGGCTGCCGACCGCCAGGATGAGCGGCAGGTTGTCGGGGATTTCGAAATCCACCATCACGCTGCGCTCGGACAATTGCTTGGACATCAGGTGCAGCACGTGATCGAGGATCTCGGTCAGGTTGATCTTTTCGCGCGAGGCGGGACCGGGGCGGTAGAAGTCTAACATGCGCTTGACGGTCAGGGCCAGGCGGTCGAGTTCGGCGCGCGCCAGGCTGAAGTACTCCTCGCGTTTTTCGGCGGGCAGGTCATCGCGCGAGGCCAGGTGCAGGCAGTTTTGCACGGCTTGCAGGGGATTGTTGACTTCGTGCGCGATCGAGGCGCTCAAACGCCCGGCAGTGGCCATCTTCTCGGCTTGCAGCAGGGCGCGCTGCGACTCTTCCACCTTGCGCACGTATTCGAGTTGCGCGGCGTACAGGCGGGCGTTCTCGAGCGCGGCGGCGGCCTGGCGCGCCAGGATCTGGAACATTTCGAAATCGGATTCCTGGAAGGCGGGTTCGTTGGGATCGCGCGCGGCGTACAGAACGCTGTGAAAGGTCGGGCGGATGACGGGCGCCAGGATGGCGGAGCCAAGCCCCAGGTCCAGCAACTGGCGTTTGAATTTGACGGCCCGCGGCCCCTTGGATTGCACCAGCAGGGGCGCACCGTCCGCATCCACCTGGAGAAGCAGGGCATCCAATTTGCCGTCGAAGGGGCGCCCCCGCTCTTCCTGGAGCAGCAGCGGCTCGCCTTCCATCTTCAGGTAATAACCGGCATGGGAACAGCGCAGGTATCCGCAAATGGCGCTGGAGATCAATTTGAGCAGGCGGTCGGGCTGGGTCTCGGACAGCAGGGATTCGGTCAGGGAGAAGAGGGGACGCAAGGCCTTGGTGCGCGACGCGTCCAGTTTTTTCTGCTTGTCGGCCAGGGCCTGCTGCACGGCCTGGATCAGTTCATCGCCGTGGCGGAAGGGTTTGAGCAGCAGGCCGTCCACACCCTGGCGCAGCGCGCGGATGGCGGTCTCGACCGTGCCGTAGCCGGTCATGACCAGCACGGCAATATCGGGCTGGATGCGCTGGGCGTGGCCGATGACTTCGAAGCCGTCCACGTCGGGCATGCGAATGTCGACCAGCAGCAGGTCGACCGAGTTATTGAGCAGGAAATCCACCGCCAGGCGCGGGTCGGTCAGCGTGGAGACCCTGAAGCCCGAACGTGTGAGCAGGCGGTTGCACAGCAGCACGATGCCGGGTTCATCATCGACCACGAGGACAGAGATGGGTTCCATCAGACAGGCAGCCAGACGGTGAAGGTGGTTCCGTCCCCGGGCCGGCTTTCGACATCGATGACGCCGCCGTGGTCGGTGACAATGCCGTAGGTGACGGAAAGGCCCAGTCCCGTTCCGCCGCGGTCGCCCCGCGTGGTGAAGAACGGCTCGAAGATGCGCTCCTTGTCCCGGGCAGAGATGCCGACGCCGGTATCCTGCACGGCGATGGTGACCCAATGGCGTTCGTCGCGAAACGCCGAGCGCGTGGACAGTCGCAGGCTGCCGCCCGTGGGCATGGCCTGCAAGGCGTTATGGATCAGGTTGAGCAGCACCTGTTTCATCTGGTTGCGGTCAACCGAAACCCAGGGCAGGTCGCCGCCCTGCTCCAATACCAGTTGCACGCCGCTGGTCTGGATGAGGTGATACGTGAGGGCCACCACGTCCTCGACCACCTCGTTCAGGTCGGCGCGCGTGCGGGAGCGTTCGCCCTGGCGCGAAAAATCGAGCAGGCGGCGCACCACGTCGATGGCGCGGCGGGCTTCGCGCTGGACCATCTCCAATTCGGTGCGGTGCGGCCCGTCGGCGGGCAGTTCTTCGAGCACCAGTTCGGTGAAGCCCGTCACCGTGGTGAGCGGATTGTTCAATTCGTGGGCGATGCCCGCCGCCATCTCGCCGACAGCCGCCAGCTTGGCCGCCTGCACCAGGCGGTTTTCCGCGGCGCGCTGCGCCTCCACACGCGCCCTGACCTCGACCTGGGTCTGCCGCAGTTGGCGCACGGTCTCCTGCAAGCGGCGATACTGGTTGGAATTGGAGATGACCGCCGAGAGAATGCCCGCCAGCGATTCGATGGCCAGCAGGTCGTTGCCGGTAAAGGAGTTGGGCTGGGAGCTTTCGATGTCGATGATGCCGAAGACGCGCTCGAAATCGCGCAGGGGCACGCAGACCTCCGAGGCGGCGTCCCAGCCCGGCAGGGGCTGGTAACGCGCGTCCAGGCGGGTATCGTTGACCAGCAGGCTTTCCCCGCTGGAAAAGACGGCTCCTGTAATGCCGTCTTGGATGGAGAGGCTGCGCGCGCCATCGTTTTTGAGCAGGGTCAAGGCCTGTTTTCCGCCCAGGCCTTGAATGACATGCTTCTGGTCGGCATCCTCGAACACCACGGCGGCCAGTTCATAGCCGAAGTACTGCGCCAGCAGGTCGGCGGTGATCTGCGCGATCTCGTGCATATCGTGCAGGCCGATCACCTGCTGAACGACCTCGTGGATCAGGCCCAGGCTGCGGGCGCGCCCCTCGGCCTCCTCGCGCAGGCGGCCATATTCCACCAGGCCCGCCAGGTGGCTGGCGATGACCACCATCAGGTTTTCGTCGTACTGGCTGAAGGCTTCAGGGCGCGGGCTTTCCATGTGGATCACGCCGATCACCTGGCCGCGATATTTGAGCGGCACAACCATGACCGAGCGGGCGCCCTCGTGCAGCACCGGCAATCCGCTGCCGGCCGTATCCGAACGCACCAGGCGCACCTTGCGTAGCAGCGGCGCCATGGGATGGTCGGCAGCCGGTTTCGACTGGACTGAGACCCGCCGCTCGCGCCCCTGGAACTCGCGCACCATGCGCCCGTCGATGGACAGCAGGAACAGCGAAGCCATCTCGGTGCCAAAGGCGCGCGCCAGCAGGTCGAGCACACGGCGGGCGATCTGGTCGAGGTTTTGGGCCGAGGCGATGGTCAGGGCAAAATCGTTGAGCATCCCCAGGCGGCGCAGGTGCGCGCCCATTTCGGCAAAGGTGGCAACCACATCCACCGAAGAGGACATGTACCCGGCCAGTTTGTGCAGCACCTGCCATTCCTCGGGCGTCGGCTGCTTGGCGCGCCAGAGCGCCACCGCCCCGATCAGGCGCTGGCCGATCACCAGCGGCAGGCAGATCCACACGCGCGCGCCGCGTTTGTGCGACTGGGTCGGGATCAGGTCCCATTCGGGCTGGCCGTGCAGGGCGACCACCACCTTGAGCGTGCGGTTGACCCGCCGCAGCAGTTCGTTCGCGTCGATCTGGAAGGAGGCCTGCGCCGCCCGCGAGTCGTTCCATTCCACCTGGACTTCGAGCGCATCCCCGCGCCGAATGGCCAGCCAGGCCCCCTGGCCCGGCACCGCCTGAATGAAGGCTGCCAGGATGCGGTCCAGCGAACCCGGCAGATCGTAGGGCAGCGCCGCCAGCACATCCTGGAGAATCGGCTCGCCGAGGGGCGTCCCGCCGCCGGCCGGCAACAGGGCGGCCAGCAGTTTCCACACGCGCTGGTCGCTGGCGGCCTGGCCCTCGGCCCCGATCAACAGGGCGCGCGTGGATTGCGGCAAGGGAAAGACCCACAGGCGCGATGCGCCCAGGCTGCCCTGCAGCGGAATGTACGGCCGGCCGCTGCCGCCGTTGAGGGCGGTACACAACCAGGTATCCACTCCCTCCTCGCCGATGAGGTGCAGCAGCTGGGACTGGGCGGGCCTGCCCAGGCGCTGGGAGGCCAGCAAGGTCCACTTGCCGCCATCCCCGCGGTCTGCCAGGGCAACCCAATGCGCTGAGGTCAGGCTGAGGGCATCCTTGAGGTGGGCATCCAGGTTCGAGTTGACGGCCATACGATATAAATTATACAGCACACCCCAATGGTACAATACCCCTCGTGACCGATTTGATTGTGATTGGCGGGGGGTTGGCGGGCAGTGAAGCCGCCTGGCAGGCCGCCCAACGCGGGCTGAAGGTGCGCCTGTTCGAGATGCGCCCCGCCCTGTCGACAGGCGCGCACCAGTCGGGGGACCTGGCCGAGCTGGTCTGCTCGAACTCGCTCGGCTCGGACCTGCCCGACCGCGCCTCGGGCCTGCTCAAGAATGAGCTGCGCCGCCTGGGTTCCCTGCTGTTGGAATGCGCCGCGGAATCCGCGCTGCCGGCCGGCGGGGCGTTGGCCGTCGACCGCGAGGGATTTGCGCGCCGCGTCACCGCGCGCGTCCAGGCGCACCCCAAGATCGAACTGGTGCGCGAAGAGGTCAGGGAGATTCCGCCCACGCCGGTCATCGTGGCCAGCGGGCCGCTGACCTCGGAGAGCCTGTCCAGGTCGATTGCGGCGCTGAGCGGGGAGGAGCACCTTTTCTTCTTCGACGCCATCGCGCCCGTCATTGCCGCTGATTCGATCAACATGCAGGTGGCCTTCCGCGCCTCGCGTTACGGCGCAGGCCGCGATGCGCAGGACGAAGGCGATTACATCAACTGTCCGTTCGACAAGGCGGAATACCTGGCCTTCGTGGAGGCCCTGCAAACGGCCGAACGCATCGAACTGCGTTCCTTCGAGGAGGCCATTCGCGACGGGGTGAAGGCGGGGCAATTCTTCGAGGGCTGCCTGCCGGTGGAGGTGATTGCCGAACGCGGACGGGACTCGCTGGCCTTCGGCCCGATGCGCCCGGTCGGCTTGACCGATCCGCGCACGGGGCATCGGCCCTGGGCGGTCGTGCAATTGCGGCAGGATAACCTGGCGGGCAGCCTGTACAATATGGTCGGCTTTCAAACCAACCTGAAGTTTCCCGAACAAAGGCGCGTGCTGCGCATGATCCCCGGACTGGAGAACGCCGAGTTCGTGCGCTATGGGCAGATGCACCGCAACACCTTTCTTGCCTCGCCCAAACTGCTGCGCCCCAGCCTTCAGCATATTCAACGCGATGACCTGTTCTTCGCGGGACAGATCACCGGCGTGGAGGGTTACATGGGCAACATCGCCACGGGCGCGCTGGCAGGCATCAACGCGGCGCGGCTGCTGCAAGACAAATCACCGCTGACCCTGCCCGAAACGAGCATGCTGGGCGCGCTGTGCCATTACGTGACCCACGCCAACCTCAAGGACTTCCAACCCATGAAGGCCAATTTCGGAATCCTGCCGCCCCTGCCCGAGAGCGGACGGCGGGGCAAACGCGAACGCGGGGCGGCCCACGCCGAACGCGCCCTGCTGGACCTGGAGGCCTATCTCACACAACATGAATAGACGCAACGGACTCTATATTTCAGTCATTGCCGCCCTGCTGCTGGCAGTTGCGGGCTGGTACGGCTACTCGTTCTGGCTCGACGCGGTCACACCCGATGCGTTCAACGGGCAGCAGGCCCTGGCCGATGTGCAGGCGCAGGTCGCCTTCGGGCCGCGCACGCCCGGGTCCGAGGGCCATGCCCGGGTGCAGGCCTGGATCGTCGCGGAGTTGGAATCGGCGGGCTGGGCAGTCGAAATCCAATCCAGCGAGCGGATGGGGCATCCCGTCGAAAATATCGTCGCGCGTCGCGGGGACGAGTCGCCCGAGATCATCCTGGGGGCGCATTACGATACACGCTTCTTCGCGGACCAGGACCCCAACCCCGCCAATCACAACCAGCCCGTGCCGGGCGCCAACGACGGCGGTTCGGGCGTGGCTGTGCTGCTTGAACTGGCGCGCACCCTGCCCGCCGACAGTGTGCCGACCTGGCTGGTCTTCTTCGACGCCGAAGATAACGGGCAGATCGAAGGCTGGGATTGGATCCTGGGGTCGCGCGCGTTCGTGGAACAGAACCCGACGCTCCGTCCGCGCGCCGTGGTGATCGTGGACATGGTCGGGGACGCGGACCTGAACCTGTACCTGGAGCGCAATTCGACGGCGGCCATCCGCGACGAGATTTGGGCCGTGGCTGCCGAACTGGGCTATGGCGAAGTCTTCATTCAGGAGGAGAAGTACAGCATGTTGGACGACCACACGCCCTTCCTCGAAGCCGGCCTGCCGGCGGTGGACATCATCGACTTCGATTACCCATCCTGGCATACCGTGCAGGATACGCCCGACAAAGTCTCTGCAGAAAGCCTGGAAGCCGTGGGCGCAACCCTGCTGCAATGGCTGACCCAACAAAAACGTCAACGCTAGGAACATGTTCAAACTGGCAGAGTCGGCGTACACTTAACGCACATGATCGTTCCAGAACTTCTCACTCAGGTTCGCACCCCCTGGATTCAACGCGTCTCCCAGACTCTCGCGCGCGGCATCGGCGTGCGGGAGAGCTTTGTCACCGAACTGGGACGTTTCTACGACCTGATGATGCAGGCCGTCATCACAGGCGATTCGGCCTGGCTGGACCCGATCCTGTACGACTGGGCGCGCTCCCCCACCGAGACCGACCTCGACCAGGGACAGTATCACGTGTCCTTCGTTATGAACCGCATCATCAGCCTGACCATCGAGGTGGCGCGCGAGACGCTCGACGAAACGGAAGCGCTGGACTACATCGCCACGGTGCTGCCGGTGTTCAGCTACGGCCTGGAGGTGGTCTCGCGCTACGAGATGGAGACGCGCCTGACCCATATCGCCACCGAGATGGCCGACGTGCAGAAGAAGATGGAGCAGCTCGACCGCAGCAAGTCCAGTTTCATTGCGGTGGCGGCCCACGAGTTGAAGACGCCGCTGACCCTGATCGAAGGCTACGCCGCGATGATCCGCGACCTGGCGGCGGCGCTCCAGCAAAAGAGTATCGACGGACTGGTGGTGGGCATGAACGGCGGCATCAACCGCCTGCGCCAGATCGTGGACGACATGATCGACGTGTCGCTGATCGACAACCACCTGCTTTCGCTCAACATGCAGCCGACCCAGGTCAGCCAACTGGTCGACCTGCTGCGCAACGAGCTGCTTCCCATCGTGCAGGAACGCCAACAGGTCCTGGAGGTTCACAAGTTCAACGGCAGCGACACCTGGTTCTTCGCCGACCCGGAGCGCCTGTACCAGGCCCTGCGCAACATCCTGAGCAACGCCATCAAGTTCACGCCCGACCGGGGCACGATCACGGTCTCGGGCCGCACCCTGCCGGGCTTCATCGAGATCACCGTGGCCGACACGGGCATCGGCATCTCGCCGGAGCACCAGGCCGTGATCTTCGAAAAATTCGGCCAGTTGGGGCGGGCCGAACTACATTCCAGCGGCAAGACCAAATTCAAGGGGGGCGGCCCGGGTCTGGGCCTGGCCATTGCGCGCGGCATTGTGGAAGCGCACAGCGGCACGATCTGGGTGGAATCGGAAGGGTACGATGAGAAAGAACTGCCCGGCGCCACCTTCCACCTCCTGATTCCCGCCCGCACCGACGCCGCCGACCCGCGGCTGACCAAACTATTCGACAGTCTGGATACCAAACGCACCGATGTCAAAGAAACAACCTGAACCCACCCTGCCGCCGCGGGAACGCGCTTTCCTGGTCGGCGTGGATATTTACCAGCGCAAGCAGATCCTGCCCCTGGAAGATTCCCTGACCGAGCTGGCCCTGCTGGCCGATACGGCCGGCCTGGAGGTGGTCGGCGAACTAACTCAAAAGCTCGACCATCCCCACGTCGAAACCTACATCGGCCCGGGCAAGGTGGAGGAATTGAAGGCGCTGGTCGAGGAGACCCTGGCGCAGGTAATCATCTTCGACGATGAGTTGAATCCGCGCCACCAGCGCGAACTGGAGAAGGCCCTGGGCGAGAAGGTGCGCATCCTCGACCGCACCGCCCTGATCCTCGACATCTTCGCCCAACACGCCCACACCCGCGAAGGCATGTTGCAGGTGGAATTGGCGCAGTACGAATATTTCCTGCCGCGCCTCACCCGCCAGTGGACGCACCTGGCCCGCCAGGCGGGCGGAGGTGGCGGGCGCACCGGCTCGGCCGGCGGGGTCGGCTTGCGCGGCCCGGGCGAAACGCAGTTGGAAGTCGACCGCCGCTCGATCCGCACCCGCATCTCCCATCTCAAAAAGGAGTTGGAAAAGGTGCGCGCGCACCGCATGAGATACCGCGCCCAGCGCAAGCGCTCGCGCATCCCCACCGTGGCCCTGGTCGGCTACACCAACGCGGGGAAATCCACCCTGCTCAATCGCATCACCCGCGCCGACGTGTACGCCGCCGACCAACTCTTCGCCACCCTCGACCCCACCACCCGCCGCGTGGAACTGCCCGGCGGCTACCAGGCCCTGCTCACCGACACGGTCGGATTCATCCAAAAACTGCCCACCGCGCTGGTGGCCGCCTTCCAGGCCACCCTGGAGGAGATTGCCGAAGCCGACCTGCTGCTGCACGTGGTGGACATCTCGCACCCCAACGCGCTCAACCAGTACCAGGCGGTGCAGGAGACGCTGGCCGAGATCGAAGCCGGCCACATCCCGATGGTGACTGCGCTCAACAAGGTGGACAAGCTCAAAAACCCCGAGGCGGCCCGCGAGATCGTGCGCCGCTATCCCAAGGCCGTCGCCACCTCCAGCCTGAACGGCGCGGGCATCCCGGACCTGCTGCGCGTGATCCAGGAGGATCTGTACGAAGCCTACACCCCGATCCACGCGCGGCTGCCCTACCAGCAGGGCGCGCTCATCTCGCTGTTCCACGAGGCGGGACAGGTGGAACGCATCGAACACGAACGCGGGGGCGTGGTCATGCAGGGACGCGTGCCGGGCCGCCTGCTGGCCCAATTCCAACCCTGGCTGGTGGGGGCTGCCAGGCCCGCCCAGCCCGCTCCCGAAGAGTGGCTCGACGACGAGGGCGACGATGAACTCGACGATCCGTTCGAGGAAGAAGAGGATGACATCTAATGTCCAAGCTCCTGGATTTCCTGTCCGAATACCTGGCCCATCGCAAAGGCCTGCTGCCCTTGATCGGCATCGGTTTGATCCTGCTGAACCTGGCGCTGCAATTCCTACTGCCGGCCGGCCACCTGCTGGCCTCCTCCAACCTGTTCCTGCACGTGGGACTGGTGACCGCCATCCTCGGGCTGATGCTGGCCTGGGCCTTGTAAGCATGGAGCGCCTGGCATGAAAATCCTCGTCCTCGACAACGACCCGGCCGAACGCGCCACCCTCATGCAGGTCATCCAAACCAGGCGGCACGAAGCCCTGGCCTGCGAGAACAGCCTGGACGCCTGGGAGCGCCTGAGGGCGGGCGAAGCGCGCTTCCTGATCGCGGACCGTACCAACACCGACGTGGATGAAAAACGGCTGGTCGAGCGCATCCGCTCGGGGGGACTGCCCGCCCTCGTCTACATCCTCCTGATCACCAACCGCGCCTTCGACCCGGACAAATACAGCGCCCGCGCCGACGACCACCTCTTCAAGCCGATCTCGGCCCTGGACCTGAGGACACGCATCAGCATCGGCGAGCGGATTCTCAGCCTTGGCGGGGACCTGGCCCAGGCCCGCGACCAGTTGGAGAACCTGGCCCTGTACGATCCCCTGACCGGCCTGCTCAACCAAAAGGCCTTCCTGCACACGGCCCAGGGCGAAATGGAACGCGCCCGCCGCGCACAGGCCCCCTTCAGCCTGGTCATGCTGGATGTCGACAACTTCACGGTGCTGAACGAGCGCCACGGCAGGCGCGCCGGCGAAGAGGTGCTGAAACTGGTGGCACGCGTCACCCAAGAGAAAAGCCGACCCTATGACTGCCTCGGGCGCTGGGAAAGCAGATTCGTCTCGGCCCTGCCCAACGTGATCGGGGCCGACGCCGAAAAGGTGGCCGGGCGCATCCTCCAGGGCGTGCGGTCGATCTACATCTCCGCCGGGCAGGATGGACCGCCAATCAGCGTGGAGATGAGCGCGGGCGTGGCAAGCGCCTTCCACGTCACCCCCTCCACGAGCCTGGACGGCCTGGTGGAGCAGGCGCGCATTGCCATGCTGCGCGCCCGCGAAGAAGGCGGGAACCAGGTCTTCCTGGCCTATCTTTAGAACATCAATTGCAGCAGCAACAAGGCGCCCAGGCCGGACAGGATGGTCAGCAGGGTGTTGCGGGTGAACCAGGCCACCAGGATGGCCGCCAGCCCGGCCAGCAGGCGCTCATTGTCCGGGCCGGGGGCCAGCCGCCCATCCCGGATCAGCAGTTCGGGGAAGACGATGGCCGAGAGCACGGCCGGGGGGACGTAGTGCAGGGCGCGCCGCAGGGTTTCGGGAATATCGAATCGGCCAAAAAGATAGATGAACGAAAAGCGCATCCCAAACGTAATCAAACCGCCCAACAACATGATCAGCCAGATGTTCATTGGCGTCCCTCCAGCACGGTGCCGACCAGGATCCCCGTCAGCGCGGCCAGGATCAGGCCGAGCTTGAAGGGCAGGCCGTAGGCCAGGAGGGCGACCAGTCCCGCGCTGAGCGCCGCCGCGATGGCGGGTCGATTCTTCAGGGCGGGCATGACCAGGGCGATGAAGGTCAGGGGCAGGGCGAAATCCAGCGGCCAGCTTTGCGGCAGGGACGCGCCCAGGAAGATGCCCAGACCCGTGCTGACCTGCCAGGTGCTCCACAGGGCCAGCCCCGCGCCGAACAGGAACCAATGTCCCAGCGGAGTGATGCCCTCGCGCTCGAATTTCAGGGCGGCGGGAGCATAGGCTTCGTCGGTCAGCAGGTAGGCCAGCAGCACCTTCCAGCGGACGGGCAGGTCCTTCAGGTAGGGGGCCAGCGAGGCGCTGTACAGCATGTGCCGCAGGTTGACCACGGCAATCGTCAGCACGATGACCAGGCCCGGGGCGGCGTCGTGGACCAGCTGCGCCGCGATGAACTGCGAAGAACCCGCGAAGACGATGGACGACATCATCTGCGAGGCGGCCAGGCTCAGGCCGGCGTTCAAGGCCAGCGCGCCATAGATCATCCCAAACGGAAAGACCCCCACCAGCAGCGGAAACTCGGCGCGCACCCCCGCCCAAAATACGTCGATCTTTTCATTCATGACAGCTCTCCAATGAGGAGCTATTTTACCCCGGGGAGAGATGCGGTGGAATTTTCTGATGCCTTTGCAGCCAAAGTGCTATCCCGGGTCATCCGCCGGTGCGGGAGTTTCGACAATGGTCCACCCGCTCCCGCCGTCGGTCAAGAGCATGACGTTCCTGGCATCCTGGTGCAGGGTGACAAACTTTGCCATAGACTCGTAGATCAACCCGCTGAAATTGCTGGAAAGCGGTTCCTTCGAGAGCACACGGCACACCGCGAAGATTTCCATTTGCGAGACCGATTTTTGCGCCGACAGGATGGACTCGATGATGATAAAGAAAATGGCCGGCTGCCGCTCGAGGTCCAACTTGCCCTGGATCACCGCCCGCAGGCTGATTCTGGCGCGCTGGATTAGCTCCGCTTCGGACCTGGCATTTTCACCGCGCGGGGCTTCGAACGCATCGGCGTGATTGGCCTGCGCCGCCGCCCTTTGCGCCTGATCGAAGTGCCGCATCAATTCCTGCGTGCGCCTCTTTTGGCGCAGGACCTGATCCAGCATCTCCGTAAAGCCCACGCCAGCCAGGAAGGGCAGCGCCCCCACGCCGAGCGGAATCCACTTGTTGAACTCCGCCATCCTGGCAGCATCCCAGAAAAGAAACTGGGCAAAGAACACCAACGAGAGCACGCTCCCAAACTCGGCGGGCTTCTGGCGGTCCTCGATGCTTAAATTGCGCCGCTGCCTTCGGTACAAGACCGACAAGGCCGTCATTGCCAGCAGGCTGAACAACGTGACGGACAGAACGCCTCCATCCACCCGCAGCCATCCACCGATATACTTCGAGGCCAGGTTCACCAAAACCGCCAGGATAATCGCTTCCGCCAGGAGTGGGGTGATGCTGTCGGTATATGTGTCTTTTTTGATCAATCGGTCATAAAGCATGATTTACCTCGATGACAGTAGACTTCAGTCGTGCTACACGGCCAGGC
>JBMOMS010000135.1:0-12424 GCA_049324895.1 Chloroflexota bacterium
GGGATGGTTCCAAGAAACGCCGAGAGCGGCCGGGCGGCCAGGGCGAAGATGAGTCCGCTGGTGCCGCAGAAAACGGCGTTGGCCAGCAGGATGCGTCCGAGCCTGTCGGAGCGGTTTTGCGTGTTCATGGTCATTCTCCTTCTTTCATGCGGAACGTGGCGGCCAGCGGAATGGCGAACAGGATCGCAAAGGCCAGGTTGAGCACGGCATTCTGCCAGAAGCCCGACCACAGGGAATAGAGGGTGTCGGGGATGAACCAGGCAGCCAACGGGACGGCAATCGTCAGCCAGCCTGTTTGGTTCCCCGGGCGGAACTGGCTGAAGAGGACGAGCATCATCGTCGCGCCCCAGCCGAACATGACCGATCCCATCACGGCGTGGGCGAGCGCGATGTAATCCGCCGCCTCCGCCCCGAAGGAGGTAATGACTTGCGGAGAGCCGAAGGCCAGCAGGCTGAGGAACTGCCGAAGCAGGTCGGGGGCCAGTACCATGCTGATGCCGTACAGCATCACACCTGCGCTGACGACGACCAGCCAACGCTGCCAGAAATTGAAATTGCTTTGTGTCTTCATTTTGAATTCTCCTTTTCCCCCATTGTAGGAATTTCAGGCTGCCAAATCCATGAAAAAGACTGCCATCCGCTGCCAGTTTGGCTGGGAGTCTGCAAGTTCTACTTGCGGATGTCGGCTAAAGCAGGGAGATTGTCAGGCTGGCAGGCTTCGCCTGATATCCTCCGCGACCAGGCGGGCGGCGGTGTTCTGCCAGTTGTGCAGAGTCCGCTCGGGGACGCTGGCCTGGAACCACTCCAGCGCGGCGCGCGAGTCTTCGTCGAGGGAGGCGTAGTCGGCGCGGCGGGTGTAGGGTTTGAGTCCCAGCACGTAGGGGAAGTGGACGGCGTTGTAGTAGCGCCATTCGTCGGTGTCGCCGAACTTCGCGTCGGACTTCGGCTTGAGTTTTTGGATGCTGCCCACCAGCAGGGCTTTCAGGGCGTGGGCGCGGTCGAGCGGATTCTCGCCCTGGACGCCTGGCAAATTCACGAGCGGATTGGCCGCCAGCTTGGGCAGGTCGCCGAGGTGCGAGAGCGCGCGGCGCGTCAGACGGGTGAACTGCTCCTCGTCCACGGAGGCAGGCTCCAGGGCGGAGAGCAGCGGCAGCGCATCCGCCGCCTGGCGCAGGGATTGGCGCTCGTCGTTCACACGGCGGGAGAGGGTCAGCCGATCCAGCATGGATTGAAGCGGGTCCGAAAAGGTCTGGGTGAGAATCCCAAAAGTGAACAGCAGCAGGATCAGGGTCGGGTCGGCGTCGAACCAGCCCGCCAGCAGGGCCAGCGCGCCCGCATAGTAAAACGCGGATACGAACGAGCGCAGCAAATGCGCGCGGATGGCCTGGCCCTCGTCGAAGGCATCCCAGAAGAGGAGGATGCCGCCGAGCAAAACCAGGTCGAATCCCAGCAGGGACAGGCCCCACGAAAGCGGAAGCCAATCGAGCGGCAGGATCAGCAACCCAGCGCTGAGCGTGACGAACAGGGCGATGACGGCCATCAGCGCAAAGGTGTTCTTGAATTGCGAGCGGGAAGCCAGGCGCGCGATCATCCCCGCGCACAGCACGAGGCCCAACACGATCAAGGCGGCGAACCAGGCGTCGAGCAGGGTCAGGATGGCCAGCGGAATGGACATCACCAGCCAGGCGCGGATGAGGGTGGGGCGCAGGCGCTCTTCCTCGGGCAAAAGATGCAGCGCCGCGCCGATCCATAACAGCGCAGGCGCCAGCAGGATGAGCAGGATGGCCTGGCCGAACAGGATCTGGATTGCCAGCGCCAGGGCATAGGCCAGCAGTCCCCAGCCCGTCAGGCGGACGGTGGCTTTCTGCGAATCGCGCGCCAGCAGGTACGCGCCGAGCCAGAGGGTGAAGCCGAAGAAGAAGAGGTGGAGGAGGGGCATGGGTGGGAGAGGAAAGAGGAAAGAGGAAAGAGGAAAGAGGTGGGGGCTTGTTTACTTTTTCCTTATGCCCTGACCGTGATCTCGGCGGGGTTGAGTTCCACTTCCAGCGCGTCGCCGTAGCGGATGCCTGGAAGCTCGTAGGTAATCACCTCGACCAGCGAGGGATTCTGGAAATGGGTCTTCTTGGTCTCGGGGTGCGGATAGTACACCCAGCCCGCGTACGCCTGTCCCTGGAACCAGACCCGACAGCGCGAGAAGGAAAAGGTTTCGGGCGGATGCAGGTTGGTCCACTCGACCAGCGGGAAGGTGAGCGCGGGACGGGTCATCTCGAAGACGGCGGGCGCGATGGAGATGTTCAGCGTGCCGTTGAAATATTCGTACAAGTCCAGGCCGAGCGCCTGGAAGAAGGGTTTCTGTTTTTCGAGCGAACTGTACGGATAGGCGGCGGAGGGAGCGGACGCGACACGATGTCCCTGTGCCAATATGCCTGGGAGACGAAGCCAAGTGTTCATAGGGTTGGATAGGGCAGAACGTAGGTCAGCATGACCACGAAGAAAATGGCGTTGCCCGCCAGCACACAGATGTGCCAGATCTCGTGGTTGCCGAAATAGGGTGGGAAGGGATTGGGCCTGCCGATGGCGAAGATGACCGCGCCGATTGTGTACGAGAGTCCGCCCGCCAGCAGCCACAGGATGGCGCCCAGCCCAAGCTGCTGGTAGACGGGGCCGATCAGGAAGATGACCAGCCAGCCCATTAGCAGAAAACTGACGTTCGACATCCAGACCGTGATCTTCGTGAAGAAAATGGACTTGAGCGTGATGAAGAAAACCGCCAGGCTCCAGATGAGACCGAACAATAGCCAGCCTGTCGCGCCGCCGAAGACCGTCAGGCAGAACGGGGTGTAGGTCCCGGCGATGAGGATGTAGATGGCGTCGTGGTCGAGGATGCCGAAGACGCGCTTGTATTTCCCGAAGAGCAGGAAGAAATGCAGCAGGCAGCTGAACAAGAAGGACAGGAACAGGCTGGTGCCGTAGATGGCAAAGCCCACCACGTGGACGGGTTTGCCCGCCAGCGCGGCCAGCGTCACCAGCACCGCCAGCGCCGAGATGGACAGGATCGCGCCGACCAGGTGGCTGATGGAGTTGAAATACTCGTTGCTGTCGGGCGAGGAGATCATGGGGTCGAGTGCGGGTTTGCTCATGGGCGCGAGTATATCGTATTCTCCGTCATTGCGAGCCGCGTTCCTTGCGGCGAAGCAATCTCGAAATCGGGACTGGGATTGCTTCGGGCAAGTGCGCCCTCGCAATGACGAAATAATATGGTTTGTACGGCAGAGAAAAAAACACGCTTTTCACCCGAGTGCGGTATAATGCCGTGCATGGAACAAACCTTCAAGCCGTCCGCTGCCGCTCAAGCCGCCGCTGCTACGCACGCGTTATCGAAACCTGCCACGGCTTGAGACTGAATTCATCCACCCAGTCCCGAACCCCGACAGGTTCGGGACTTTTTATTCACTGGCGTTGCCGAATTCATCACTTGGTATAATTCGCCAGTCATCATCAAATTTTCGGAGCGTTTCGCATGAGCAAAAAACTGACCGGCAACCAGATTCGCCAGGACTTCATCGATTTCTTCGTGGAACACGGGCACACCGCCGTGCCGTCCATGTCGCTCGTCCCGGGCGGAGATTCCACCCTGCTCTTTACCAACTCGGGCATGGTGCAATTCAAGGACGTCTTCATCGGCACGGACAAGAAGCCTTATACCCGCGCCGTCGACTCGCAGAAGTGCATGCGCGTGGCGGGCAAGCACAACGATCTCGAAGACGTGGGCCGCGACGACACGCATCACACCTTCTTCGAGATGCTCGGCAACTGGTCCTTTGGTGATTACTACAAAGAAGACGCCATTGCCTGGTCCTGGCAGTTGCTGACCGAGGTATGGGGTCTGCCCAAGGACAAGCTCTACGCCACCTGCTTTCAAGATGACAAGGGCAATGTCCCGCAGGATGATGAAGCCGCTGAAATTTGGAAGAAGCAGCCGGGCTTCGACCCTTCGCATGTTCTCTTCTTTGGACGCAAGGAAAATTTCTGGCAAATGGCGGAGTTCGGCCCCTGCGGCCCGTGCTCCGAGATCCACATGGATCTGGGCGAGGAGCGCGACAACCTGCGCGGCACAGACCACGTCTGCGGCGTCAACGGCGAATGCACCCGCTTCCTCGAACTGTGGAACAACGTTTTCATCCAATACAATCTTTTTGAGGATGGCCGTCTCGAACCGCTGCCCGCCAAACACGTGGACACGGGCATGGGCTTCGAGCGCATCGTCTCGGTCCTGCAGGGCGTCGACTCGAACTACAAGACCGACCTGTTCACCGGCTCGCTGGAAGTCCTGCGCGCGCTCACGCATCACAGCGAGGAGGAGATGCTGGCCAATTTCACGCCCTACCGCGTGATCTGCGACCACGCCCGCTCCGCGGCTTTCCTGATCGCCGACGGGGTGGTGCCCGGCAACGGTGGACGCAACTACGTCACCCGCATGATCATCCGCCGCGCGGCGCGCTTCGGCACCAAGATCGGCCTGCGCGAACCCTTCCTGGCGAAGGTGGCCGAGGCTGTCATCCAGGAATACGGCGGCTTCTATCCCGAACTGGAGAAGAACAGGGGCACCATCCTCGACAACCTGACCCGCGAGGAAAAACGCTTCGCGCGCACGGTCGAGGCGGGCACCGCGCAGTTGGAGAATCTGCTCTCTGAACTCCGCGCTGAGTGGAGCGACCCGACAGGGGAGCGCAGTCGAAGCGCCGTGCTCGACGGCCACAAGGCCTTCGACCTGTACGCCACCTACGGCCTGCCCTTCGAGATCTCCCGTGACATCGCCCGCGAACAGGGTTTGGATATCGACGAATCGGGCTTCAATGAAGCCAAGGCGCAGCACAGCAAAGCCTCGGGTGGCGGCAAGGCCATGGGCAAACTCGGCGGCGAGGACGCGGAGTTCTTTGCGGGCATCCTGAAGGAATTGCAAAAGAACAAGAAACTGGGCGAGCACGGCGTCGAGTACGACCCGTACACCAGTCCCAGGGTCGAGGGCGAGGTGCTGGCGCTGATCCTGGCGGGCGGTGAGGTGGTCGAATCCGCGTCGCTGGACGATCAGGTCGAAGTCATCCTGCCCAAAACGGGTTTCTACATCGAGTCGGGCGGCCAGGTCAATGACATGGGTTTCATCCGCGGCGCCGATTGGGAGATCGAGGTTGCGGACACGCGCCGCGCTTCGGCGGGCGTCATCGTCCACATCGGCACGGTCATCTCCGGGCGTCCCAAAGTGGGCGACCGCGCCATCGCCGAAGTGGATTCGGTGCGCCGTCACGACATCATGCGCAACCATACTGCCACACATTTGCTGCACGCCGCGCTGCACCAGGTGCTCGGTCATCACGCCCGCCAGGCAGGCTCACTGGTCGCGCCCACCCATCTGCGCTTCGACTTCACCCATCCCGACGCGATGACCCCCGAACAGGTCGAGCAGGTCGAACGCATCGTCAATGATGCGGTGGCCGCCGATATGGAAGTCTTCCCGCACCTCAAGTCGCGCGAGGACGCGATTGCCGAGGGCGCGATGGCGCTCTTCGGTGAAAAATATGGCGAGACGGTGCGCACGGTCACGATCTCCCCTGTCGGATTCGACACGCCCACCGATGTGGCGGTCGTGCATCCCACCGCGGCGGTGGAACGCGAGAACAAATACTCCTACGAGTTGTGCGGCGGCACGCACCTCGACCGCACCTCCGACATCGGCGCATTCCTGATCGTCAGTGAAGGCTCCGCCGCGGCGGGCATTCGCCGCATCGAAGCGGTTACGGGACGCGGCGCGTACGAATTGGTTGCGAAGCGTTTCAAGACCCTCAAGCAGGCCGCCTTCGCCTTGAAAGCCTCCGTCGAGGAAGTGCCCGCGAAAGTCGAATCCCTGCAGGATGAAGTCTCGGACCTCAAGAAGGAACTTGCCAACCTCCGCGCCCAGCAGGCTCTTGCGACCTTCGACCTGCGACTTTCGACCGTCCAAACCGTCAAAGGCGTAAACGTTCTGGCTGTCGAGATCCCCGACTCGAACGTGGACACGCTGCGCATGCTCGCCGACAAATTCCGCGAGAAATACCCGCAGAATGGGGCGGCGGTGCTGGCCACGGGCAGCACCGTCATCGCCGTGCTGACCGAGGACGTGGTCAAACGCGGACTCAAGGCGGGCGACCTGATCGTGGGCATTGGCGGCAAGGGCGGCGGACGTCCCAACCTGGCCCAGGGCAGCCTGCCCGATGGCGCGGCCAGGGATGCGCTCGGCAGGGTCGGCCAGGCGCTGGAAGAAAAGTTGAAGTAGAAGCATCAGGGCAGGCCCACCTGCCCTGATTTTCTTGTGACTGCTTCGAGATCGGGACGAACCTTGACGCAATTCCCTGTTCTCCACAACGCCTGGTACATTGCCTGCCTGTCCTCCCAACTCGGGACGGGACCGATTTGCCGCACGATCCTGAACCTGCCGTTCGCACTTTTTCGTGACGCACAGGGCCGCGCGGCCGCCCTGCTGGATCGCTGCCCGCATCGCAACGTGGCCCTGTCGGATGGCTGGGTGACGGATGGAAACGTGACCTGCCCCTATCACGGCTGGCAGTTCAACGCGCAGGGCCATTGCGAGCTGGTCCCTGGATTGATGGACGAGCGTCCGCAAAAGGCGCGGGATGCGGCCTCCTATCCAGTGGTCGAGCAGGATGGACTGGTGTGGGTTTATCCATCGACAACTGTCCCCGAGACCACGCCTCCGCCCCTCGAACTTATGGGTGCGCCTGGCTACGCCCATTTCATCGCCGAGCGGCGAATTTCCGCGGCGCTGCCCGACGCGCTCGAAAACTTCCTCGACGGCACGCACACCCATTTCGTCCATGCGGGCCTGATTCGCACCGAGGGCAGACGCAAACCAGTCAACGTCACGGTGACGCGCAGCGCCGACCGCGTCGAGGCCGAGTATCGCGACGAGGGCGCGCAAAGCGGCCTGATCTGGCGGCTCTTCGGCGGCGGCATCGACCGCAGCTTTGGACGCTACATCTTCCCGTCCACCGCCCAATTGGAATACCGCGCAGGCCCGCTTCCCAAAATGTTGATCACGCTGTTCTTTACGCCGGAAACGGAAACATCCCAGCGGCTGTTCGGCGTCGTGGTCGGGCGCGGCCCCGCCGTGTTCAAACCTGTCATTCAATTCCTGTTCTGGCAGGCCTACCAACAGGACAATCGCATCCTGCAATTGCAGCGGGCGAACCTCCAACGCTTCGAGAAGGCGCGATACGTCTACACCGAAGCGGATGTCCTGCTGCCCGACATTCTCCACATCCTGAAACACGGTCCCGTTTCCGCGCCCGCCTCCACGCGCACCTTGCGCCTGCTCCTGTAAAACCAGCCATGACTCCGCCCGAGCTTTCGCGCCCCAACCCGTTCATCTACTTGCGCATCCTGTCCGTGCCGCTCTTGTGGTTCTTCGCGTGGATGGATTGGCAGGCCGCGCTGGGAATCGGCATCGCCCTGTCCGCGCTGACGGATGTGCTCGACGGCAGGCTGGCCGCGCTTGACCGCGCCTACGCCAATGCCCGCCTGGATTCGTTCGCGGATAAACTGCTGACAATTTCCGTCCTCTTGTGGCTGATCCTGCTGCGGCCTGCGCTGTTCACTGACCATGCGCTGTGGGTCGCTCTGGCTGCGGCCACTTTTGCAGCTTCCATCCTGGTCAGTGTCATCAAATACCAGCGTCCCACCACCCTGCACCTGCTTTCGGGAAAATTGGGCGGACTGATCCAGGCAGTTTTCGTTGTTCACACATTTATATCAGGTGGGTATAGTCCCTGGTTGTTTTACCTGGCCATCGGTTCATTTATCCTGGCAGGACTGGAGGAGATCCTGGTCCTGCTGGCCTACGGCGACGGGGAACATCTCAAGTCCATCCTGCCCATGCTCAACAAGCGCTGATGGCTCGCCTCGTCTCGACCCGCATCGCGTCCCTGCTGGATTCCCCCCGCCTTCCCCTTTATCTCAGTTTGCTGGCCGTCCTGCTCACGCTGCCCTCGCTGGGAGTGGGGTTGCAGTTCGACGACTACCTGCTGGAACAGACCCTGCTCCGCGCACCCGATCTCGGAGGCGCCCTGCGCGACGCCTTCGTCTTCATGGACGGCGACCCCTCCCACGCGCAGGCCAGCATGGACGCGGGCATCTATCCGTGGTTCAGCCTGCCCGAAGGCAAGGTCGCTTTTTGGAGGCCGCTCAGCGCGTTGACCCACTGGCTGGATTTCCACCTGTGGCCGAATTCTCCCATGCTCATGCATGCGCAAAATATCCTGTGGTTTGCCGCGGGCATTGGGCTGGTGGCGCTGCTCTACCGTGAATTGCTCCCCGCGCCTGTGGCGGGCCTGACTGCCCTGCTCTTCGCCGTGGACGATGCGCATGGCTACGCCGTCGGTTGGATTTCCAATCGCAACGCGCTGATGGCCTTTGCCTTGGGCGTGGGTTCCCTGCTGTGGTTTCATCGTTTCAATCAAACCAGGCGCCCGGCTCTCCTGTTCGGGAGCGCGATTGCGTTGGCGCTGTCCCTTCTGTCTGCGGAGGCTGGCATTGCGGCGGCGGGTTATCTGGCGGCTTACGTTTTCTTCATGGGTGGACCTTCTCGGCGCAAATGGCTGGATTTGCTTCCCCATGCGCTCATCCTTTTGGCCTGGATGGTTTTTTATCGCCTCGGGGATTATGGCGGATGGGGCACCTCGTACATCGACCCGCTGCGCGAAACTGTCCCGTTTCTACGCGCCGTCCTCGAACGCGCACCCGTGCTGTGGCTGGGATGGCTGGCGTACCCGCCCGCAGAGTTGTATCCCTTCGCCGCCGACCCGCTGGTTAAATTCGTGTGGATTTTTGCGGGCATTGCCCTGACGGCCTTCTTTTTCAAAATGGTTTTCCCTCTCGTCCGCCGCGACCGAAATTTGCAATTCCTGCTGGTGGGCGCGATGCTGGCCACATTGCCAGTGTGTTCATCCCTGCCGGCCAATCGTCTGCTGTTCTTCATGGGGCTGGGAGGAATGCCTGTGTTGGCGGCCTGGCTGTGTGAGACGGAAGGATTATCTTTCTTCAAGAAGAGCGCCTGGGTTATCCACCTGGGACTGGCGGTGATTCTGCTGCCGTGGATGTCGTACAGCCCGAAAGCGTTTGGCAATATCGAGAGCGCAATTCTCGCCGCACCCATCCAGCCGACCGTGGTGATCGTTTCCGCGCCCAGCGCCTTCCATGCCGACTTCTTCGGGCTGATCCGCAGGCGGTACGGGGCCGATGCGCCGGAGCGCGTCTGGAATCTGGGCGCAGGCTTGTCCCCGTTGACGGTGTACCGTCAGGATGAAAACACGCTGGTGGTCACCGCGCGCGACGGGTATATTTCGGGATTCGACTCCGTCTTCCGCGGGGGCGCGCATCCCATGCTGTGGGGCGAGGCGATCTTCTTAAACGGGATGCAGGCCACGGTCCGCGGGGTGAGGCGGGATGGCCGCCCGTCGCTGGTCGAATTCCGCTTCGCTGAGTCGTTGGAAGATCCGAACTATCAGTGGCTGGCGTGGGGTGTGGGTGGGCTGGTCGAGTGGCGCATCCCCGCCGTGGGAGAACGAGTGTCTGTGCCTTGAGCAATTTCTATTTTTTTTTGATGCATGGGGAACATTTACATCGGGGGCCGCGTCTCGTAAAAAACAGCGAAAATGGGAAAGTTGTGCATGAGCGAAAGGAGGCCTATGAATTGATCTTTGTCCGCGCGTACAGCGGAACGCCGACCGCTGCCGCCCTGTTGCCGCCTTTTTCATTGTGAACCATGAGGAGAAGAAACCATGTTCACCAAACGCTTTGCCTTGTTCTGCACCCTGTTCCTGGTTGTATTCGTGTCCGCTTGCGGCGCGCCTGCCGCCACGCAAGCCCCTCCCGAAGAACCTTCCAATTATGAATATGAAGCCCCTGCCGCCACGGAAGCGCCGGCTGAGCCGTCCGCGTTCGACGCCAGTCAGGCGCCGTCTGCCCGCCAGCCCCAGGCCAATCCTTCGGGAAATGAACCCTACGATATGTTCTTCGAGGATTACGGCGTCAACCCGTCCATCGACACCGAGGATGACAACCTGTCCACCTTTGCGCTGGATGTGGATACGGGTTCCTATACCATCATGCGCAATTACATCAACGACGGCAACCTGCCGCCCGCTGATTCGGTGCGCGTGGAGGAATACGTCAACTTCTTCGGGCAGGGATACGACTACCCGCCCGCGCACCAGGCCTTTGGCATCTCCGTCGACGGCGGGCCTTCGCCCTTCACCCAGACCGAACGCTACGACATGATCCGTGTCGGCATCCAGGGCTACGACGTTCCCGATGAGGAGCGCAAGGATGCCGCCCTGACCTTCGTGATCGACGTCTCGGGTTCGATGGACATGGACAACCGCCTGGGTCTGGTCAAACGCTCGCTGGAGTTATTGGTCGAGCAGCTGCATCGAAACGACACCGTCAGCATTGTGGTCTACGGCAGCAGCGCCCGTGTAGTGCTGGAGCCGACGCGCGGTTCCAGCAAAGGCAGAATCCTCGACGCGATCTACAGCCTGCGCCCCGAAGGCGCCACCAACGCCGAGGCGGGCCTGCGCCTGGGATACAAACAGGCCATGCGCGCCTTCATGCCCGACGGCATCAACCGCGTCATCCTGTGCTCGGACGGGGTCGCCAACGTCGGCCAGACCGAAGCGGACGCGATTCTCTCCGAGGTGCGCGGCTACGTGGAGGAGGGCGTCACCCTGGCCACCTTCGGCTTCGGCATGGACAACTATAACGACACCCTGATGGAGCAGCTGGCCGACAACGGCGACGGCTTCTACGCCTACATCGACGACCTGGACGAGGCCCGCCGCCTGTTCATCGACGAGTTGACGGGCACCCTGCAAACCATCGCCATGAACGCCAAGGTGCAGGTGGATTTCAACCCCGAGGTGGTCATGCGCTACCGCCTGGTCGGATTCGAGAATCGCGCCGTGGCCGATGACCAGTTCCGCGACAACCGCGTGGACGCGGGCGAGATCGGCGCGGGGCACACTGTCACCGCCCTGTACGAGGTCAAGCTGTACCCCGAAGCCTACGGGCGCATTGCCACCGTCTTCCTGCGCTGGGAGGATCCCGACACGCGCGCCGTGACCGAACTCTCCCAGGATTTCGACACGGGCCAGATGGCTTATGATTTCCGCGAGACCAGCCCGTACTTCCAGCGCGCCGTGATCGTGGCGGAGTTCGCCGAGATCCTCAAGCAAAGCTACTGGGCCGAGGACGGTTCCCTGGCGGATGTGCTGCGCGAGGCCGAACGCGTCAGCGAATTATTCCATCGCGACGAAGTCATGCAGGAATTTGTGGAGTTGATCCGCCAGGCGCGTGGAATGCAATAACGCCGCGCTGACCCTGCCTGAAATGAAACACACCTCCAGGTTTTTCTGGAGGTGTGTTTTTGTGTGAAATGGAGCTTACGGGGCTGCGGTGTTCGTGGACGGGGACAGGATGGTTTCAGGTCCCGAGCCGATGGTTTGCGCGGCGGCGGGCTGGGCGGCAATTGTCTCGGTGGGCGCAAGAATGAAGGTGGTTCGTCCGATCTCGAAATCCGTATTCGCGACCACCCAATTGGTGAGCACAAAGAAATTGACACCCATTTCCGCAGTGAGGGTGACGGGAGTGGTCAGCGTGTACAAACGGCAGGTATTGTCCGTGCGATCCGTATCGTCACTGAATACCAGCGTCCTCGAGCCAGGGCCAGCCGAATGTGTATATGTGTTGATTTCCACGTAGCTCAACTTCGCACTGGAGGATGCGCCATAACAAAACTCGACCCCCACGAGATTCAGGCTCCTGCCGTACAATACCGTTGTCAGGTCCGGGTGGATCGACATGAAACTAGTGCCAGTGGATAATTTCGCGATTCTAGTACTGCCGGAGAAGTATTGAAAAACTAAATTATCCGTGGACGCAAAAGGCTGCCAGTTGCCAAAGCCGCTGCTGACCAGGATCTGGCCCTTGGCAGGTGGAACGTCTGCCTGGGCCTTCAGGAAGATGGCCATTTCGCGGCGGGTGACGTTGCTGTTGGGGTGGTAGCCGCCATCCGGGTAGCCGCCGGAGATGCCGTTGTCCTTCATCCAGCAGATGAAGGTTTCGGCAAAGTCGCCGTTGGTGTCATTGAAGCAGCCGGTGCTGGCGCTGGCCTGTCCCACGGCAAAGGCTGAGAAGATCAACGCCAGGGCCAGGGTGGACAAGAGGAAGTGGAACTTGTATTTCATGTTTCTCCTTGTGTGAATAAAGCGGGTATCGTTGCGTTATTAATATAATTATTATACTAATTATCATATTTTATGCTAGGCTACAATCTGGGGATTGACGGCCCTGTGTGTTTCAGGTATAGGATGGAGCT
>JBMOMS010000136.1:0-12423 GCA_049324895.1 Chloroflexota bacterium
CCCAACAATTGCGATACCGTCACCAATTGAAACCCGCGCCCCTGCAAATACTCGATGATGGCGGGCAGGGCATCGGCGGTGTGCCAGCCGCGCCCGTTGGCGTGCATGATGATGATCGAGCCGTTCTGTACGGTGCGCTGGACTTCCCCCAGGATGGTGGCGGCGTCGAAGCTGGGATCGGGGTCGCCCGTGGCCGAATCCCATTGGATGGTGTAAAAGCCCATCTGTGAAATGACTTGCAGGGTCTCGTCGGTGTAGGTTCCAAACGGCAGGCGGAACAGGCGTGAGCGGCGGCCGGTCATTTGGAAGAGCAGGTCGTCGGTCTGGACGATTTCCGCGCGGACCTGGTCGGCGCTCAGGGCCGTGAAGTCGGCGTGGTCCCAGGAGTGGTTGCCCAGCTCGAAGAGCGGATGTGAGGCCAACTGCAGGGTCTCCTCGGGATGGGTGCGCATCCAGTCGCCGCCCATGAAGAAGGTGGCGGGCACGTTGTAGCGCTCCAGGATGCGGACGATGGCGGCGTCATAGCCGGCCGGGTAGGCGGGATCCTGGCACACGTCGAAGGTCAGGGCCACGAAGGCCGCGGCGCGGTCGCCATGGGTGATGAGCGCGGCGGGAATCGGCGTGGGCGCGGGCGTGAGCGTGGCCGTTGCCGTCGGGAGCAGGGTGGGCGTCGCGGTTGGGGGCAAAGTGGCGGTGAAGGTCGGCGCCAGGGTCGGGCTGGGAGGGGCGGCCTCTGCAGCGCAGGCCGCCATCACGAGCGCAAGGAGGAGGGGGAGGAGGCGTTTGGGGTTCATGTTGTCCTGTCGATTTTTCCAAGTATACCCGCGGTGGGGAATCAGTATAATGAAGGTGCATGTCTGCCTTGTATACAGGAGTCGGTCCGGCGTGAAACCATTCTTCAGGCGTTTTACCCTGCTTCCCAATGCACAGGTCCGCATCCATTCGTGGACCTGGCTGGTCGTGTCTGTGCTGCTGGCGGGATTGCAGCTGGCCTGGCCGAGCCGCGTCTGGATGACCCTGTTCATCGTCCTGGGCGGGACCTGGCTTGCGGCCCTGCTGTGGACCGTCAGCCTGGGGCGCGGCCTGTCCATCCAACGCGAGATGCGCTATGGCTGGGCGCAGGTCGGAGACGCGCTGCAGGAACGCTATACCCTGTACAACGACGGCCTCCTGCCCGCGCCCTGGCTGGAGGTGCTCGACCATTCCACCCTCCCCGATTACCAGGCCGGGCGCGTGACCGCCATTCAGGGACGGGAAGCATTGAGCTGGCGCACCGAGGGCGTCTGCACCCGCCGCGGACTGCACACCCTCGGCCCGACCAGCCTGCGCTGCGGCGACCCGCTCGGGCTGTGCAGCGTCGAAATTCACCAACCCGATTCGGCGGCGCTGCTGGTCCTGCCGCCGGTGCTGTCCCTGCCCGCCATCCAGATCGCGGCCGGTGGACGGGTGGGGGAGGGCAGCCGTCCGCGCCGCACAGCCCTGGAGACCACGGTCAGCGTGGAGTCGGTGCGGGAGTATGCGCGCGGCGACCCGCTGCGGGCGATCCATTGGCCGACCTCGGCGCGGCGCGGGAGCCTGTTCGTGCGCCAGTTCGATCACATGCCCTCGGCGGACTGGTGGATCTTCCTCGACCTGGAAGGCCGCGTCCAGGCGGGCAGCGGGGCGCAGTCGACGGAGGAGTACGGGGTCATCCTGGCGGCCTCGCTGGCGCATTTGGGCCTGCAACAGGGACGCAAGGTGGGGCTGGTTGCGGCCGGGCAGGAATTGACCTGGCTGCCGCCGCAGCGCTCCTCGGGCCAGTTGACCCAGGTGCTGCGCGCGCTGGCCCTGGCGCAGCGCGGGCAAAAGCCGCTGGCTGACCTGTTGACCGAGGCCGGGCGTTCGATCCGCCTGGGGGCCAGCCTGATCGTCATCACCCCCAACGCGGACGCGGCCTGGATTCCACCCCTGCTGAAACTGGCCGAAAACGGCGTCACGCCCACGCTCCTGCTGCTCGACCCATCGGCGCTGGGCGGCGCGGACTCGATGCGCGGCGTAGCGGGCATCCTGGCGGACCACGGTCTCGCCCACAGCCTGATCCCGCCGGAGTTGTTCGACCGACCCGAGGCGCGCCCCGGCAAACAGGGACGCTGGGAGCGGCAGGTGGTCGCGCCCGGCAAGGTGGTGACGGTGACACGTCCCCTGCGCAGCGACTGGAGGCGGCTGGGATGAGGCGCGAGGTCTTTAACCTTTGGCTGGAGCGGTGGGTCGACCGTCTCACCGGCCTGGAGGCTCTGCAGCTGGCCCTGCTGGCTTTCACGCTGGGCAGCCTGGGCCTGGGGCTGGGCGTGGTAGCCGTGCGCCTTTCCCTGGGTTTCATGCTGCTGGTGGCGCTGATCTCCGTCTCTGCGGCCTGGACTCTGGCCCGTGCCCGCCTGTCCGCCTGGGGCTATGGACTGGTCGGCGTCCTGCTGGGCGGGATCGGGATGGCCTTGACGGTCGGGCAGTTGGCAGGCCCGCTGGGGGCGCTGGCCGCCAGCCTGCCTGCCCTGGCTGAAAGCCTGCTCCAAAGGGAGTTCGACCCTTCCGCGACGGTGGCGGCCTGGCAGTCGCTGACGGGGACGCTGTTCAGCCTGGCGGCGCGCTTCGAGCATTGGTTCCGCGGGGTGGGCGCGCAGACACCGGTCATCGACCCCACGGTCACGTCGATTCTGTGGGGACTGGCCTTGTGGCTGGGCGCGTTTTGGGCGGCCTGGTGGGTGCGGCGGCGCGACTTCACGCTGATGGGCCTGCTGCCCCTGGCGGCCCTGCTGGGCTACAACGTGTTCTACACCCGCTCCAGCATCGGGCTGACCTGGTTGGGGGCGGCGCTGGCGGGCATGTTGCTGCTCCAGGCCGGCGTGGAATATGGCGTGGCGCGCCGCCGCTGGTGTGCCCGGCGCCTGGAACAGGAGCAGGTCGAGGGGCGGCTGGTCTTCCTGGCGGTTGCGCTGACGGTTGGGGTGCTGCTGGCGGGGAGCTTGCTGCCGTCGGTGCCGGTGCGCAAGATCGCCGACCTGGTCGAATCGGCCTTCCAGCCGCGGGGCGACCCGTCGCTGGCCCGCTCGCTTGGGCTGGAGGCGACACCCGACGGCGATGGGCCTGGGGCGCCTGCCACGCTGCCTGCCACGGGCGTGCAACTGTCCCCGCGCCATGCGCTTGGCCCCGGCCCGATGCTCGACTCGCGCCTGGTGATGTTCGTGGCCGTGGACGGCTACCAGCCGCCACCCGATGAGTATTCCCAGGCGGCGGTTCATTACTACTGGCGCGCGCAGGCCTATGACGCGTACGACGGGCGGGCCTGGAGCGTGACCTCTGCCCGCGTGGACGAGCTGGCCGCGAACCAGCCCACCCGCGCGGGGGTCGACCTGTCCAGCCTTGCGCCCGGGCAGGGTTTGGTCAGCCAGCGGGTGACCCGTCTGCGGCCCGGGGACAGCGCCGTCTTTGCGGCCGGTGAATTGCTGCGTCTCGACCAGCCCGCGACCGTGACCCGCCGCGCCGACGGGGAGTTGATCTCGGCCCAGGCGGCGGGTTCGTATGCGGCCCTGTCGCGCGTCCAATCCCCGCATGTGGAACAATTGCGCGCGGCCGCGACGAATTATCCCGCCGCGCTGCGTCCCTACCTGGAATTGCCCGACGAACTGCCCGCGCGGGTGTTCGACCTGGCGCTCAACCTGACCGTCGACCAGCCCACGCCCTACGACCGGGCCGCCGTGCTGGAGGCCTACCTGCGCCAATTCCCCTATTCGCGGGAGGTCCCCGCTCCCCCCGAGGGCCGCGACGCCGTCGACTATTTCCTCTTCGACTTGAAGACGGGCTACTGTGACTACTATGCCTCGGCCCTGGTGGTGATGGCGCGCGCGGCCAGGCTGCCCGCCCGCCTGGTGCTGGGCTATACCCAGGGAGTCTATGACCCGCTGCGGGGGCATTTCGTGGTGCGCGCCGCCCAAGCCCACGCCTGGGTGGAGGTCTATTTTCCCGATATCGGCTGGGTGGAGTTCGAGCCGACGCCGAGCCAGCCGCTGCCCGCGCGCCCGGGCCAGCCCGGGGACAGCCGCCCAACGGTCAGCCTGCCGCCCCCGGGCCAGGAAGCCCCCCTCAGCCTGCACCTGGAGCGCACCCGCCTGGGACGCCTGATTCTGGCCGTGTTGGTTTTTGCCGTCTGCGTGAGTTTCATCCCATTCCTGCCGCTGGAGACCTGGTGGCTGACCCTGCTGCCGGTCGAGCGGGTCTTCGAAATCATCTTCCGCCGCCTCTACCGCCGCGGACGCGCCTTCGGCCTGCCGCCGACCCCCGCGCGCACACCCAATGATTTTGCGCGCGCCCTCTCCTCTATGTTGGACGGCCAACGCACGCCCCTGGCCGCAGCCCTGTGCGCCGACCTGGGTTTCTTGACGCGCTTATATAACCGCCTGCTATTCAGCGAACATCCGCCCCGCGAGGAGGACAAGCGGGCGGCAATCCTGGCCTGGGCACGCCTGCGCCGCGGCCTCCGTCAAATATAATACCCGAGTGCGGTATAAAGTTGTAGCGTAAGCTGCCAAATGGAACCCGCCGCCAGGGATGGCGGCGGGTGGGTTTCTAATTGTCTCCCGGCTCATCGGCCATGCGGACGATGCGCGGGGTGAATTTGCCGAGCACTTCCACCAGGTCCTGCTGTGCGGCGATGACGCTTTCGATGGGCTTGTAGGCCTGCGGCGATTCGTCCAGGCCGCCGCCCAGCAGGGTCACGCCGCGTTCCTTGAGGTACTCGTCGCGGGCGGACTTGCTGATGGAGTTGAGCGCGGCCTTGCGGCTCATCTGGCGGCCCGCGCCGTGCGAAGCGGAGGCGAGCGACTCGCTGACGCCCCGTCCGCGCACCACGTAGCCCGCATCCCCCATCGAACCGGGGATGACGCCCAGCACGCCTTTGCCCGCGGGAGTGGCGCCCTTGCGGTGCACGATGACCGTGCGCCCGTCGGGCAGCTGCTCCTTCCAGGCGAAGTTGTGGTGGTTTTCGACCACGGCGGCTTCCTTCAGGCCCACGGCCTTGGCCACGCGCTGGTGGATGATGTAGTGATTGGCCGAGGCGAAGCGCCCCGCCAGTTCCATGGCCAGCCAGTATTCCTGGCCCTCCTCGCTGTCGAGCGGGAGCCAGGCCAGGTGGCGGGCGGACTTGTCGAGTTCGGCGTGCTTGTCCATCGCCAGGCGGCTGTAGCGGTCGGCGATCTTCGCGCCGACGCCGCGCGATCCGCTATGCGAGAGCAAAGCCAGGTATTCGCCAGGCTCCAGTCCGAGCGCCGCTTCGTGCAGGCGGAACGCGCCCCATTCCACGAAGTGATTGCCCGTGCCGCTGGTGCCGAGCTGGTTCATGGCGGTGTCCTTCAACATCCTGAGCTGGGGCGTGGCGTACCAGGAGTCGTCATCGAGCACGGCGTGATCGGCCTTCATGCGCCCCGTCCACTTGGCGCCCATGCCGAAGGCGGTCTGCTCCCACAGGGCATCCTCGAACACGGACTTCTTCTGCCCCAGCAGGTGCGGCGAGACTTCGTAGATGGAGATGCGCATGCGGCAGTTATGAACGAAGACGCCAGCAGAAAGCGCAAAGTTGTTGTATTCTGGAACGATCAGGCAATAGACATCCTGTCTTTCACTGGTTTGTTTTACAGAGACAACTTTGTGATTCTTGAGCTTTCCGGTAACACCATGCACAAGTTTCCTATGGTTGTAAGGTCCGATGTAAGACTTTACCTGCTCACCGCAAATTTCGCAGACGTGGACACGGGCTGCGATTTCCCGGCTGAGGGCGCGTCCCTTCTCGCTCCTGTTTCTGGCAATGAGAAAAGGCTTCCCTCGTTCGCCATTGCCCGCACAATTTGCTTTCGCGCGTTCATAATCCTTCTCCCAATATAACTTGAGATTTCTGCCTCCACGCTCTGCGAAATAAAGATATCCATCTTCGGTTTTAGCCTTTTTTGAAAGAGCCTCTTTCCGCCGTTGTTCGAACTCTTCTGACTGCCAGTGAATGTTTCTCTCAACCAGCGACCGGTGATAAGCGGAGTGATCTCTTGCTCCCATGAATTCCAGGTTTTCCGGTTTGTTGTTTGCCTCGTTGAAATCCTTGTGATGGATAACCAGACGTTGTCCCGGGATCTTTGGAAGTTCTCCCATCAATCCTGAACGCGCAACCATCCAGTGAACACGATGCCAGCGCCCCGAATAGTTTTGTTGTACTCTGACATATCCTTCCTGATCCTTTTGCGTGTAGAAAGGCATCAGCGATTGGCCTTCGACAAGATTGCAGGCGATTTCGTACTCTCCATTCCGCAACATGAATTCATGGTCAGGTGTGCAGAGGATTTTCTCGCCGTTATCGAGCATTACTTCAACAAGCCCGGCGTTTTCATCTGTTTTTACAGCCGTGGCGGGTGCGATTACAATTTTGCCTTCCGGCGTGCAGGCGTAAACGTAAAACGGCTCGGTTCGATTGACAAGTTCTGCGAGAGTGTATTCGTTTCCATCCAGTAGCGGGACTCTTGTGTCTCCAGAAAAACAGGCAATGTCCACTCCCACGGCATAGGGGATGACAACGTTGTCGGTTGCCAGCACGCCGCCGATGGGCAGGCCGTAGCCGACGTGCGCGTCGGGCATGAGCGCCCCCGCCACACTGACCGGCAGGCGCATGGAGTTGTCCATCTGGGCGACGGCTTCGGGGTCGATCTGCTCGCGGCCCCAGATGGGGTAGGCTAGCGGGCGTTCGCGCAGTTCCTCGTCGAGAGGCTCGTCCTTCTTCGTCAGGCGCAGGCACTCGCGCGCCAGGTCGGCCAACACGGAGTCGGCCAGGAAGGGGCCAGGCTCCGAGCGGACAGCGTCCAGCCGCGCCAGGATCGTTTCGCGATTCGCGCCTTCCGCGCTGAGGGCTTCGGCGGCCTTCTTCGCCAGCCCGATGACCCTGCCGTCGGGCCAGCCGTGGAGCTTCAAAATCTTTCCAGTGATCAATTCGTCGTTCATTGTGTGTTCCCTTGTGTCGATGCTTGCGTCGCGCCTTGCGGATGGGTGATTCCCACCAGGTGATGCGAGTCCGATGGAGTGAGGCGCGACCTGCACTCATCGGGAGCTATGAGGATGGTTTATGACGGGCTATTTGCATGAGGATGCTCCTTCGAAAAAAAAACAGCCACTTTTTTCAAAGTGACTGTCGTGGGCGGGCGCGGGATGCGTCGGGATACGATGACAACGTCAAATTGAAATGGGATCTGCTGGCGCAAATTTGCCAGTGGCCTTCAGGGCGGGGAGGTGTATCTGCGGACGCATGGGGCGCATTATAGCATGGATTGGTGGTTGTGCAGCCGCGTTTTTGGTCGGTGGTTGAGTAGCCGCGTTCTTTGCGGCGTATCGAAACCACCAGGCGGGAAGAGATCAACCACGAAGGGCACGAAGAGCACGAAGAAGGGCAAAACGGTGGTTGAGTAGCCGCGCTCTTTGCGGCGTATCGAGACCTTGCGGCGTATCGAAACCACCCGTTTCCTGCCGCCCGCGTCTCGACTGCGGCCCGACAGGCGCAGGCCTCCGCTCGACGCGGACCGTTTCCTGAAACCACCAGGCGGGGGCGAATCGCGTACAATAAGAAGAAACGGAGAACGGATGCCCATGAAAAAATTCTCGCTGCTCCTGTCTGCTTTGAGCCTGCTGCTGGCCGCAGGCTGTGGCGCGGCGCCTGCCCTCTCGGATGCGGACTTGTTGTCCACCGTCGTGGCGGGGACCTTGACTGCTGTGCCGCCCATGCCGCCCCAGCCCCAGCCCACCGCCGCCGCATCCACACCAGAGGGTGTTGTTGTGACGGCCCCGCCGTCCACGACGGACACGCCCGCGCCCGCGGGGCCGCTCTACGTGTTTACGCAGGATGCCAACGTCAACCTGCGCGTGCTGCCCGGCACACTGTTCAAGGTCAGCCGCGTGATGCCGAAGGGCGCCCGCCTGCAATTGCTGGGCATCTCCCCCGGTGGGGACTGGTTGAACGTGCTCAACGATGAGGGCATCAACGGCTGGGTGGGATCCCAATTGGTCGGCGGCGGATTCGACGCGGCCTCCCTGCCCGTCGTCACCCCCGCGGACGTGTTGATCATCTCGGGCCGCGTGACGGACGTGAATGGGGGACCCATCTCGGGCATCGGCTTTGCCGCCACACAGAAGACGGGCAGCAGCACCTCGCGCGTGGACGGCACCACCGATGCGACGGGAACCTTCTACGTCTTTCTGCCGCTGACCGCCTCGGGCAATTGGACCGTGGATTTCGTCTCGGTGGCCTGCACCAGCAACCGCATGGACGCCAATTGCCAATGCCTGGACGGCGCCTGCGGCAAGCCCGACCCGCAGTCCATCACCATCACCCTGCCCCTGCCCTCGCCATTGAGTTTCACCTGGAAATAATCAGGTCCGCGTCGAGCGGAGGCCCGTGGTCGTCGGGCCGCAGTCGAGACGCGGGGGCGGCAGGGAACAAAATGGTCTCAAGATACAGGGCGCTTCGACTGCGCTCGCCTGTCGGCTCGCTCCGCTCTGCGCGAAGAATCTACAACAAAACATCCCGCAGCCCTCACAGCCGCGGGATGTCTCATCTCTCCACTTACCACTTACCACTTACTAACCCCCAATTACCCCTTCCTCTGCTCTTTCGCCCAGCTATCCTTCAACCCGACCGTCAAATTGAAGACGATCTTTTCAGCCGTGGAGTCGGGGTCGGTGCAGAAGTAGCCCTGGCGTTCGAACTGGAAGCGGTCGCCGGGCTGGGTGCTTGCCAGGGACGGTTCGACGTAGGCGTTTTCGATGATCTCCAGCGAGTCGGGGTTGACGATGTTGTCCAGGTCGCCGTCGTCGGGGCGCTCGGTGGTGAACAGCGGCTTGTACAGGCGCACTTCCGCGCGCCGGGCGTGTTCGGCCGAGACCCAGTGGATGGTGGATTTGACCTTGCGGCCGTCGGCCGCATCCCCGCCGCGGGTGGACGGATCGTAGGTGGCGTGGACTTCGATCACCTCGCCGGCCTCGTTCTTCACCACGTGCGTACACTTGACGAAGTAGGCGTAGCGCAGGCGCACTTCGTTGCCGGGGTACAGGCGGTAATACTTGGGCGGCGGCGTCTCGCGGAAGTCGTCCTGGTCGATGTAGAGCACCTTCGAGAACGGCAGCTTGCGCGTGCCCGCGGACGGGTCCTCGGGGTTGTTGATCGCGTCCATCTCCTCGGTCTGGCCCTCGGGATAATTGTCGATGACCAGCTTGAGCGGATGCAGCACCGCCATGCGGCGCAGGGCGCGCTTGTTCAGGTCGTCGCGCACGACGGCGTCGAACTGGGCCATCTCGACCCAGCTGTCGTTCTTGGTCTCGCCCGTGCCCGTCACGAAGGCGATGATCGCCTCGGGAGGCACGCCGCGGCGGCGCAGGCCGCGCAGCGTCGTCAGGCGCGGATCGTCCCAGCCGCGCACCACGCCCGTCTCCACCAGTTTGCGCACCTTGCGCTTGCTCATCATGGCGTAGGTCAGGTTCAGGCGCGAGAATTCGATCTGGCGGCTGGGGAAGGCCTCCAGCTTTTGCAGGAACCACTCGTACAGCGGACGGTGGATGATGTACTCGTTGGAGCACAGCGAATGGGTCACGCCTTCCATCGAGTCGTTCTGGCCGTGCGACCAGTCGTACATGGGGTAGATGTGCCACTTGTCGCCGGTGCGGTGATGATGCGCGTTCATGATGCGGTACATGACCGGGTCGCGCAGCAGGATGTTGGGATGCGACATGTCGATCTTTGCGCGCAGCACGCGGCTGCCCTCGGGGAATTCGCCGTTCTTCATGCGCTCCAGCAGGTCGAGGTTTTCCTCCACGGAGCGGTTGCGCCACGGGGAATCGGTGCCAGGCCGCAGGGCGGATTCGGTGTCGCTCCACTTGGTGCCCTTGGGCAGGGTGCCGCGCGACTGGCTCATCTCCTCCTGGGTTTGGTCGTCCACGTAGGCCAGGCCCATCTTCACCAGGCGCACGGCCCACTCGTAGAGCAGGTCGAAGTAGTCGGAGGCAAAGGTCACCCTGGCCCATTGGATTCCCAGCCAGGCGGCGTCCTCTTCGATGGCCTCCACGAACTCGGTTTCCTCCTTCGACGGGTTGGTGTCGTCGAAGCGCAGGTACAGCTCGCCGCCGAAATTCTTCGCGGTGAAGTAGTCGATCAGGAAGGCCTTGCAGTGGCCGATGTGCAGGTAGCCGTTCGGCTCGGGGGGCAGGCGCGTGCGGACGTAGTTGAAGCGGCCCGAGCGCAGGTCTTCTTCCACGGCTGCGTGGATGAAATCGGGGATCTTGTTTTCTTCTGGACTCATGCTTGCATACCCTTCATTGGAGGATGCGGGGATGGATTCCGCCGCGGATTGGTTCTGGACCCTCGGCCTGCTCCCGTTTCGGGAATGGCGTCTGGCGTTTGGGGTGCGTCCATTATAACAAATCCCATCCGCCGATATGCGCGAGCGCTGCGCTCACCCGTGGAGTCTGTGAGCCGCACAACGTTGACCGTCAGGCTGCGGCGGCAGAAAAGATTTACCACGGAGTACGCAGAGTCCACGGAGAAATAAAAAGAGGGATTCTCCGTGATCTCCCTGTCCTCCGTGGTGGAAAAAACGCCTGCGTCGCAGTGCAGGCAAAAAAGCGCAATTTGCGACCGCGCTGGGTATAATTGCGCCTGTATCCATTCAAAACTGACGCGGAGCCTCCCTCCGCGTCCCCTGCCCAGGCGGGATGCCATTCCGCCCCGCGGCCATCGTTCAAGGAGTCCCGCATGTCTGATGAAAAGAAGTCCCCGATCCATTTCCTGGGCACGTATTTCGACCGCGACGCGGTGTTGAAACTGGCGCGCTGGGCCAGGATCCTGTCCTGGGCGGGCGCGGGCCTGACCCTGTTCTCCTGGCTGCTGTCCTTCGTCCAGTTCCTGATCCAATATTCGACCGGCATGTACGGCTTCAAAGGCCAGACCTTCCTGGACACGTTGAATTATTTCTCGTCCTACCTGCTCCAGCCCCTGGGCGCGGTGACTTTCTTCTTCTCGCTGCAAGGCATTGCCGCCGCGCTGTTGATCCTGATGGACCTGGAGGAGAACACCCGCCGCGCCGCCCGCAGCCGCTGAAAAAGCCTTGCCCATTTATGGCGGTTGTGCTAAAATACCGCCCGCTGGTTTATTGGGGATTGGTGAAATGGCATCACGTCGCGCTCTGGACGCGAAATTTGTGGTTCGAATCCATAATCCCCAGCAGAAAAAGACTCCCTAATCGGGAGTCTTTTGTTTGGGAGTGGTTCCAACCCCCATTGAGGGGACGATGTCCATAATCCCCAGCAGAAAAAGACGAGTGTGACTAAAGTCAGTTGATAACCAGCTACTTCATGATTGCGGTAATCAGGCTTACTGTAGTGAAGTTCGCTATAAAACACTCGAAAAAATGGGTAAAAAACACGATTTTCAAGGACATATCGTCTCGCCTTGGGAAAGGTTGTGTAAAGCCCGACCAACCCATTTTAGTCACACTCAAATCAATTCATAAATATCCACCGGAGGATCCAATTGCGGAAACTTATATCATTATTTGTTCCATTTCCATTTGGGTTTTCTGGTATTCCACCTTGGTAGTGTTCCCGTAGATCCACATCCAAAGGGTAATAAGTTCCTTTGGCTTTTGGGGGTGCTGAATAAGCGCCCACTCTTGGGTCATCGCCTCCGCTTCCACCAACGCACCTATGCCCACTTGGATCAATATAACGCACTGCATTATTATTGACGTACGCATACCGATCCAACCCCTGCACCCCGCCTGGGACGATGGTATCGGCCTGGGCGAAGCGTCCCAGCGCGCTGTCGTACCAGCGGGCGTTGTAGAAATACAACCCGAAGCTGGCCTCCTGGCGTTGACCGGTGAATCGGTAATTCGTGGGACTGGTTCCGCTCGTGAAGCGGGTCTCGCCCCAGGCAGTGTAGCGCATTTCCGAAGTCACCGTTCCTGTTGAGTTGGTGGTCAATGAAGTGGAGCCGAGGTGGTCGCTGAGCAGGTAGGACACGTTATTATTGGGAGTCCGCATCGCAATGCGCTGGCCGCCGGCGAGGTAGTACTTCACGGTCATCCCGCCTTCCACCTGGTAGTGCGCGCCCACAAAGGTCGTAGTCACGCCGTTGACCGTGCTTTGCACCTGGCGTCCGTCGCCGTCGTATACGTAGGAGGCAATCGTGCTGGTCGCATTGATTCCTTCCTCAGTCAACCTCGAATTAATACCCAAGCGTATGCTCACCATTGCAATGCGTCATTTGATTCCATATCATGGCAGTATGGTATATTTATAAAGGTCATTGTTGTATAGCACCCACAAGTCTCCTTTTTGATCCTCCAATATCGTATTCACAAAAAGAGTGGTGAT
>JBMOMS010000137.1:0-12367 GCA_049324895.1 Chloroflexota bacterium
CGCCCCCGCCCCCACCGGCCGGCCAGAAACATCGTGTCACCGCCGTTTCGCTGCGCGTCCGCAAAGGGCCTGGGTTGACCTATGACATCGTCGGGCTGCTCCACCAGGATGAGATCGTCGAGGAACTCAGCGCCGTTCCAGGCCGCACCTGGCTGGAGGTTGTGCGCAGGGACGATGGCCTGCAAGGCTGGAGTTTCGCCGAATATCTCGAACCCGTGGACGAGGAACCCCCGCCGCCTCCGCCTCCACCGCCTCCACCCCCGGACGTGACCCAGTGGTACCGCGTCCCAGGTGCAGTCCTGGCCGCGCGGGAAAGCGCCAGCGCCTCGGCCAAACTGCTTGGCTACTTCGTCAAGGATGATGTCATTGCCTGCACCAGCGATCCCGCGGCCGGCGACTGGGTGCAGCTCCGCCGCGTGGACGGCTTCACCGGCTGGAGCCTGAAGCGCACCCTGGTCCCGCTGGGCGCGGACCAGCCCGCCTCCATCCGCCAGCGCATCTTCAACAATACCGTTTATTTCCGCAAGACGCTGACCGATCCGCGCCCGAACGTGGTGCATGTCCTGTCCATCGACTTGCGGTCGAGCGTCTTGAGCTGCCTGGTCACGCCGCCCGACCGGGCGGATGGAGACCTGTGTACGCGCAAGACTTCCGAGTTCCTGGCCGAGTTCGGCGCGCAGGTGGCCATCAATGGCGACGGCTTCAGCTACATCCTGGATGGGAACGATTGTCCTGATGGCAGGGATCGTGTGCGCGTCAACGGGGCGGCCGCCTCGCGCGGCAGGGTCTACGCTGTCAGGCCGGGTCCCACGGTGTACATCAACCGCAACAAGGTCTTCCGCATCGACAAACTGGAGGGCAAACCCTTCAACGCCGTCTCCGGCGACCGCATTCTTCTCGTGAAGGGCAAACAGCCGCCCGGCCTGGCCGAGAACATCCCCAACCCGCGCACGGCGCTGGGCCTGTCCAAGAACGGCAAGGGCCTGATCTTGATGGTGGTCGATGGACGCCAGCCGGGTTACAGCGAGGGCCTCAACTTCCCCGAACTGGCCCAGTTGCTGCTGTCGTATGGCGCGTATGAGGCCATCAACATGGACGGCGGCGGCTCTTCCACGCTGGTCGTCGAAGGCAGGGACGGTAATCCCGTCGTGCTGAACTCGCCCATCGACCAGAATACCCCAGGCGCCGAAAGGGCCGTCGCCAATCACCTGGGCATCTTTATCCAGAAGTAACCCCCTTCGCTTTCGGCGCCGCCCCCAAATTCCGTTCCTTGGATTTTGGGGGCGGCGTAGGGGTTATCTCTCGTGCGCGAAAATCTCCTCGATTTTTTTCCCGAACAGATCCGCGATCTTGAAGGCCAGCGGCAGGCTGGGATCGTATTTCTCCGTCTCGATGGCGTTGACCGTCTGCCGCGAGACGCCCAGCTTCTCGGCCAGGTCGGCCTGCGACCAGTCCCTTTCGGCGCGCAGGCTGCGCAGCAGGTTCTTCATCGATACCTCCACCTGAAATACAACATCCCGCCCGCCCACAACAGCACCATGATGGGCAGGATCAGGAAGGAAGGGATGGTGGGGTAGGCGGGCGGTCCGATGCGCAGTTCCAACTGGCCGTAGGCAAAAGTCCCCAGGGCGGTGGCGGCGGCGGAGAAGCCGATCGAAAGCAGTTGGATCTTTTGTTGCAGTTCGTCGCTGTGTTGCAGGATCTGGACAATGGCGCGCAGGATGAACGCGACCGGCACGACGGGGGAAATTCCGATCAGGATATTGATGATCTCGCTCTCGCTGGGATTCAGCAGCAGCGCCGAGCCGCTGGCCGTCAGCACGACCACATAGAAGAACAGCCAGATGGCCACATCGCGCAGGGAGCGGATCATGACTTCGATTGGTTTCATAAGAGTCTCCTTTTGTGTAAAGCATCCTTTACATCGCGGAGTATAAAACATCCCTGACGTTATGTCAAGGATGCTTTACATCTTTAAAAGGCAATCTCGCCGATTGCTCGAAGTTCACGTCGAACAATTCCTCCGCTTCCATCTCGGCCTCGGCGTCGCCCGCGTCACCCGCGCGCACGCCGCGGTCGCAGTAGCCGCGATAGGGGCAGTAGCCGCAGCGCCGGCGCTCCTCCGTCAGCGGGAAGGAGTCCGTTGCGGCAATCTCCTCTGCCAACTTGAGCAGCGCATCCCAGTCGCGTTGGAATTGTCCCGCGTTGTAGGGCAGGATGGCCGGCTCGGAGGGAAACTCTGCGAACCAGTAGGTCATCGAGATCTGCTCTGGAGCGAAGGGCTGGCCGCCGTTAAAGTGGCTCCCCGCCACCCCCAGCAAGGCGCGGTAGACGCGGGTCTGCCAGCGCGGCGCGAGCCACTCGTTCTTCGGGCGCTTGCGGTAGGTCTTCCAGTCGTAGATCAGCGCCTGCCCAGCCTGGACGGCGACCAGGTCGTATTTCGCCACCAGGCGGAAACCTCCCAGCGGCGCGGACAGCGTCACCTCTGGGTATGTCGTGTAGCCATTTAGGGGAAGATCCGCCTGCAAATAGTTTCCCCACCAGCGCGCGAGATTGTCACTGGTAGCCAGCCTGCCCACCTGTTCGGCGGGGATGCCGATCAGGTGCTGCTGCACCAGGCGGTGGAAGGTTTCGCCCTCCTGCTGGTGCTTCTCGTTCTCCAGCGCCGGCTCCGACTCGACGGCCGGATACTGCAACTGCTCCAGGTAGCGCAGTTGGAAGCGCCGCGGGCAGTCCGCATAATCCTGAAGGGACGACTGACTGAGCGTGCGAAGCGGGAGGCTGGTCATGGGTCTATTTTGCCACAGAAAAGGTGGCTGTGCCATGCCGCACCCACGGCTGAAAATTTCGCTTTCCGCGCTCCAACCAAGAGAATTTTTCACCCGAGTGCGGTATACTTCGGAAAACGGTGGTGGTAATTTGATAAGTGACGTGGCGCGGAATACCCTACGGGTACGATGTGGCATTCCGCGTACCCGTGATTTGGCGGGATACCATCCCGCCCCACGGAAATCATCACTTCGTTTATGCCACTACCCGGAAAACTTCAGGAGGGCCTGTCATGCCCCAAGATTCCCAGATAGCCGTATTCATTGACTTCGACAATATCGAATTGAGCGTGAGCGAACTGCTCGGCAAGGGCGCCGAGGTGGATTGGACGCGCGTCTTGCAGACCGCCACCCAGATGGGGCGCGTGATCCTGCGACGCGCCTACGCCGATTGGGCCGAAGCCGCCGACCAGCAGCGCACCCTGCTGGCCCAGGGCGTGGAACTGATCCACGTCAACAGCCGCCGCGGCAAGAACGCCGCTGACATCCGCATCGTGATCGATGCGCTGGAATTGCTCTACTCCGAGCAGAACACCTTCACCCACGTCCTGCTGGTCTCGGGCGACGGCGACTTCACCGAGTTGGTGCATCGCCTGCGCGCGCGCGGCAAGGTGGTGGTGGGCCTGGGCGTCAGCGGCCGCAGCGCCGAATACCTGATCAACGCCTGCGACAAGTTCGTCTACTACGACCGCCTGCCCGGCGTGAGCAAAGCCAGGAAACAGCCCCAAAATAATCATTCCAATGGGACCAAATCCAGCCCGCCGCGCGAAGTGCAGCCTGCCGCCGTTTCCGCTCCGGATGCCCCGCCCGAGTCCACACTCGACCAGTACGTCAGGGCTTTGAGCGGGCACAAGATCCGCATCACGCCCACCGAACATCGTCCCGCCATCATCTACAGGATGTACGACCTGTTGATCGCCAACCCGGGCCTGAGCTTCAACCAACTCAAGGAGCTGGCCCAGGCGCATTTTGCGGCCCAGTCGCCGGCCATCGAACCGCAATTCGTCCACGACACGGCCCACCAGCTTTTTCACACCTTCTGCTTCGAGTTCGACCCCGACGGCCACGAACGCATCATGGACCGGCGGATGAAATTCGTGCCCGGCATCCAGCGCGCCCTCGACCTGCTCGAACGCTGTGACCGCAAGGTCCTGCACGTGCTGGTCAGTGACTACGGCACATCCGACCTCGACAAGGAAGCCCTGGCGCACCTGCTCTACGGCGGCATCCCCTCTCCGCGCGTCTTCGATCACATCACCCGCCTGCTCCAACCCGAGCCTGCGGCGGCGTGAAACCCTCAAATGAAAAAACTCCGAGACCCGCATCTCGGAGTTTTTCGTTTACTTCTTCTGCGGCATGGACATGCCCTGCCGCTTGCCAGTGCAGATTTTCCTTATTCACCGGATGGCGGAGTTTCCCGTTCCTTTTTACCAATGAAAATGAGCGATTCCAAATCCTCGCTGTCTTCGGGTGAATAGCGCGCCACGACTGCGCGCACCTTGTCCAGGTCGGGTTCCGAAGCCCAGCCCAACATGCGGGAAACGTCCGCCCAATCCTGTGCGCGCTGCGCCGCCATTTTCAAAAGAATGAGATACGGCATGCCGATCACAGGATAGCCGGCCGCATCGATGTTTGCATTTCCCAATGCCTCTCGCAACCAGGGAGCATCGCCGAAAATCACATCCACTTCGACGCCTTCGGGGGAAAGCAGGGTGCAGCCGGGAATTCCCAGGTTTGAAGCGACCTGGTAGCCTGCCTGTTTAAGCCTGGCTATGACGGTCTCCCCGTCCTCTTGGTGAACACAGATATCCAGATCCTTGGTCATACGCTCAGGCATGTAGGCGCGGGTGGCAACACCCCCAATAATCAACCAGTCTATTCCCTGCAAAATGGGACGCAAGTCGGGCCATGGATTCATTGCCGTTCTCCTTTGCATGAATGCCGCGCTGCTTCCCGTTCCGGGACGCACACGTCGCTTGAGCATGTTGATCATGAAATGCCGCCTTTGGCGCGGCGAGAGGTCCCCGTCTGGCGCGATCCTGGCGATGGCTGGAGGCACGGATAGGTTGCTCATGAGCCCATCTTACTACAATTTCCTGTCTACTTCTTCTGCGGCATGGACATGCCCTGCCGTACCGTGTGGTACAGGCTCTCGGCTTTCAAATCGGCGAGCGCGAAGCAGGGACCCTTGAGGTGATCGGCCAGCTGCTGGGCCAGGCCCTGGTCGAAGGCGGCGTGTTCCATGTTGATGACGATGGAACGCGTCTTCTCGTGGGCGATCAACTCGGCGAAGCGGAAGGATTCCTCCTGGGGCGGGAGCGTGCCCAGTGAGACGTTGCCAGCCCCGTCGGTCAGAACGATCAGCAGCGGTTCCACGTCGGGGTGCAGGTGCTTCTCGTGGGTCAGCACGTCGTGGGCCATGAACAGTCCCGCCGAGAGCGGCGTCTTGCCGCCGACGGGGATGTCGACCAGCGCGCGCTGGGCCAGCTGCACCGAGTTGGTGGGGGGCAGCACCAGCGTGGCGCGGTCCTTCTGGAAGACGATCAGCCCGACGCGGTCGCGGCGCTGGTAGGCGTCCGTCAGCAGGGACAGGATCGCGCCCTTGGTGGCGTTCATGCGTTCGGCCACGGCCATCGACCAGGAGGCGTCCACCAGGAACAACACCAGGTTCGAGACGCGCTTGACGCGGATCTTGCGCTGCAAGTCGCTGCGCTCGATGGCGAAGGCCAGGCGCTTGCGTTTCTCCGCGCGCTGCTTCTGGAACGGCGCGGCGGCGCGGAAAGTGGCATCGAAGGCGATGTCGTCGCGTTTGTCCCCGGCCGGACGCGCCTTGATATAGCGGCCGTGCTTGCGCTCGGTCTTGGTGAGCGAGCGGCGGCCGGCGTGTTTGCGGGCTAATTTATCGAGGGGGGTGTTGAGCTTGCGCGGCTGGAAGGCCTCACCAGGTTTGATCTTCTGCCCGCCCTCCCACCAGTTCGCGTTCGAGTGGGCGAACACGTCCTGCGGCATGGGCTGGGGTTGTCCCTGCTGAGGCCCTTCCTGCACTTCGTCTTCAAGACTTAAGTTTTTTTTTCCTCTGGCTCACCCTGCTGGGACTCGGACTCTTCGCCTTCCTCCTCGTTCGGGACCGACTGCCCCGCCAGCTGCTCGATGCGTTCCTGCAGTTGTTCGGTGGTCATCTCGGCCTGCTGGAAGGGCGTGCGCTTGATGCGGTGCGGCAGGGCCAGTTCGGCGGCCAGGGCAATGTCGTGATCGTTGATGCGCGTGCGGCCTTCGAAGGCGGCCTGGGCGCGCGCGGCCTTGAGGATCACCAGGTCGGCGCGGTGGCCGTCCACGTTGAGCGAGGCGGTCAGCGCGGCGATGGAGAGCAGGTCGCGGCTGGTGTACTTGACCTGGTCGACCAGTTCGCGCGCGCGGGCGATCTTCTGGGAGAGTTCATTCTCGCGGTCGAGCCATATCTTGCGGAAGGCCTCGGCGTCGCGTTCGTAGGACAGGTTGCGTTCCATGATGGTCACGCGTTCGCGCGCCTCGCGGATGCCGACGATTTCCACCGAAAGGGCGAAGCGGTCGAGCAGCTGCGGGCGCAGTTCGCCTTCCTCGGGGTTCATCGTGCCGACCAGGATGAAGCGGGCGGGATGCGCGAACGAGATGCCTTCGCGTTCAACGGTGTTGACGCCCATCGCGGCGGAATCCAGCAGCACGTCCACGACGTGATCGTCGAGCAGGTTGACCTCGTCGATGTAGAGCAGGCCGCGGTTGGCGGAGGCCAGCACGCCCGGCTCGAAGTGGCGCTCACCCTTCTGGATGGCCTGTTCGATGTCGAGCGTCCCGACCACGCGGTCCTCGGTGGCCGAGACGGGCAGGTTGACGAAGGGCGTGGCGCGTTCGGCGGTGGGCAGTTTCCCGCCCGAGCTGAAGCGTTCCTTGCATTCGGTGCACCAGGTGGCGGGACGGTCGGGGTCGCACCCAAAACGGCAATCCTGCACGACCTGCACGCGCGGCAGCAGGGCCGCCAATGCGCGCGCCGCGGTGGATTTGGCGGTGCCGCGTTCGCCGCGAATGAGCACGCCGCCGATGCGCGTGTCCACGGCGTTGAGTACGAGCGCGCGCTTCATGCGCTCCTGTCCGACGATGGCTGTAAAGGGATAGATGGCTGGCATTCGTTTTTTTGACTCCAAAGGGGCATTATACATCACACGCGGGGTTCGGCGAAGGGTTGTCAAGTTTATCATTCACTTGTATAATCTGGCCTACATTTTCTAAATCGGAGTCAGCCAGTGATTGACCAATTTGATGCCCTGAACGGGCAGGGGGCCGCCGAGGCGAACCCGCAGGGCGAACCCACCAACCACCAAAGTATGGAATCCCTTCTTCAGAGTGAAGAACTGAATGTCGACCTCCCCCAGGTCGGCGAGATTCGCAAAGGCATGATCGCGAGCATTGGCGTGAACCAGATTCTGGTCAGCATCGGTGCAAAGTCGGAAGGCGTCGTGGCCGGCCGCGAATTGGAGCAGTTGACCGACGATGAGCGCGCCGCTCTGCAGGTCGGCCAGGAAATCGACGTGTACGTCGTCAACCCCGAGGATTCCAATGGGAACGTCGTGCTGTCCTTCAAGCGCGCGCAGGAGCAGATCTCCTGGGCGAATGTCGAGAAGATGATCGCCGATGAAACCGTCATCGACAGCAAGGTCATCGGCTTCAACAAGGGCGGCCTGATCGTGCCCATCGGCGGGCTGCGCGGCTTTGTGCCCGCCTCGCAGATCAGCGCTTCACGCCGCGCCATGGCCCAGGGTGACACGCCCGAGCAGCGCTGGCAGAAGATGGTCAACGACCCGATCTCGGTGCGCATCATCGAGGTCGACCGCGAACGCCGCCGCCTGATCCTTTCCGAGCGCGCCACCAGCACCGAGACCCGCCAGTCCCTCAAGGACCGCGTCATCAGCGAACTGGAAGAGGGCAAGTCCTACACCGGCCGCGTCACCAGCCTGGCAGATTTTGGCGCCTTCGTCAACATCAACGGCGCCGACGGCCTGGTGCATCTCTCCGAGATCTCCTGGGACCGCGTCCAAAATCCCAAGGAAGTTCTCGAAGTCGGGCAGGAAGTCAAGGTCAAGGTCATCAACATCGACCGCGAGAAGCGCCGCATCGGCCTCTCGATCCGCGCCATGCAGGATGACCCGTGGTCGGCCCGTGTTGCCAAGTTCAGCGTCGGCCAGTTGGTCGAGGGTGCCATCACCCGCCTGACCAAGTTCGGCGCGTTTGCCCGCCTCGAAGGCGACATCGAAGGCCTGATCCACATCTCCGAGATCAGCGATCATCGCATCGAGCATCCCAAGGAAGCCATCCGCGAAGGGGAAGTCAAAACCCTGCGCGTCATCCGCATTGATCACGACCAGCACCGCATCGGCCTGAGCCTGCGCAAGGTGGACTCGGCGGCCTTTGCCGACAAGGACTTCAAGATGCTGGCCGAGGAATTCCGCAGCGAAGCTGGCGACGCCGACGAAGCGCCAGAGCCGACCGACCCGGAGCCGACCGCTCCAGAGGGCGGCGACGAAGCCTAAAATGGAACAGAGCGCCCCCCGGGGTGCGCTCTTCCCTATCATGCCCCTCCTGGTAGACTCCCACAACGACATCGCCTGGAATATGCTTGCCTGCGGCCGCGATTACACCCGCGCGGTGGCTCAAACGCGCCAGTTGGAGTTGGGTTCACCGGTGGCGGCCTTCAACGAGGAATGCCTGATCGGCTGGCCCGAATACCAGCGCGGGCAGGTGGCCGTGGCCTTTGCCTCGCTGTACGCCCCGCCCATGCGCCGCGCCACCAACGAACTGGAAAAACGTTTCGCCTATCGCACTTCCGACGAGGCCAACCGCCTCTACCGCCAGCAGGTGACCACCTACCGCCGCCTGGCCGACACTCACCCCGACAAATTTCAACTGATTGCCTCCCGCGCCGACCTGAAGCTGGTCCTCGATCCCTGGCTGACTCCCAGCGAGGACGGGCATCCGGTCGGCCTGGTGTTTTCGATGGAAGGCGCCGACGGCATTCGCAGCGCCGCCGAGTTGGAGGAGTGGTACGAGCTGGGGCTGCGCATCATCGGCCTGGCCTGGGTGGGGACGCGCTATTCGGGCGGCTGGAAGGAACCGGGTCCGCTCAGCCCCGAGGGCCGCACGCTGCTCTCGGCCATGGCAGACTATAACTTCATTCTCGACCTCAGCCACATGGATGAGCCGGCCATGCTCGAGGCCCTCGGTCGGTACCCGGGTCCCGTCATTGCCACGCACGGCAACTGCCTGGCGCTGCTGCCCAATTTCCCCAGCAACCGCCAGTTTTCGGACCGCGTCCTGCACGGCCTGATCGAGCGCGGCGGGGTGGTGGGGGTGGTGCCCTACAACGGCTACCTCAAGACGGGCTGGACGGCAACCTCCAGCCGCCGCGAGGAAGTGCCGCTTTCCGTGCTGGTCGACCATATCGACCACATTTGCCAGCTGGCCGGTGATTCCCTGCACGCGGGCATCGGCTCGGACTTCGACGGCGGGTTCGGGTTGCAATCTGTGCCGCCCGAAATCGACAGCATCGCCGACCTGCAAAAGGTCGCTCCGCTCCTGGCGGAACGCGGCTATTCGGACGGGGACATTGCCAACATCCTGGGCGGGAACTGGATTGCCTGCCTGCAACGGGAGTTGCCCTGACATGACCCAGAATACGCTTTCCTCCTCCAATCCCATCGACGCCTCGCGCTTCGAAAGCCCCCAGCGCGCGCGCATCCGCGGCGGCCTGGCCTCGACCCTGTTTGGCCTGTTCGTGTTCATGGTGGGGGCCAAGCCCGACTGGTTCGGCTGGGACCGCAGTCCCGTGGTGGGCTTTGTGCAGATCACCGTCTTCCTGCTCGGGTTGGGGTTGATCTGCCTGGGCGGGTACGTGGGCCTGCTGGCGCTATGGAAGGGCGCGGAGCGCTCCATCGCGGCGGACATCGGCTTGCGCCTGGTGGCGACGGGTTACATCATCTCGGTCTTTGCGGGTATGGCCGACATTTTTGGCCTTGGCTCGCACAGCCTGCCGCTTGTCCCATACTTCGGCCCGCTGCAAGCCACGGGGGTGTTGATCGGCGAGATCATCATCGCCTTCGGGTTCCTGTTGATGGTGCCTTTCCGCGCCGACCAGCAGGCGGGCTGAGCGCCCCTTTCAAAGCAGACAGCGGCCCCGGGACACCGGGGCCGCTTTTTTGCTGCGGGGGTCAGGCTTTCCTGCGGCTTCGGCGAACGATCCAAACGACGGCCCACACGACCAGAACGATGGGCAGGATCACGATCACAGTCCAGATGAGCAGGTCGCCGAAGAAATATCCCAGCGAGGCCAGGAAGCGGCTGGCGTTCTCGACCGTGGCGGAGGGCTGCCAGGCGAGCGGAGTGCGCTCGGGCAGCGCTGGAGTGGTGGACAGCGAGACCGTCAGCGTGGCCAGGGCGGCCTGGTTTTCGAGGTATTGCATGCGGCCCAGGGTCTGCTCGATCTGCTCCTGTATCTTGCCGCGCTCGACGCTGACCCGCAGGGCTTCCTCGACGGTCTGCGCCTTTTCCATCAGTTGGTCGAGTTGGGCCAGGGTGGTTCGCAGGCCTTTCAGGCGGCCTTCCATGTCCACATATTCCTCGGTGACATCGCGGCCCTGGAGGTTCTCGCGCAATACCTGGCTGCCCAGGGCCTTGACACGCCCCAGCAGGGCATCGAACTGGTCGGCGGGCACGCGGATGGTAATCTCGGCGGATTGCCATTTGTCTGCGCTGTTGGCGGAGGATTGCAGCACGTAGCCGCCCGATTCCTTCGCCAGGGCTGCAACCTGTTCGAGGCTGGTTTCGACATTGGGGACGATCAATTCCAGGTCACCTGTCACCACTACCAGGCGCTCCCCGCTGGATGGATCGTTCAGGAGCAGATCGGGTGGAATGTCGATGCTGCGCGCCACGCGGAAACTCTCGACAATGCCCCGCTGGGTGGCCTGGATCGGCAGGGACGAGACGCCCGCGCCCAAGCCAGCCCCGAGCGGGTAGTTGTACGTGATGTTGACCAGCACCTCGTCCCCGCCTGCGCCAGCATCCTCGCGCGGCAGGCAGGTGTGGGAAGCGGCGTCATACGCATAGCCTGGATGGTTGCTGCATACTGTGACGTCCAGAGCGGTGGGGAATTTCTCCCGATCCCAGGCTGGGGCCATCTCGGACCGGGCGTAGGCATCGATCGATCTTAACCGCGCGGATTGCTCGGCGGCATCCGATGCGCAGTTTGACTGGCAGTAGATGGGATTGATCTGACCTGTGACGGCGTAGCGCAGCGCCTGCCTGGCCGTTTCGTTGACCTTCCACCAGGCCCAGGCCATGCGCCCCGCCTCGACCAGCAGGGGGATTAACAGCAGCAGGACGATGAGCAGCGCTGACCTGCGGCGGGCGAATTGGATGGCCGACTGTACGGCTTGGGTCCAGGTTTGTGTGAGAGATGGGAAGTGCATGGGATCCGCTCCTTTGCAATGAAAACACACCACGGCGCGCGTGGTTCGATTTCGCTGTGGGGGATTATATAATACTCGAGTGCGGTATACCCAGCGCGGCCACACATTGGGTTTTCCACCTTTTCAAAAACGGGTTTCCCGTAATTAACGGGAAATCTTTTTCAAACACAAAGGACACGACGGTCACAACCCTGGCACCGCCCTCCACCGCCGCAGGGATGCCGCGAGCACGACGGTGCGAGACGGCAGGGCAGGTGTTGTGCCCTTTGTGGTGAGGCTCTTTCCCGTTAAAAACGGCAGAGGCACCATCTCAAAATTTCGGCGCGCTCTGGAGTCCCGAAGTTCTACTTCGGGATAACGCGCAAGTAGAACTTGCGCACCTGATTGGCCGACAAATTTAACCCTGGGGCATCCCAGCTCGGCCGGCACAGTCATATATGGCGGTCTTGCGGCGGCCAAGCCCAATATGTGGCGCGTGTCCACTCGAAACATTAAATTTGTCAGCCAACCAGCTTGCGCACTCCAAAATACCCTGATTATTGAGAAGATACCGGCAGAGCCTCAAAAACTTAATTTTCGAGCGGGCGCGAGCGTATACCCATTCAACCCGACGCTTGCCGCTCTGCCGGCATGGGCCAGATGAGATTCAACAGCCAGGTATTGAGCTTGAGAAGCGGTTCCCCCACCTTGAGGGCGGTTTCCTTCAACCACTTGAACAGGAAAGGCTTGCGCAGCACCACCAGCGCCAAAATGAAGACCAACAGCAGGAACCCGGCCAGAATAGCATACAGAATGGCCGACAGGGTCGCCACGAGGCCCCAGAACGGCAGCGCAAACGGCACCGCGATCCAGGCATACGGATGGTAGGTTTGTTTTTCTTCATTTTCCTTCGGCAGGCGCTTGTGGTGAAGTTGCGCGAACGCCGCCATCGCCCATATCACCACGACCCCCAGGCAACAGCTCCCGCCGCATTGTTGCCAGTACTTGAATAACATTTTTATCTCCCTGGTGGAAAATCTCCCCTGACGAACACGCCTTGATTAT
>JBMOMS010000138.1:0-12295 GCA_049324895.1 Chloroflexota bacterium
CTAAAGTTGGATTTGTCCACTGGAGTGTATACGGATATGTTTGCACCCTCCGAGTCTTCCGGGTATTACAATTTCTCGTTCTCGAACGGGGACACATATTTGGCATATTTCGAAACCTGGAGGGAGCAGCAGGCGCTCATGCTGTTGGACATGTCCAGCGGAAAGATATCCGAAACATCACTGGATCCGAAATACTCCGGGGCCGGGCACATCATCTGGTCGCCAGACAACATGCTGGTTGCATTTTCTGCCCAAAGCGGCGCAGAATGCGAAACCATGACGTATGATATTATCGTGTTGGATATGAACACCCATCGTCAAAGGAGCATATTGAGCGATGACCCGCTCTTCCATCGTCCAATACAATGGCTGGATGAGAACCACATCCTGGTCAGCGTCAGATTTACCGAAGAGTATTATGCGTTGAACATTCAAACAGGTGAGCTATCACCGCACGTGAAAATCATTCCATCCAAAACACCATAGAAAACAGACATGAAAACCGTCCTCTTCCACCAGCACGGAGGGCCTGAGGTTCTCCAATATACCGATTTCCCCACTCCCGAGCCGAAGCCAGGCGAGGCGCTCGTGCGCCTGCGCGCCGCCGCCCTCAACCGCGTGGACATTTTCGTCCGCAGCGGCTGGCCCGGCCTCAAGCTGGACATGCCGCACATCAACGGCGCTGACGGCGCAGGGGAGATTGTGGCCTTCGGTTCCCTTCTCCCTGTGGGAGAGGGGGCAGGGGTGAGGGTGGAACTGAAAGTCGGCGATCCCGTCGTTCTCAACGCCAACCTGGGATGCGGAGTCTGCGAGGCCTGTCTGCGCGGACAGGACAACCTGTGCCGCGACTGGCATCTGCTGGGCGAGACGATCCGCGGCACCTACGCGGAATACATTTGCGTGCCCGTGCGCCAGTTGTACCGCCTGCCCGATGGCTTCGACTTCCACACGGCGGCCGCCTCCGCGCTGGTCTTCCAGACCGCCTGGCATTCGCTCGTCACGCGCGGCGGATTGCAAGCCGGCGAAACGGTGGTCATCGTCGGCGCGGGAGGCGGGGTCAACACCGCCAGCGTACAGATTGCCAAATACCTCGGAGCGCAGGTCATCGTCATCGGCTCGGACGCGGCGAAACTCGAACAGGCCCAGGCCCTCGGCGCGGATATCCTGATCGACCGCTCGCGGGAAGCCGACTGGTCCAAGGCGGTCTACCTCGCCACCCAAAAGCGCGGCGCGGACCTGGTGGTGGACAATGTCGGCACCACCTTTCCGCTCAGCCTGAAGGTCCTGCGCAAGAGCGGACGCCTGCTCACGGTGGGCAACAGCGGCGGACCGAAGTTCGAGATCGACAACCGCTTCGTCTTTGCCAAACATCTGAGCATCCTCGGCTCCACCATGAGCACGCGCGCCGAGTTCGACCAGGTCATGGACCTGGTCACGACAGGCAGGCTCCGTCCCGCCATGGACCAGACTTTCGAGTTGAAGGATGCCGCCGCCGCGCAAATCCGCCTGGAAAGCGGCGGGAATTTCGGCAAGATTACACTGAGTATTTGACAACCCCGCCAGATCCCACCACAGAGCACACGGAGAGCACAGAGATTTTTGAAGGGCGGCTCGCCGCTTGCAATCGGCCAGGCTGCTCTCAACTTCCAGAATCTTTTCTCTGTGAACTTTGTGATCTCCGTGGTGAACCCAAATGGAGAACCTGTTTGTTCAAAAAATTAACCATATCCACCTGGTACGAAATCCTGTTGGTTGCGGCCGTGCTGGCGGTACACCTGTATGCCGCCACGTCCGACGCCTTCAACTTCCCCGCCAGTTGGTTTACCCGCGACGATGCCTACTACTATTTCAAGGTCGCGCAGAATATCACCGAGGGACACGGCATCACCTTTGACGGCGTCAGCCCCACCAACGGGTATCATCCGCTGTGGATGCTGGTCAACATCCCCATCTTTGCGCTGGCGCGCTTCGACCTGATCCTGCCCCTGCGCATCCTGCTGATGGTGCAGGCGGCCTTGAGCGCAGGCACGGCGGTGCTCATCTTCCGCCTGGTCAAAGGCACGGTCTCGCCCGCCCTGGGTGTGCTGGCCAGCGCCTGGTGGGCCACCGACCTGTACATCCACTACGCGATGTACGAGTATGGCCTGGAGACGGGACTGGCTTCCTTCACTGTCGGCCTGCTGGTTTACCAACTTTGGAAGTTCGAACGCAGTTGGCGCACCTCCACGGTCGACCTGCGGCAGGTGGCGAGACTGGCACTCGTGGCGGCGCTGGCCATGTTCAGCCGCCTCGACCTGGTCTTTCTGGCCGTCCTGGCCGGCGCGTGGATCCTGCTGCGCGGCACCCGTCTGCGCGTCCTGCTCCCATTGGACCTGCTGCTGGCGGTATTGAGCGTGCCGGCCGGTTTTATATACCGGCTGGGACTGCCCGAATATTATCTGTACACCACCCCCGCCCTGGTCATGCTGGCGGTCTCTGTGGGCGGCAAGATTCCGCTGTATTTCTTCCTGGGTCTGTACCAGCCGCCCGCCGCCGAAACCCTGGCACAGGCGTTGAAAAAGGTCTTCCTGGCCGTCAGCGCCAGCGCCCTGGTGACAGGCATCGTCATGCTGGCGGCAGCCCCCCTGCTGGGCAGTTTTCCACGCATTGCCCTCGTCTATGATTGGCTGCTCAACCTGGCGGGGTTGATCCTCCTGCGCGTCCTGGCGCGGGCCTTCAGCCGCAACCCAAATCGCGCCGCCCTCCAACCGCTGGATGTATTGAAGAAAAATTGGGTTGGGTGGCTGCGCGAAGGCAGTGTGTATTACGGCATCCTGGGCGGGTTGCTGGCGGCCTACATGGCCTTCAATAAAATCTTCATCGGCTCGGCCATGCCGGTCAGCGGCGAAATCAAACGCTGGTGGGGCGCCTTCGGTTCCAAGGTCTATGGCGGCTCGGCGCGCAGCCCGCTCTCCTTCTGGGGCGCGGACTTCAACAACGACTTCAATGCCTGGCGTCCGTTCACGGGCTGGCTGGTCCGCCTCGGCAGTTTCCTCGGCAACGCGCGCGGAGATTACCGTATCGACGGCTATTTCATTGCGCTGCTGGCAGCCCTGTTGCTCCTCGGGGTGTTCATCCTGCTGCTCAATCGCCGCCTGGCCGCGCGCGCCGCAACCCAATTCGGGCTGCCGCTGCTGTTGGCCGCCTCCTTTGCGCAGGTGCTGTCCTACAACCTGACCGGCTACGCCGCGATGAAGGAATGGTACTGGGTCGTCCAGCCATTGCTGGCGGTGTTGGCCCTCAGCCTGGCGGCGGGGATTCTGATCCGCTCCATCGAAAGGCACCGCCTGGGGCGGATCGCGCTGTGGCTGGGTGTGGCCGCCCTGGTTTTGCCACAAGCCTGGACCTTCAACGGGATGATCGTGGAGCGTATGCCGCACGGCCTGTATGGCCCCAACCTGCCCTACCTGGACTCGGTGCGCTTCCTCGAAGAACACACCCCGCCCGGCGCCATGATCGGCATGACCGGCGGCGGCAATGTGGGTTATTACATTCAGGACCGCACCATCGTCAACATGGACGGGTTGATCAACAGTCCGGCCTACTTCGAGGCCCTGCAGGCGGGCCAGGCCAACAGCTACCTGCAAGCCATTGGGCTGGACTACATTTTCGCCAACCCCGGCATCCTCAAAGCCCTGCCATATCGCGACCAGTATGCCCTGGGACCGGTTATCGGGCGTTACGGCGGCAAATCGCTGATGGAATTCACCCCGTGACATCCAACCTGCCTTTCCGTGTAACCCTGCTCGCCTGGCTGGTGTTAAGCCTGACAGTGTGGAACGGATTCCGCCTGTGGACGGCCATCGCCTGGCGGGACGTGTTGGGTGAATTCGCCTCCCGTCCGGGCGCGCTGTACATCGGCGCCACGGGTCTGTTCTGGATGCTGCTGGGATGGCTCGACCTGTGGGCCATCCTCCGCGCCAAAAGCTGGTGGACCCCGCGCCTGCTGGCCGCATCTGCGGCGGGATACACGGCCTGGTACTGGGCCGACCGCCTGCTCCTGCAAACGGGACGGGACAACTGGCCCTTCACACTGATTGTCAACCTGCTTCTGCTCGGATGGACCTGGTTCGCCCTGCGCACAAACATCTTTGCCAAAGAGAGAAACACATGAGTGAAAACAAAAAAATAACGGAATTGCACGAACGCAAAGCCAAAACCCGCCTGGGCGGCGGCGCGGACCGCATCGACGCCCAGCATAAAAAAGGCCGCCTGACGGCCCGCGAACGGCTCGACATCCTGCTCGACCGCGGCTCCTTCCGCGAAATGGACAGCTTCGTCGTTCACCGCACCAGCGACTTCGGCCTGGACCAGCAGAAGGTCCCGAGCGACTCGGTCGTCACCGGCTGGGGCACCATCGAGGGCCGCCTGGTCTACGTCTTCTCGCAGGATTTCACCGTGCTGGGCGGCAGCCTGGGCGAGGTACATGCCGAAAAGATCTGCAAGATCATGGACATGGCCCTGAAGAACGGCGCGCCCGTCATCGGCCTGAATGACTCGGGCGGCGCGCGCATCCAGGAGGGCGTGGTGGCGCTGGCAGGCTACGCCGACATCTTCCTGCGCAACACCCTGGCTTCGGGAGTCGTCCCGCAAATTTCGGCCATCATGGGACCCTGCGCGGGCGGTGCGGTGTACTCCCCCGCCCTGACCGACTTTATCTTCATGGTCAAGAATTCCTCCTACATGTTCGTGACGGGACCCGACGTGGTCAAAGCTGTCACCCACGAGGAAGTCTCGTTCGAGGATTTGGGCGGGGCCAGCGTCCACGCCGAGAAATCGGGCGTGTGCCACGTCGCCGCCGACAGCGAAGCCGACACCCTGTACCTGATCCGCAAGCTGCTGGGCTACCTGCCGCAGAACAACATGGAGGATGCGCCCTTCGTCCCCACCGACGATCCCCTGCGCATGGACGACGCGCTCGATTCCATCGTCCCCAGTGACCCGAACAAACCCTACGACATCAAGGACGTCATCCGCCCCATCGTGGATGGCGGGCAGTTCTTCGAGATCCACGAAGGCTACGCCCCGAATATCGTGGTCGGCTTTGCGCGCCTGGGCGGGCACTCGGTCGGCATCGTGGCGAACCAGCCCGCGGTGCTGGCGGGCGTGCTCGACATCGACGCCAGCGAGAAGGGCGCGCGCTTCGTGCGTTTCTGCGACTCGTTCAACATCCCGATCATCACCTTCGAGGATGTGCCCGGCTTCCTGCCTGGCACCATCCAGGAGCATCACGGCATCATCCGCTCGGGCGCAAAACTGCTGTACGCCTACTGCGAAGCGACCGTGCCCAAATTGACCGTCATCACCCGCAAGGCCTATGGCGGCGCATACTGCGTCATGTCGTCCAAGCACATCCGCAGCGACGTGAACCTGGCCTGGCCGACCGCCGAGATCGCCGTGATGGGCCCCGACGGCGCGGTCAACATCATCTTCCGCAAGGAATTGGAGAAGGCCGCCGATCCCGTCCAGCGCAAGGCGGAACTGGTGGCCGAATACCGCGAGAAGTTCGCCAGCCCCTACGTGGCGGCCGAGCGCGGTTATGTGGACGACGTGATCGAACCCAAGGAGACCCGTCCGCGCCTGATCAACGCGCTGGAGATGCTGAGCAACAAGCGCGACGCCAACCCCGCCAAAAAGCACGGGAACATCCCGTTGTAATTTAGAGCATGGATTCAAACTCGCTCGAACGATTACGCAGGATCAAGGAATTCGTGCAGGCGCGCCGCGCCCGGACCGAGTCGCAGGGCCGCGGCCAATACAGCGCCTTCGATTACGATTATCGCTGGAAACATACCCTGCGCGTGGTGCAATACGGCAAACGCATCGCCGAAGCCGAACACGCGGACGTCGAGATCGTGATGGCCGCCTGCCTGCTGCACGACGTGTCCAAGTTCGACAGCGAAGAATACGGCGTGGAGCATGGCCGCGTCAGCGCGCGCATTGCCCGCCCGTTTTTGGAGACGCTGGGCTACACGCCCGAACAGGTGAATCACATCTGCTTTGCGGTGGCGGTCCACGTGGACGACAAAGCCGACTTCGAGCACCCCGTTACGCTGGAGACAAAGATTGTCAACGACGCCGATAACGTGGACAGATTCGGCGCCTATCGTCTCCTGATGCATTACAGGGACCAGGTGGAAGAGTACGAACAATTGATCGCCAGGGCCGAAAAACGACTCCTGGTCTTGAGGCGTTACCTGGCAGAGGAGTTGGGCACGCCCACGGGCGAGCGCCTGTTCAGGCGTCAACTCGAGCTGCAGATCACCTTCCTGGAGCGCCTGGTGGAAGACAGCACATTAACGATCGAGCCGTGAGTTTCGTGGGGCGGAATGTTATTCCGCCAAGTCACGGATGCGCGGAATGACATTCCACGCCACAGCGCTCAATGGACTGACGTTTTAGAGGAGCATGTATGTTTAGAAAAGTTTTGGTTGCCAATCGAGGAGAAATCGCTGTCCGCATCATCCGCGCCTGCCGCGAGCTGGGCATCGAGACCGTGGCGGTGTATTCGGAGGCCGACCGCCAATCCCTGCACGTGCGCTATGCCGATGAGGCCTATTTGCTCGGCCCCGCCCCCTCGCGCGAATCCTACCTGCGCGCCGACAAGATTCTGGACGTGGTGCGCAAGTCGGGCGCGGACGCCATCCACCCTGGCTATGGCTTTCTGGCGGAACGCGAGGATTTCGCCCAGGCCTGCCTGGACCTGGGCATTGCCTTCATCGGTCCCAAGCCCTCTTCCATCGCGGCGATGGGAGACAAGGCCGAAGCGCGCGCCACGGTCATCAAAGCGGGCGTGCCCGTCGTGCCTGGCACCGAGGCCGTGGGCAACATGACCGATGACGACCTGCTGCGCACGGCTCCAGGCATCGGCTTTCCATTGCTCATCAAGGCCACGGCGGGCGGCGGCGGCAAGGGCATGCGCGAGGTCAAGAACATCGAGGAGATGCCGCTGCTGTTGCAGTCGGCCCGCCGCGAAGCGGAATCCGCGTTCGGCGATGGGGATGTCTATCTCGAAAAACTGGTCGAGGGCGCGCGCCACATCGAATTCCAGATCATGGCCGACTCGCATGGCAATGTCATCCACCTGGGCGAGCGCGAATGTTCCATCCAGCGCCGCCACCAAAAACTGATCGAGGAATCCCCCTCGCCCTTCATGGACGATGAACTGCGCGCGAAGATGGGCGCGGTGGCCGTCAAGGCCGCCCAGGCCGTGGATTATGTCAACGCGGGCACCATCGAATTTTTGGTCGACAAGGATCGCAACTATTACTTCCTCGAAATGAACACGCGCCTGCAGGTGGAACATCCCGTCACCGAGATGGCCACCGGCGTGGACATCGTGGCCGAGCAGATCCGCGTGGCGCGCGGACGCCAGCTCAGCTACACCCAGGAGCAGATCCAGTTCAACGGTCACGCCATCGAGTGCCGCATCAACGCCGAGGATCCGTACAACAACTTCATGCCTTCCACGGGCCGCATCACGCACAGCCTGCTGCCCACCGGCCCCGGGGTGCGCATCGATACGGGCGTGTATCCTGGTTTCGAGATCACGCCCTACTACGACCCGATGATCGCCAAGCTGATCGTGTGGGGCGAGACCCGCGCCCAGGCCATCCTGCGCATGCGCCGCGCCCTGGAGGAATACCGCATCGTCGGCGTGCGCACCAACATCCCCTTCCACCAGACCATGATGGACTCGCACCGCTTCATGGGCGGACAGTACGACACCCGCTTCGTGGAGGAACGTTTCTCGATGGATGTCGAGCGCAAGGATGAGGCCTACGAAGCCCAGGTCGAGATCGCGGCTGTGCTGGCCACCCTGGTGACGCACCGCGAGACCGAACGCTCCGCGCAGATCGTTCGACGCGGGGAACGGGACACCAGCAACTGGAAGTGGGTCGGGCGCTGGGAACGAATGCACCGGTAGGATTTGCGATTGATGATTTACGATTGAGGTCCGATGAAATATATTGCAGAGGTCGAAGGAAAAGAGTTCGAGGTCGAGATCCTCGACGAGAAGCGCGTGCGCATCGGCGAGCGCATCCTGAACGTGAATTTTGCCTCGGTCAACGACCAGCCCGTGTATTCGCTGATCGTGGACGGAAAATCCTACGAGGCTTTCGTCTACCCCGGTGAGGAGGACTGGCAGGTGCTCCTGCAAGGGCGGCAGTTCCCCGTCAAGGTGGCGGACGAGCGCGAGCGGCGGCTGCGTTCCGCAGTGGGCGGGGGCGCAGCCCAAACGGGCGAATTCCAACTCAAGGCGCCCATGCCCGGCCTGATCGTGTCCATCCTGGCAGCCGAGGAACAGTCGGTCGAAAAGGGCCAGGTGCTGGTGGTGCTCGAATCGATGAAGATGCAGAACGAACTCAAGGCCCCGCGCGCGGGCGTGGTGCGCCACATCCGCATCCAGCCCGGCGAGACGGTCGAACAGCGCCAGGTGTTGCTGGCCTTGCACTAACAGTTCGGAGTGCGGATATGCAATCTGCCGCACCCCAAAGCGAGACAAAATGTCCGACCAGGAAATCGAAGTCAAATTATACGTGCGCGACCTGAAGAAGGTCGAAGCGGGCCTTCTCGAAAGGCAGGCCCGTCTCATTCAGGCGCGCGTCTTCGAGCGCAACCTGCGCTTCGACCAACCCGATGGCCGCCTGCGCGCCGCGGGCTGCGTCCTGCGCCTGCGCCAGGATACGGAGGCCCGCCTGACCTACAAGGGCGCCAGCAACCTGACGGGCGGCATCATGACACGCCCCGAATTGGAGTTCACCATCGGCGACCTGGAGACGGCGCGCAAGGTGCTGCTGGCGCTGGGCTACGAGGAAGTGGCGGTCTACGAAAAATACCGCACGGTGTACGACCTGGAAGGCTGCCACATCATGCTGGATGAACTACCCTACGGCGACTTCGTCGAGATCGAGGGGACCGAGGCTGCCGCCATCCGTCAACTCACAGACAGGCTGGGCCTGCGCATGGACGCCGCCGTCGGCGACAGTTACCTGGGCATCTTCGACAAATACTGTCAAAAGCGCGGATGGTCACAATCCATCCTGACCTTCGAAGCCCTGCGCGGTGTGGTGTTCAACCCGTCCGTGTTGAACCTGCGCGCCGCCGACCTTCCCGCTTGACAGGGGGGCGCTTCCCGCTATACTGGAAACATGTCCAAGCCATCGCCCATCAAAGGTCTCGACAAACTGGAACATCACGTTCCCGCCCTGCGAACGAACTGGGGCGCGTTCCGCACGTTCTTCCCTTCCTTGCTGCTGGCATTTCTGATTTACAACTTCTTCGCCATCGAAGACTCCACCTGGCAGCTTTGGCTGCTGGATGGCGAGGTCGTGATCGGGAGCATCGGCTTCCTGGTCCTCAGCCTGTTCTTCCGCCTGAAAAAGGATATGCTGGCCCGCTTTGGACGGGAAGCATTTTCCCTGGCCTTCACGCGCATCGTCCTGCCCGCCCTGACGATCATATTCTCCGTCGTGGCCCGCGTTGGGTACATTCCCGGGCCGCCCATTCCGCGCTTCCCGTGGTATCCCATCCTGCCCGCGCTGGGCTGGATCATGGTGACCCTGGGCGCGGCGCTGTGGATTCGCGCCATCCTGACCTTCGGCGTGGATTACGTGACGATGCTCTACGTGTATTACCCGCAGGAAGGCCGCGTGGTGGATCATGCCATCTACGGCGTCATTCGTCATCCGGTCTACGCCGCCGCGTTGTGGATCAGCTTTGGGCTGGCCCTGGTCAACGGGAGCTGGTTCGGACCGGTGCTGGCCGTCATCGTGGCGCTGGGCATGTGGGGCTGGGTGCGGCTGGTCGAGGAAAAGGAATTGATCGAACGCTTCGGCGCATCCTACGAGGAATACCGTAAACGGGTGCCCGCCTTCTGGCCGCGCCCCGGGCAGCTTCGCATCTTCTTCCGCTTCCTGTTCACAGGGGCGTGACCCGCGCCATTCATCGAGACTGGAATGCCCCATCTGAAAGCATCTCCCGCAGTTGCGCTGCGGGAGTTTTTTTACTACTCGATTTCCAGGTCGTTCTTCCAACGCACTGTTCCGACAGCGCCCCCCGCGCCCAACAGCGACGGCAGAAGGGTCTGGACGGTTTCCGCGTCCCCCGATGTGAAGAAACGCAGCGAACCAGCCTCGCCCGAGAGGCGTTTCAATCCGCCCGCTTCGAGCAGGCGTCCCACCTGGCGCGCCACCGCCGGCGCAGGATCGATCACCCGCACGCCGTCCCCCACGATCTCCTCGATCAGCGGAATCACGAACGGATAATGCGTGCAGCCCAGCACCACCGTGTCGATGTTCTGCGCCAGCATCGGCAGCAGCGCCTCTTCGAGGATCGCGCGCGTGCGCGGACCGTTCAGGTCGCCGCCCTCGATCTGCCCCACCAGCCCTGGACAGGTGTGCTGCAAGACCTGCACGCCGCTGGCAAAACGCTCCACCACCGAGGCGTACAACGCGCCCTGGAAGGTGGCGGGCGTTGCCAGCACGCCGACCACGCCCGTGCGCGTCTGCTCGGCAGCCGGCTTGACGGCAGGCTCCATGCCCACGAAGGGAACCTCGGGGAATTTCGCGCGCAGGAATTTCAAGGCCGCCGCGGAGGCCGTGTTGCAGGCCACCACGATCAATTTGGCGTTTTGCGCCAGCAGGAAGCGCGTGATGCCTTCCGAGAAATGCTGAATCTGTTCCATGGGACGCGGCCCATACGGCACATGCCCCTGATCGCCGAAATAGATCACGTCCTCCTCGGGCATCTGCGCGCGCATCGCCCGCAGCACGGACAATCCGCCCACGCCTGAGTCAAAGACACCGATGGGATGCAAAGGATTTTGATTCATGGATTTGAGGGGGTTGGAAGGGGCAGGGTGCCATCTGAAGGATAACAGGTCAGAGTGAAATTTGGCTTCTCGATCCCTGGTGCGGGAATTTGGGCGAGATAATAATTTTCTGGTTCTGGAGCTTCGTACGGAAGAAGCGGATGGAGCAGAATGTAATAGTTCTTTCGCACTCCATCGATCTCTTCATAAAAATACCCAGGATGGATGGAATACCTGCCGATTGCATCATATACTCTTTGCGCCTCGGCGCCATCCAGCAGGATATAACGATTCCACTCTTCAGGGGAGGAGGCAGTGCTTCTTTCCAGCAAATCAGCCAGGCTGGGTTCGCCCAAAGGCCATTTGGAAAATTCAACTATATCTGGTGTATCCGCAACGCGCATCAAAAGCTGGGAAGGCTGATACACCTCAAGTTGATCAGTTGGATAATCAGTGAGGAAATAATAGGCATCGCGCAGGGCAGGCAAAATGATTGGGCGTCCCGTCGGGTCATTCGGATCCAGGCCAAACGCATCGTCAAACGTTCCTTTCAAGTAGCCGCTCATCTCATAATAGGAATGACTGTGTGATTTCCAGGCATTGATTTCAATTTGCACACCAGGCCCGCCCGAAACGCTTGGGTGGCCGCCTACGAATTGATAGGTCTCAGGGTCATAATCCAAAAAGCCGACCTGATCCAAGGTGTTCAAGTGTTGACAAATTTCCTGGCGGCTAAGCTGCCTAGTGAGTATTTGTGAATAACCCGTTGAATCATCATATTTCTTAACGAATAAACGCCCATCAGCAAACAAGGCAAAGGAAGGTTGGATGCTATCCATAAAAATGGAACCGCCGTCTCCCCGCGTGTGAAAAAGAAGGCCCAAAGCTGTCTCAGGCTGCCAGGTATGTTCTACAAGTGGAGGTTGAAGGGTGCTGGTTGGAGAAACCGTAAATGTTGGAAAAGGCGTCGCAGACAACACAGGCGTCTTCGACGGGCGGGGTGTAAACGTACGGCGCGGCGTCGGTGGTAAAGTGAGGGTGTGGAAAGGCCGCGACGGAATTGGCGAAGCCTGGGATGTTTTTGCGGGTGTGAGAGCAGTCTGGCAACCCGCCAAAACCAGCGCAAGCAAGAGAATGAAAGGTGAAACATTTCTCGTCATAACTACCTCCCGTTGATTATACAGAGTTTTCTCTCATCCCTGTTGCGACTTGCTCTTCCTGCGCACGTACAGCAGCTTCTCGACCTGCGCCACCACATTTCCCTGCGCATCCAGCACATCCACCGTGAAGGTCGGCTCGACTTTTCTGTTTTGATCCGCCGCCGCGCGGATCTCGTCCACGCGCGATTGCGGGATGTGGAAACGCACCCGCACCGTCCCGCGCCCGGGGTTGACGAAGCGAATGCCCGCGGCCTTGTCCCAGACGATGTAGTCTTCGCCCAGC
>JBMOMS010000139.1:0-12262 GCA_049324895.1 Chloroflexota bacterium
TGGCGGGCCACCTGGTGCGGTTCGAGGGTCATCGAAAGGGTCAGGCCGTGCTCGTAGAGCAGTTCCAGTTCGTTGACGCGGCGGGCCAGGGTTTCTTCGACTTGCAGCAATTCCGTAATGTCGGTCAACACGCCTTCGTAGTATTGCACCTCCCCCTGTTTATCCCGCACGGTGCGGGAATTATCGAGCACGGTCAGGATGCTGCCGTCCTTGCGGCGCAGGCGGATGCTGGCAGTCAGCGGCTCCTCTTTCTGGTCGAGTTCCAGCAGGAATTGCTGGCGTTCCGCGCTGTCCATATACAGGTCCCGGGTGATATCGACTTTCAGGAGTTCCTCGACCGAGGCATATCCCAACATGCGCACCAGGGCCGGGTTGGCCGTCAGCAGTCGTCCCTGCGGTGTGGAGCGATACACGCCATCCGGGATGCGCTCGAACAGCGCGTGATACTCCTGCACCAGTTGGTGCCCGTGCCGCTCCATGCTGACGTAGACGCCAATATCTGAAATGATCGAGAGCAGGCAGGTGCGCCCGTCGAGTTGAATTGGGGAAGAGAAAACCTCCACATCGCGGATATCCCCATTGGCCAGGCGGTGACGGAAGACGAAGTAGTTGCGATGATGTGCAATTACCTCCTTCAGCTTCTGTTCGATCTCTTCCCTGCCCAGCATGTTGATGCGGTGGATGGTCAAACGCTGGAATTGTTGTTCCGTGTACCCATAGTAATCCTGCGCGGCGCGATTGGCGCGCAATATTTGGCCCGACTCCGGTTCGATCAGCAGCATGACCGCACTGTGACGGTCCAGGAATGAATCGAAAAAATCGGAAGCGGTGGGGGGGAGTCCCGGGTGGGAAGCCTCTTGAGGAACTGGTGGCGCGTTATTCTCTCTGAGCGGGGAATCCCCAGGTTGTGCGAGGCGGGCTTTGGAAGTTCTGGGCATACTTCTCCAGTTTGGCAAATTGATTGTACAACCATGTCATATTCAAAAGCATTACACTTCCGTGTGTATATCATCACCCATTTTTCCCATGCCGCCTGCCGGCCATGCGCGCGACGGCCAGGCGGTCTTCTCTGCTATAATCTCCGCCATGATTTTGGTAACGGGCGCCACCGGCTTCATCGGGCGCGCGCTGGTGCGGCAACTGTTCGAGGCGGGACACCCCACGCGGGTGTTGATCCGTCCCTCGCGGCGCACCCCACGTCTGCCCAAGGGCGTCCCCGTGGAAGTGGCCGTGGTCAGCCTGGCCGATATCCGCGGGCTGCGCGCCGCGCTGCATGGCGTGGATACCATCATCCACCTGGCCGGCGCCGAATCCCAGGGCCGTGACGCCAACCTGCGCATCACCGACATCGAGGGCACGCGCAACCTGGTGGAGGCCGCGCGGGACGCTGGCATACGCCATTTCATCTACCTAAGCCACCTGGATGCGGCGCGCGCCTCGGCCTACCCGGTCTTCAAGGCCAAAGGCATCGCCGAGGAAAGCATTCGCCGTTCGGGCATTCCCTACACCATCCTGCGCTCGGCCATCGTTTATGGGCCGGAAGACCACTTCACCAACGGCCTGGCGCGAATGCTGCGCGCCGCGCCGGGCATCTTCTTCCTGCCCGCCAACGAAGCGCGCATCGTGCCCCGCATCCAGCCCATTTGGGTGGAGGACCTGGTTGCCTGCCTGCTGTGGACCTACGAAAACCCCGCCACCCTCAACCAGGTCTACGAAGTGGGCGGCAGCGAATATTTCACCGTGCGCCAGGTGGTCGAGATCATCATGGCCACCATCCGCGCCCCGCGCCTGCTGATCGAGATCCCGCCCCTGCTGCTGCGCGCCCTGACGATCTTCCTCGAAGGCGTGGCCCCGCGCTTCCCGGCATCCTCCTTCTGGATCGACTACCTGTACGTCAGCCGCACCTGCCCGGCCGATTCCGCCTCGCGCGCCTTCGGGCTGATGCCCGCGCGCTTCACCTACCGCCTCGATTACCTGGTGACCAAACCCTGGCGGCAGCGCCTCTCGGAATGGTTTGCCCGCCGTCGCAAAGCAGGTGGACGTAACCCGTAACTCGTAACCCGTAACCCGTAACTCCATGCCCCCCATCATCCGCCTGATCGAAACCCCCGAAGAAATGACCGCGGTCGAAGAACTGCAGCGCCTGGTCTGGCCCGGCAGCGAAACCGACGTGGTGCCCGCCCATCTGCTGATCACCGCCGTCCACAACGGCGGCCTGGTGCTGGGGGCCTTTCTCGAAGGACAAATGGTCGGCTTCGTCTTTGGCTTCGCGGGCCTCGAAACCACGCCCGACGGACCGCGCGCCAAACACTGCTCGCACATGATGGGCATTCACCCGGGCTACCGCGACGGCGGCCTGGGCTTTGCCCTCAAACGCGCCCAATGGCAAATGGTGCGCCGCCAGGGTCTCGACCACAGCACCTGGACCTATGACCCGCTCCTCAGCCGCAACGCCTTCCTCAACATCGCCCGCCTGGGCGCGGTCTGCAACACCTACCGCCGCTCGGAATACGGCGACATGCGCGATGGACTAAACGTGGGGCTGCCCTCCGACCGCTTCCAGGTGGATTGGTGGATCAACACCCGCCGCGTGGAAAGGCGACTCAGCCAACGCGCCCGCCCATCCCTCACCCTGGAGGGACTCGCCGAAGCCGGGCTGCACCCGCTCTACCCCGTTCACTCTGGACCTTCGGCCTGGTCCCGTCCGCCCGAGCACCTGCCGCCCTTTGGGGAACACCTGCTGCTGGCCGAAATCCCCGGCGATTTCCCGTCCCTCAAAGAGGCGGATTTTGCCCTGGCGCGTGACTGGCGCTTCTTCTCGCGCGAGCTGTTCGAGACCGCCTTCGCCGCCGGCTATCTTGTCACCGACTACGTCTTCGATCAGCGGGACGGGACCCCGCGCGGCTTCTACGTTCTCACCCACGGCGAGACGCCCTTCGGGAAGATCCTGTCATGACCCCCCTGCGCGTCGGATTCATTCTGCCCGCCGAAACCGTCCCCGCCTGGGCGGCGAGACTGATCGAGAATACCCGCAGCCAGCTCAACGTCGAGGGGGTCTGCGCCCTGCTGCTCGGGCAGGAATCCGCTCCCGGCGGCCTCTTCCGCCTGTTCTCCCGCATCGACCGCCGCTTCTTCCATCCCAACCCCAGCCCGTGGGAGCCGACCCGCCTGCCCGCCGACCTGCCCCTCCTGCGCGGCGATGCGCGAGTCCACCTGGAATCTCTGCGGCTGGACCTGCTCATCAACCTGGCTTTGACCGAATCGCCGCCCGAACTGCCCGCCCTGGCCCGCCTGGGTATGTGGACCGCCCGCGATGGACGGGCGCGCATCGTGATCGGCGCGCCGGTCGGCTGGCGCGAGTTGACCTTTGGCGAACGCCTGACGACCTGCCAGGTGGAAGTGACCCGCGGCGGCGCTTCGCAGATCGCGGCGCAGGCCGTGCTGGCCACCGACCCGCAATCCATCACACGCAACCAGATGCGCCTGTTGTGGCGCGCCGCCTCCATGCTGCCGCGCGCGCTGGGCCTCCTGCTGCATCGCGGCGAAGCGGATTTTTTTGCCGCGGCCCCGCCGGCCGCACCCGCCGTCCCGGCCCGATCACCCAACCTGCTGCACCTGGCCAGACTGGTTCCACGGCAGGCGCATTACACCCTGCGCAAGGCCTGGCGCAAGCGCTTCACCTCCGAGCAGTGGAGATTGATGCTGGCGCGCCGCGGCGGAAATGCGCCCCTGCGCTGGGAGGGCTTCTCGCCCCTCGTCCCGCCGCCCGACCGTCTGTGGGCTGATCCCTGTGTGATCGAACGGGATGGCAAGGCGTATATCTTCGTTGAAGAATTGCTCTTTTCCGAGAGGCGCGGCGCAATCAACTGCCTGACCCTGGACGAGGCCGGCGGGGTGGCGGCCAACACGCGCGTGTTGGAAAAGCCGCATCATCTTTCCTATCCATTTGTTTTTGAATATCAAGGCGCGTGGTACCTGCTGCCCGAGATGAGCGCCAACCGCAACTTGGAACTGTACCGCTGCACGCATTTCCCCGATCAGTGGACCTACGAGAAAACCCTCCTGCATGATGTCGCCGCCCTGGATGCAACCCTGCTCGAACATGAGGGCCGCTGGTGGCTGTTCACCAACCTGGCCGAAGACATGGGCAATTCCACTTGGGACTCGCTGCACCTGTTTTACGCCGACAGCCCGCTCTCCGCAACCTGGACTCCGCATCCGCTCAACCCTGTGGTGGCGGATGTGCGCTCGGCCCGCCCGGCGGGACGTCCCTTTCGCCGCGGCGGGCAGTTATTCCGTCCTTCGCAGGATTCGATGCTGCGTTACGGGCACAGCCTGCGCCTCAACCGCGTGGACAAATTGACCGTGGATGAATATGAAGAAAGAACCGTGGAGACTCTTGTCCCGCCGCAAGGCTCGGACATCATTGCCACGCATACCCTCAGCGTGTCAGAGCATCTAACCGTGATCGATGTGCAGACGCGACACAGTCGCTTCGTAACCGCACTGGGGTATTAGACCTCTTACATAAGTGACAAGAGAAACGTGTGAAAAACCTTTTGAACCACGGAGACACGGAAACACTGACGCGTGCCCGAAAGGGTAGAAAACCAATTAAAAACTCTGTGCCTCAGTGCCTCCGTGGTTAGCGCTCTGGGACTTTCGTATGAGGTCTATTCAATACCTTCGCCAATTTTGAAAAAGTTACAAATTGTGGTGCGGGATGGCATCCCGCAATGCCAGATATAGCCAGAAACTTGCTGCGATCGCCAGATATGGTAGGCGGATTGCCAATCCGCCCCACGAAATTAGGTCTGTTAAATTTTGGCGAAGGTATTGGTCTATTATAAAAAATGACGGCTGCCTTGCGGGCAACCGTCATGTGAAACCGGATAGTGGGTTAGTTTACGATGCGCAATCAGACATCCTGCGCTATTCTCCAAACTTCAACAGCATCAAAATATCCTCCAGCGCGGCGGCGAAGAGTTCGCGCATGATTTCGTCGCTGGCCCGGTAAGGGCCGCCGAAGGACCCGTCGCCGTAGACCTCGCGGGCGGTGCTTGCATCCATGATCGGGCTGGGGACGTGGGGCGGCACCTTTGGCTCGGCAGGCGGCTCTTCGATAAGGGTGAACGGGAAGGCTTCCAGCCAGTTGGCGTGGGCCGGCTTGAGGTTGTGTTTCTCCGCCACCGCTTCGATGGAATGGGAGGTCCACCAGTCGTACCAGTTCAGGCGCAGGCCGGGGAGTTGGTTGATTACATCATTGAGATGATGACGGGCGGGGGCGTTGCCGCCGTGGCCGTTGAGCAGCAGGATGCGCCGAAAGCCGTATCCCGCCGCCGAGCGCACCAGGTCTTCGACCACGGCGTTGAGTGTATTCACGCGCAGGCTGAGCGTGCCCGGGTAGGCCAGGAAGTAGGGCGAGGCGCCAAAATTCAGCGGCGGCGCGACGGGTATCCCCGTCTGCTGCGAGGCGGCGTCGGCCAGGGCCAGGGGAATCTTCACGTCGGTGAGCAGGCTGAGGGTGGCGTGCTGTTCCGTTGCACCGAGCACCAGCATCAGGCGGTCATCCCCTGCGAGGTAGCGTTCCATGTCCATCCAGGTCAGGTCTTCGAAGCGCATGGTCAGCTCCCCAGGGGAATTTCGACCGGCGTGGGCGTTTCGCTGGGCGGAGGTTCCACCGTCGGCGGGGTGGGCGTGTCATCGATCGGTGTGGGGGGCGGGACGTCCGTCGGTGGGGGGACATCGGTGGGCGGCGGGGGTGTATCCGTCGGCGGCAGGGTGGGCGTCGGCTCGGGCGTCAGGGTCGGCGGGACGGTGGGCGTCGGCAGGTTGACATTCAGCCGCACCGATTTCGACACCTCGCCATATTTCCCGACCACAGTCAGGCGCACGCTGACGACCCCGTTCCATTGGTCGGAGATTTCGAGACGGTGCAGCAGGCCGTTTTCGACCGGGTTCTCGCTGCCGGCCACCAGGATCCAATGGCTGGGATCGGCGCCCTGGCCGACCTCCAGCCGCCAGCCCCTGAAGTAGCCCGTGGCGTTGGCCGTGCCGCGGATATCCAGGCTGGTCGAATCGACCAGTTCGCCGTCCTTCAGGTCCAGTTCGAGTTTGGGATGCGGGTCGTCGGCGCGGCACTCGCGCTCGGGCGCGTAGAAGGGGTTGCGCGGCAGGCCGTGATTCTCCAGCCAGTCGCGGCCCTCGCCGCCGTCCAGCCAGCGGCGCGCCCACGGGTCGCTCACGTTGAGCGCATTTTCGCTCTCGGTGAAGTCCTTGCAGGCTTCCGAGGCTTCCAGCAGGGTCCACAGGTCCAGGTCGATGCGGCGCAGCAGGTCCTGTCCGGCCGGCAGCGGGGGCTGGTCGGCGGCGAAGACTTCACTATATTGTTGTTTGCACGAATTGGACGGCTGCGTTCCCGAGAGCGAACAGACCACGTAATCGACCACGCCGGATGGGCGGATAAAGGGCGTGGGGGTGTTGTTGGTGACGTAGGGCACGGCAAAGGTCATGAACTGCGACCAGATCGGGGCCGCGCCGCTCAGGCCGGTGGTGTTGACCATGGGCGTGTAATCGGCGTTGCCAATCCACACACCGGTCACCAGGTCGGGAGTGTAGCCCATCGTCCAGTTGTCGCGGAAGTCGTTGGTGGTGCCGGTCTTGGCGGCGGCGGGGAAGGGCAGGCTGAGCATGGAGTTGCGCCCGAACATCCACGAGCGCGCTTCGTTGTCCGAAAGGATCGAGGAGATCAGGTAGGCGTGTTCGGCGCGAACAACCTGCTCGCCCGGCTCGGGCTTGTATTCAAAGACCGGGTTGCCGGCGTAATCGGTGATCTTGAGGATCGCCACCGGCGGGACGCGTTTTCCGCCGTTGGCAAAGACGGAGAAGGCGCCCGTCATTTCCAGCAGCGACACGTCGCCGCCGCCCAGGGTCAGGGCCAGGCCGTAATCTTCGCGGGTCAGCGAGGTGATGCCGAGGCGTTGGGTCATCTCGATCATGCCGCCCTGTCCGTAGATGCCGATGAAGTCCAGGGCCTTGACGGCCGGGATGTTGAACGAATTGGCCAGCGCCACGCGCACCGTGACGGCTCCGTGCGACTGCCCATCGTAGTTGACCGGGATGTAGGGCGGGCGGGTATCGTTGGGATCGCCCGAAGGCGGGAACTCGGTGGGCACGTCCCAGATCAGGGTGGAGGGAGTCCAGCCCTTTTCGAAGGCGGCCAGGTAGGTGATTGGCTTGATCGAGGAACCGGGCTGGCGCGTGGGACTGACGGCCATGTTGACCTGGCCGGAGATGGCGTCGTTGTAGAAATCGGGCGAGCCGACCATGGCCAGGATTTCGCCGGTCGAGGGGCGGAGGGCCACCAGCGCGCCGTTGCGGGCGTTCTTGTCCACCAGGGCCGCGACCTGCTCGGTCACCAGGCGCTGGGCCTCGTCCTGCAAGACGGGGTCGAGCGAGGTGTGGATGGTGAAACCCGAGCGGTAGATGGTCTGCGCGTCATACTGTGCTTCGAGCAGGGAGCGCACGTAATTGACCCAGTGCGGGTAACGCGTGTCGATATTCGGCGAGGGGAAGGCGTAATTCTTGATCGTGTCCAACGCGATGGTCACGGCCACCGCATCCACGCAAACCGGCGACGGACTGTTGCTGACGGGGATGCAGCCCTTCTCCTGGCTGTCTTCATACATCAACACCAGCACCTGCTGGTGCCGCCCAAGCGTGCTCTCGGGATTGGTGTAAATATCGTACACCGACGGGGACTGCGGCAGCCCGGCCAGGAAGGAGGCTTCGGCCAGGGTCAACTGGTCGGCGGTCTTGCCAAAGTAGGTCTCCGCGGCGGCTTCGATGCCGTAGGCCAGGTTGCCGTAATAGATTTCGTTCAGGTACAGCTCGAGGATTTCATCCTTGGAATAGCGGCGGGTGATCTCGGCCGCCAGGATGATCTCGCGCGCCTTGCGTGTGACCGTGCGCTCCGTGCGTTCCTCGGGCGAGAGCAGCAGGGCGCGCGCCAACTGTTGGGTGATGGTCGAGGCGCCGCCTCCCTGTCCGCCCGTAACGTAGTTCTGCCACAGGGCGCGCACGATGGCCCAGAAATCGAAACCGGGATGGTTATAGAAATCCTTGTCCTCGGTGGCGATGGTGGCCGCCACCAGGTTGGGCGAAATGCGGCTGAGCGGAATGTAGTTGCGGCGTCCCGCGCTTGGATCGAGGATCTCGTACAACAGGTTGCCGTTGCGGTCGAGGATGCGCGTGGTCTCGAACTGCGAGGCGCGGTCCTTCAAACCGTCCACGTCGGGCAGGGTGCGCGCAATGGAATAATATTCGAAGACCGCCACCGACCCCAGGCACAGGCCGACGATGACGACCAGAAAAACGGACACGATCAGGCCGCGCACAAAGCATCCCATGCTGCCTCTCCAGTTGAAATTTCCCAGGGCGAATCCGACGGGAGGCTTGGCCGCCGGCGGGGCGGCTTGCGGCGGCGGGACGCTGCGCGTTTGCGCCGCGCGCCGTCCCCCCGTGCCGGGCATCTCATACGCGGCGCGGGAGACGCGCGTGCCGGCCATGTCGATCTGGTCCACGCGCCTGGGCAGGGGCATGTTGTCCTGGTCCAGGGCCGGGCGCGACAACAATGTGGCGGAGGGCATCCCGCCCGGCGGAACGGGCGTGGGCGTGTGAGCGGGACCCGCCGCCTCTTCCCCGGGCGGCACGGCCAGCGTGCTGGCCGGCTCGGGCGGGGAGACGGGTTCAGGCTCGGGAGCGGCTGACTCGAAGCCGGTCGGCAATTCGGGCAGCGTCTCCTCTTCGGAGCGCAGCAGGCGGCGTAAACGGGCGCGGGCGTCTTCGGAATCGGATGTGGTCATGGTTTCACTTTGGTTTTGACGCTACCAGCACCACCCAGGTTCCCTTCATGACGGTTTCGTTCTTCTGGTTCTGCACATCGAACACGATGGTGACGGAACCGCCGCCCAGGCGCGGCAGGGACTTGGTCTCGGTGACGGTCATGTCGGCGTGAATGGTGTCGCCGATGAAGACCGGCTTGCTGAACTTCCACTCGCTGATCTCGCGGAAGGCGATTACCGTGCCTTCGAGCACGCCCGTGCGCATGGCCAGCCCGGAGGTGATGGCCACACCCAACAGGCCGTGCGCCACGCGCTGGCCGAACGGGGTGGTTTTGGCAAACTCGGCATCGGTATGGATCTGATTGAAATCGCCCGAAAGCCCGGCGAAGGTGAAAATGTCGCTCTCGGCGATGGTGCGGCCCACGGTGACGATCCTCTGGCCGACGGTAAACTCCTCGAAATACAAACCTGCCATACTCTTCTTCTCCTCATGATTTCTGGAATGCAGGCTTCTGCCTGCGCGGAATGAAGTCCGCACTTCGATTTTTTTTCTGGATGGTGTCCAAATTATACCCTTTGACCATCCGCCCATCTGCCGTACAATAGACGTATGCGTGACTGGTCCCTGCAGGTTGGCGATCCTCTCTTCCTTACCCTGGCGGCGGATTCGCGCCTGACCGCCCCCGACTATCTCAACGACCACATCTGGGAAGTAGAACCCGGCGGCGGTGAACCCGTTGCCCTGGCGCTGCGCACCACCTATGGCCTGCGCGCGCGCTCGATGCGCCTGTTTCCGCGTTTCACCGAAAACGGGCGCGCCGTGATCGACCCGGCCGAGTTTGCCGTGGAGCCGCGCCTGAAACGCTTTTACCCGAATTTTCTCCGGCTCGAATTCTCCCCCTTCGAAAACCTGGAAGTCTCCGCCGAATACTGGGTGCCCGAATCGCACGCCCTGGCCGGGCGCCTGACCCTGGTCAACCGCAGCACGGCCACCCGCGCGCTGCGCCTGGAAGTGTGCGCCGCCCTGGCCCACCTCGACGGGCAGAACCTGATGCCAATCCAGCAGCAGATGGTCAACGTGCTGGCCGGCGGGACAGGCGGACTGTTTCCGGTGCTCTTCATGACCGGCGGACCCAAGCCCGGGCCGGGTCCGCACCCCTCCCTGGCCCTGGACCTGGAGATGGGCCCCGGGGCGACACGCCAGTTCACCTTTGCGCAAGCCGCCGAGGGGGAACTGCCCCAATCCTTCGAGCTGGCGCGCCGCATTGCCGCCCGCCCCTGGGAGGCCGAGCGCGCCCGCATCGAACTGCTGCACGCCTCCAGCGTCTACGAAATCCGCACCGGCGACCCGGATTGGGACGCCGTCCTGGCCTTTACCCAGACCGCTGCCTTTGGCCTGCTCATGAGCGGCGGCGATAAATTGCCCCGCACCACCTTCGTCTCGGCGCGCCAGCCCGATCACGGTTTTTCCCGCAAGGGCGACGGCGCCGACTACCCGCCCGCCTGGAGCGGACAGGCTCCGCTCGATGCGCTCTACCTGTCCAGTCTGCTGCCGGGCGCGCCGCAGGCCGGGCGGGACTTCCTGCTCAACTTCCTGTCCACCCAGGGCGAAAACGGCGAGGTCGACAACAAGCCCGGGGCCGGCGGACAACGCGGAAAATTACTGGCCGCTCCCGTGCTGGCCTCCCTGGCCTGGGGCCTGCACCAACAGTCCCCGGACGAGGCCTTCCTGAAGCGCGTTTTCCCGAAATTGCAAAAGTTCTTCTGGTCCTGGTTCTCCCCCGCGCATGACCTGCGGCGGGACGGCATCCCCGAATGGACGCACCTGCTGCAGACCGGCTTCGAGGACAACCCGCTCTTCGACGTCTGGCATCCCTGGTCGCAGGGCGTGGATATTGCCACCGTCCACAATCCGGCCCTGTGCGCCATGCTCCATCGCGAGGCGCGCTGCCTGATCCGCATGGCAAAACTGCTCGATGCGACCGACGACTTCCACCTGCTCGACCTGCAGGCCAGGGCTTTGCACGCCACCGTCGAAGCTGGTTGGAACGCCGGTGCGGCCCTGTACCGCTACACAGATTACGAGACCGGCCTGTCCCTGCCCGGGCGCGAAGTGGTGAGCGGCAAGGGCGGTGCGGCCTCCTTCCGCCCCAAGGCCGAGTTCGAGCATCCCGTCCGCCTGCAAATCGAAATCCAGACCAAGAGTCATACCTCGAAGCGCCCCGAAGTGGAGATCGGCGAATACGCCATCAAGGGTGAGCCGGAGATCATCGAGGGCGGCCAGTTCCAATGGCTGAGCGGCGGATTGACCGCCACCAGCCGCAAGGTCTATACCCGTGTGGGACGCATCAAGGTGCGCGGGCTGGATGCCAGGGACAAGGTCATCGTTCGCACGGTCGACCTGACCGGCGAAGACCACACCCTGCTGCTGCCGTTGTGGGCGGGGATGTCGGATCCGCAGCACGCCCAGGCCTTGATCGGCCGCACCATCCTTGCGGCGGACCGCTTCGACCGTCCCTTTGGGCTGCCCGCCCTGCCTGTCCTGCCCACGCCCGAAGCGGAGACCGTCGGCATGAGCGTCCACCTGCCCTGGAATCAATGGGCCGGCGAAGGCCTGTTGGCCTATTCCTTCCGCGAAGAGGCCGCCCGCCTGACCGTCCATCTGATGAACGCCGTCATTCATAACCTCAAGCAAATGCGCGCCTTCTCCCAATGCTATCACGCCGAGACGGGCGCGGGCATCGGCGAACGCAACGCGCTCCACGGCCTGGCTCCGCTGGGCCTGTTCCTGCAAGCCCTGGGAGTCAGAATTCAGTCCGCCACCTGTGTGCATCTGGCAGGACGCAATCCCTTCCCGTGGCCGGTCTCCATCCAATACCGCGGCCTGACGGTCCTGCGCGGCCTGGATGAAACCATCCTGACCTTCCCGAACGGCGCGACGATCACCGTAACTGAAAGCGCTCCGCTGACCGTGACGATTTAAAGAAGAACGCCCTTCCAAATGGAAAGGCGTTTTGGCATGGTGTCGAACCGTCACGGGCTAACGCGCCCAGCCGCCGGGCAGTCGCGCAACGCCCACGTACACGAAGAACAGCGCGAACAACACCGCAAAGAGCGCATTGCGGAAGCGCATTTTGTCGCTGGCCGTCTTCCAACGGGCGGGCAGGTGACTCACCGCCGCGGCCACCAGCATCACGGTCAGGTGTTCGAAGCGATAGCCGGGCCAGGCCGAAGTGACGATCCCATCCCAGAGGAAATAGATCAGGCCGAGCAATACCTGTAAATCGATCAGCCCGCTAAAACCGGAAGACAAGCCGCGATCCACGGGCTTGAACGCGCCGCCGCGGAATGCGCCGATGCCGAACTTGAGGATCGCCGCAAAGGCCGCGATCACGATCAGCCAGCGCAGGATGGAATGA
>JBMOMS010000140.1:0-12227 GCA_049324895.1 Chloroflexota bacterium
GTTTTCCACCAATCGCCCCAGCGCCGCCCTTCGGCGGAGTGGGCTTCCATCAGGCTGGACATCAGTCCCATTTTCGCGCCGCCCGCTGCGAGCGTGACGCGGCACTTTTCGAGAAATTCGAGTTGCGTGTCCTGCCACATGTCCAGCCACAGTCCGCGCCAGGGATGCGGTTCGCCTGCCGACAAGCAGGCGCGGACAATTTCTGCGCGGCTGGCATTCGTCCCTGCGCGGCGGTTGAACTCGGCGACGTGCTGCGGGCAGAAACATCCGCCCCATTTCAGCGGCGCGTGGTTGTGGTAGCGGATGTCGTCGTCAATCCAGACGACGCGGAAATCTTCACGGGCATACAGCTTTAGCGTTTCAAGGTAATATGCCTGCCAGTTCTCGTCCAATGGGCAAACGACGGCGCGGGCTTCACACCCGTCCGCGTCCACCATCGTTTGCCAGTTTTGCCCGTCCTTGAGCCTGCGCCCCGAGTCGCTGTGCAGGAGGGTGTGCCAGGGGTTCAGGCTGACGGCGATTCCGCGCGCTTTGAGCGCGTCACGGTAGGGGCGGGAAGCGTCAATCCACTGTTGAATCCGCTCCAACGGTTCGTGTCCGTTGTTCTGCTCTTCGCCGAAATAAAAGAACATGACTTCATCCACAGGCGCGGAATCGATCAGTTCCATCAACTGCGCGGTGATGTCGGCGGGGTCTTGCAGCGGGCTGAATTGGAGGCGGAGGGTGAGCATGGGTAAATGGTAATTGGTAATTGGGGATTGGTAATTACCAGTTACCAATCCCCAATTACTATTTGAACTGCGGCAGGAAATCCTTGTGGGCTTCGAGGAGTTCATCCAGGATGGCTTGCGCCTGGCTGGCGGAGGAAATCACGGGGTCGAGCAGCAGGGCTTGCAGGGCGATGTTTTTGTCGCCGTGGACGCCCGCTTCGACAACACGGTCGATGACAGCAACCTGGGTGCGGCACATGGCGGCAATCGGTTCGGGCAGCGGGTCGAGGCTGACGCCGTGAACGCCTGTCGCGTCCACGGTGGCGGGGATTTCGACAATCGCGCCATCGGGCAGGTTGGGGATGTAGCCGTGATTCGCCACGTTGACCGAAATCTCGTACTGGTGCGTGTTGTGAATCATCCCGTCCACGATGGCAACGGCGCGCTCGCCCGATGGCTGGAACATCCACTCGGGCATGGGCTTTTCGCCGCTCGTCCACAGGCGGATGTCGGCGCGGAACTCGTCCGACTCGCGGTCGACGCGCTCGAAGGGATGGCCTTCCATGCCCGCCAATTCCCAGGCATACGAGACGTACTCGCCGACGTGGTTGTCTGAGGGCAGCGGATACAGGCCGTAGGTGTCCATCAGGTACACGCTCAACTTCATGGTGTGATCCATCTGCTCTTCGATGTAGGCCTGTTTCTCGTGGACGGCTTTGCGGAAGGCGGGATACAGGTCTTCGCCCGTGTCGAGATGGCGCAGGTCGCGCACCCAACTGAAATGATTGAGGCCGCAGGCTTTGACATCCACTTTTTCGGAGGGGATGTCGAGGGCGTAGCCTGCCACGCGGCGCAGCGAGTCGATGCCGTGGCACAAGCCGACGAACTTGACCTGGCTGTAGCGGTTGATGGCCTGGCAGATGCGGCCTTCGGGGTTGGTGAAATTGATGACCCACGCGTCGGGACAGATGGCTTCGACATCGTGGACGATGTCCAACACGATGGGGATGTTGCGCATGGCGTGGAAAAGGCCGCCCGGGCCGCCGTTCTCGCCGAGCACGTGCTTGACGCCATGCTTGAATGGCACGTTCCAATCCAGCCGCCAGCGTTCGTTGCGGTTGACAGCGATGGAGATGAAAACGAAGTCCGCACCAGGCAGGGCTTGTTTGTGGTCGGTGGTAGTCTCGATGATGTACGGCTTGCCCGTCATGTCATTGAGTTTGTGGAAGAAATTGGTCATCAGGTCGAGATATTCCTGATTCAAATCCACGAGGACAATGGTACTGCCGCGCAGTTGTTCGCGCCAGGCCATCAGGTCACGGAAAGTGGCGGTGCCGAAGGCGTAACTGCCGGCGCCGATCAATACAAGTTTGGTCATGGGGACTCCTGGGACTTGGTAAATGGTAAATGGTAATTAGGGATTGGTTTACCAGCCTGTCACTTCGCGGAAGACAGGCCAGGCGAGGTCGGCAAAGAAGCGGTGGACGCCTTCGCCGGTGACGAGGCGGCATTGGTCGGGCGCGCCGAAGGCGGCGTAGATTTTTTCGATTTCGGCAAAGGCTTCGAGCGTGCCGCTGTAGGGGAAGGCGATGTCGTAGCGTCCGTGAACCGCAATCAGCGGGCGCGGGGCGATCAGGCCGGCCAGGTCGGAGAGTTCGAATTCGTTCAGCAGGCCGGGCAGGTAGTGGTCTTCGCAGTGGTCGTGGATGGCGAGCGTATCACGGAAGGTGCAGATGTAGGCGGTTGGCATCGTGGCGGTGATGCGTTCATCGTAACAGGCGGAGTAGAAGGCAATCGTGCCGCCGGTCGAGTCGCCGAGGGTGGCGATGCGCGTCAGGTCGAGGTTGGGGAAATGTTCGAGCGCGTCGATGCCGCGCGCAACGTCCCAGACGCGCTCGCCCAATAACGTGCGCCCCAGCAGCAAAGCCGCCAGCGTGGCATGGAAGCAGGGACGATCCACGCCGTGATGATATTCTTCGGGGCGAGAGTCGGCGCGTTCACCAAAGGCGCGCTGCTCGATGACCAGCGCGGCAAATCCCTGTTTGACGGCCTGGATGGCGTAGTCGCGGTCGCCGGTCAGGCTTTCTTCGTCAAGGGCGGATTGGGGACGTCCAAGCGAGATGTGCATTCCGCTGGTGTGTCCTTGCAGGCAGAGGATGACGGGGTACGGAGCATGGCCCTGGCGCGGAACCAACAAATGGGCAGGGACATCCACGTTGGCTTCGGCAGTGTAGAGGAAGCGGGTTTCGTGGAACAGGTCGGTTTCGGCTTCCCATTCTACGCGCACATTCACGGGGACGCGGGCGGGCATGACCCCGAGCAGTTTCGTCAGCGTGGCATAGGCTTCCTGCCGCCAGGCACGCAAGTCCGCTGCGGGGTCGAAGCGCAGGCGGCGGGGAGCGTCCACGCTCAGGGGATAGTGACAGGCTTCGGGAGCAAAGTCGGGCATGTCTATTTCAAGGCTCCGACGGTGATGCCTTCCGTGAGTTTGCTTTGGAAAAGGATGTACACAACGAAGGTCGGGATGAGGATGATGACGAAGCCCGCGAACATCGCGCCCCAGTCGGTGGCGTATTTGGCCTGCTGCATGATGTTGACCGCGCCGAGCGGCAGGGTCTTGATCTTTTCATCGGAGATGGTGATGAGCGCCCAGGTGAACTCGTTCCACACGCCGAGGAAGTTGAAAACCGAGACGGTCAGCAGTCCGCTCTTGGAGAGGGGCAGCATGATCTTAAAGAAGACCGTGAAGAGCGAAGCGCCATCCACGAGGGCGGCTTCTTCGAGTTCCTTGGGCAGGGTCTTGAAGAAGGACTGGAGCATGAAGACGGTAAAGGGCAGGTTGAAGGCGGTGTATTGGATGATGAGCGACCAGTAGGAATCGATCAGGCCGAGGGAGCGATGCAGGAACCAGGCAGGGATGAAGGCCAGGTACGCAGGGATCATCATCCCGCCAACGAAGAAGAAAAAGAAGATGCGATTGCCGCGAAAATCGTAGCGCGCCAGCACGTAGGCGATCATGCTGCCCAGTCCCATGATGAGGAGCAGGCTGCCCGCGCTGACGATGACGCTGTTGAGGATGTACGTCCCTGCGTTCATCTTTGTCCAGGCGGTGAGGTAGTTTTGGAATTGAAAAACATCAGGGATGCCCCAGGGATCGTTGAAGATTTCGGGGCTGGTCTTGAAGGAGGCGAAGATCGTCCACAGCATGGGGAAAACCACCAGCGCCATGAAGACCCACAACATGAGTTGGGCGGCGAACCAGCCCGTTTGACCGGCGAGACGCATCGCGCCTTCCTGTACCGAATGAGGGTGAGAGGATTTGGACATCGTCGGCTCCGGTTAGTATTGCAGGTTTTCGCGATACAGGGCTTTGTAGGAGACGAGGGTGAAGATCATCGTCACCACAAAAATGACCACCACGAGGGCGGCGGCGTAGCCCCAGTTGTGGGCTTTGAAGGATTGCCAGTAGAAATAGTTCATGATCAAGTCAGCGTGTTTTTGCGAGATGCGCTCGAACAACACATAGTTCAAGGCAAATCCGCTCAACGCGCCGATGATGTTGTACACCATCACGGTGCGGATGGTCTCCCAGATGAGCGGGATGGTGATTCTGAAGAAGACCTGCACCTTGGTCGCGCCATCCAGCAGGGCGGCTTCGACGAGCTCGCGCGGGATGTTTTGGATGGCGGCCAGGAACAGGAGCATGAACCAGCCCACCCCGCCCCAGATCACGATGAAGCCGACGGAATACAATCCAATTTTAAAGAGCGGCCATTGGTGTTGCAGGCTGAGCCAGGGGAGCGCCCAGGCGTCCAGCCCAACGGAGCGCAGGAAGTTATTGACCAGGCCGAAGGCGGGGTTGAGCACCATGCTCCACAGCATGGCGGTGGCGGGAATGGCCAGCACATTGGGAAAGAAGAAGGTGACGCGGAAGAATTGATATCCCCAGGGTTTTTCGTTGATGACAGCGGCGGCGATCAGTCCCAGGAAGGTGGTGACAAAGCCGAAGAAGATCAGGAACAGGTTATGGGACAGGTACAGGCGGATGTTGTAGAAATCGTCCGGGTCGGTGAATTCCCGCCAGAGGGTGGCAAAGTTTTCGAAGCCGACGAAGGTCATATTGCCCGAAAGCCCGGACCAATCGTAGAAACTGATCAGAATCCCGCGCAGGGAGGGGTAAACGTTGAAGACGGTATAAAGGATGAGGCCGGGCAACAGGAAGGTCAGAATCAATTGCCGTTGTTCGCGTTTACGCATGTTCATCTCCTGCGGAATGAAGGTACAATTTGACTGGATGAGTTTGGAGGGAAAGCCCCGCAAGCCTGAACCTTGCAACCTGCGGGGCTTCCTCTGCGAAGAACACATCCATTCAGGCAGGGAGGGGACTGAACCTCCCCTTCCTGCCGCAGACGAAAATACTAGATGGTCTTGTATTCCGTCTTCTGGATGCTGGAATCGTTGCGGGTCTCTTCCGCGGCGCGCTCGACGCCTTCGAAGAATTCCTGGGCGGACATATTGCCGTGAACCATGTCGGCGTAGTTCTCGCTGTAGGCCTTGTCCACCAACGGATAGCTGGTGAAGTACATGTGGATGATCTTGCCGTTGGCCTTCTTGACCGCTTCGGTGATGGAGGCGGAGTATTCCGTGACCTTGCCGGAGGCGGCATCCTTGAGCGGGAGTGGGGAACCGACCTTGCTGCCCCAGAATTCAGCCATTTCAGGCGAGTAGAACAGGCGCATCAGTTCCATGCCCCACAGGGGATTCATGGCGTTGCCGATCTGCATGTCCGCGCCGCCGAGCTGGCCCTGGACGGCGTTGTTGTCGCCGAGGCCATCCTTGGGTTTGGGCACGCCCGCAAACTTCATGCGGAAGCCGGCCGGGGTGGTGGAGGCCTGTTCGCTTGCCAGCCAGGAGCCGTTGGGGATCATGGCGGCCTTGCCGTCCACGAACAACTGCTGGGAGGAGGTGTGATCCATGGCGTCCGAGCCGGGAATGCTCCAGCCGTTTTGGATGATCTGCTGGTGCTGTTCGGCGGCCCAGATGAGTTTCTCGTTCAGGAACGCGCCAGGGACCAGGTTGTGGCAGTCCATCCAGGCTTTGTCGCCGAGGGTCTTGTACAGCAGGCCGGTGGTCAGCCAGCCTTCGTAGTTGTACAGGCCGGCGTAGGCCCACGGGGGCAGCACCTTGGCGATCTCTTCGTGCAGCTTCATGAAGTCTTCCCAACTGAGCGTGTCGGGAGCGGGCCAGCCGTTCTGCTCGAACAGGTCGACGTTGTAGAAGATGCCGTAGGTGAAGGAGGTCTGCGGGAAGGACCATTGGTGGTCGGTGAGACCCTGGTTGGCTTCGGCCAATACGCCGGTATTGAACAGGTCGCCCACGCGCTGGCCTTTCCAGGAACCATAGGCTTCCAGGTCGAGCAGGAAGTCACCGGGCATGACCAGGTGCTCTTCCACGCCCTTCTTCCAGTCGCCGCCCCAGGAGCCGATGGCGTAGAACATGAACTCGGGCACTTCGCCCGCAATCAGTTTGGGCTGCACCTTGTCCCAGATGGTCGGGTCGAAGGTCAGGTTGAGTTTGACGCCGGGGTGTTCCTTCTCCATCAACTGGGTGAAGATCTCGCCCCACCCGTCGCCGAAGCCGCCCTTGAAGAGGGCCAGTTCCAGCGCTTCCTTGGGGGCGTCGCCGAGCATCTTGTACCAGTCGGCCTGGGAGACCATGCTGCCAAATTGGTGATCGCCGGGCAGGCGCGCCCACTGTTCCTTGTTCTTGGCAAATTCATGCCCGAAAAGCGGCTGGGCAACGGGGGCTTCGGTGGGAGCCTGGGTGGGGGCCTCGGTGGGGACGGGCGGTTTGGTCGCCGTGGGTGGGACGGTGGTTTCAGTCGCGGCCGGGGCGCACGCGGCCAGCGCAGTGGCGCCGGCGCCCATGCCCAGGGCTTTCAGGAAATCGCGTCGGGATAGCTTGTGTGACATTTCGTTCTCTCCTTGTGTGAAATTAGAAACCGGGATTGAAATGGATGGACATGGATGTTATCTCCAGGTTGCACCTCCTGTGGTCTGCAAATTGCCGTTCATACGGTCTCGATCCTTTGGCGGACAAAGGCTTCGGCATATTGCGTGCCTGCGCCCATTGCACCTCGAAAGCGATTCAGGCCAAGTGCGGCGTCGTTGTATATCTCCCTGGCCTGGCTGTGGTATTGAAGAATGGCCTGCGATTTGGTCTGGATGTGGTCGCTGATGTCAATATAGAGATCCGGCAGGACGATGGGTGAGTACACCTCGTAGCCGCGCAGTTCTATCTCACGGTAATACCAGGATTGACCCAGTTCGGGGAAGGCGCTCCAGGCGGCGCGTGGAATGGCGTCGAAAACGATTTGCCAGGTGGCTTTGTGGTCATTATGAACGTCCAAAGCGTGCGGGGCGTAAACGATGTGCGGACGGTGTTTGCGGATCATGGCAGCGGCTTTTTTGACGGCTTCGGGAGTCCATTGCAGGAAGCCGTCCGGCAGGTCGAGGTAATCGCGGGCCTGCACCCCGAGGATTTTCAGAGCTTCGTCTGCTTCGCGCTTGCGGATTTGTTCATTCTCTTCAGGCGTGGTTTCCTTGCCCGGGGTGGTGTTGCCGGTGTCGCCGCGTGTCATGAAGACGACCGCCGCGTAGCCGCCCTCGGCCACGTGACGGGCAATCGCGCCGCCGCAGCCAATGGATTCGTCATCGAAGTGAGGGGAGAAGACCAGGATGTTGGACATGGCAGTTATCAGCGTGATCAGTTGTCGGTGAACAGGCTGGCAGGCAGATGGGCTTTGTGGGCGTCCAGCAGTTCATCCACCAGCGACCAGACCTGGTCGAGGTCGAGGGTGGCCATCACCAGCGGGTCGAGCATGGCGGCGTGATAAAGGTATTCGCGTTTCCCTTCCAGCACGGCGCGGACGGTCAACTCCTGCACATTGATACTGACGCGGTTGATGGCAGCCAGGTGTGGCGGCAGTTCGCCCACGTGGACGGGATGCAGGCCCGTCTTGTCGATCAGGGTCGGCACTTCCACGCAGCAGCCCGCGGGCAGGTTGTCGATCAAGTGGTCGTTGCGGACGTTGCCGTAAATCTTGAGCGGCGCGCCCGTCTCGATGGCGTGAATGATCTGCGGCGCATACTCAGGGCTGGACTTCGGTTCGAGCGGATCGCCGCGTTTCAGGCTTTCGTACATCTCATCGAATTGCGCGGCCAGTTCCTCTGAAAGGCGCACATAGAAGCCAACGGGCGATTGGAATTTCTCGATCAGTTCAGGCGTCTTCAAAAAATACGCGCTGTACTCCGCGTTGTGCCAGGATGATTCGGTCACAAAATAGCCGAGGCGCTTGAACATCTCGAAGCGCACGGCATCCTGCTTCCAAATTTCGGGGTCTTGCATCGCTTCGCGCAGGGCGGGGTAGGCATCCTGTCCATTGCGCTCGAAGCGCAGCAGCCAGGCCTGGTGATTGATGCCCGCGCCGTCGAAGGTGATCTCGCTGAACGGCGCGCCGATGTACTCGGTCAACTGTTTGGTTGTCCAGTACATGCTGTGGCACAGACCGACTACCTTGATCTTCGTGGCGGCATACACACCCCAGGTCACCATGCTCATCGGATTGCTGTAGTTGAGCATGAGCGCGTCGGGGCAGCGTTTTTCCATTTCGCGGGCAAAGCCGACCGCGACGGGGATGGTGCGCGCGGCGCGGGAGATTCCGCCGATGCCGAGCGTATCGCCGATGACCTGGTGGATTCCGTACCTGGCGGGGATGGCGTTATCCTTGCGCGTCGCTTCCAAGCCGCCAACGGCCACCGTGTTAATGACGTAATCTGCGCCGTCGAGGGCCTGCCCCAAATCTGCCGTGACGATGATCTCGCCAGTCCCACCAGCCGATTTCGACAACAGGCGCGCCATGCGTTCGGCGGCGTCCAATCGGCGCGGGTCGATGTCGTGCAGGGCGATGTTCACGTTTTGCATTTCAGGATACGAAAAGATCGCGCCCAGCAACTCGCGGGTAAAGACCACACTGCCTGCGCCGATAAACGTAATCTTGGTCATCAAAACTCCTGGGTCTGGTACACCACGCGCCCGCCGACCATCGTCAGGCAGACGTTGAATTTGTCGTCGAGGAAAACCAGGTCGGCATCTGCGCCAACGCGGATGGCGCCTTTGCGTCCGCTCCAGCCCATTGCTTCGGCGGGGACGCTGGTCGCCATGGGCAGGGCTTCCGCCAGGGAGAGGTTGGCGAACTTCATCATGTTGCGGAGGGCGGCGTCCATCGTCAGCGTGGAGCCTGCCAGCCCGCCGTCGTAGGCGCGGCGGGTGACGCCGTTTTGCACACGGACAATCTCGCCGCCGAGGTCGTATTCGCCGTCGCCCAGCCCCGCAGCGCGGATCGAGTCACTGATCAGGATCAAGCGTCGGGGCGATTTGACGCGGGTCAGCATCCGCACCACGTCGGGGTGGATGTGGATCCCGTCCACGATGGCTTGGGCATAGAGGCGGTCATCGGTCAGCGCGACGGCCAGCACGTTCAGCAGGCGGTGATGAAAGGCAGGCATTCCGCTGAAGACGTGTGTGGCCTGCTTCGCGCCGAGGTTGAGGGCGGCGCGGGTCGTGGCTTCATCGGCGGCGGTGTGACCGAGGGCGATCTCCACGCCGTTGGCCGTGGCGCGACGGATGAGTTCTTCCGCGCCGTCGAGTTCGGGAGCGAGCGTGATCAGGCGGACGAGGCTCTGCCCTGAGTTCATCGAAGGGTTGTCTTCAAACCAATCGTTGTATTCGGTGGGATCGGGGTTGCGGAGATGGGCTTCGGGCTGTGCGCCGCGCTGTTCGTGACAAAGATACGGCCCTTCGAGATGGATGCCCAAATGTTGGGCGCCGTCTGTGGGCTGGGGCAGGTTGCGTAAATTTGCAATTGCCTTGCGCGTGGACTCGGCGGAGGCGGTGATGGTGGTGGGCAGGTAGGAGGTCACGCCGTGGCGGGCGAGGAAGCGCGCGATGGTGTAAATCGCTTCGGGCGTGGCGTCCATCGTGTCGGCGCCGTCGCCGCCGTGGGTGTGGATGTCGATCAGGCCAGGGATGATGGTAAAGCCACGCGCGTTCAGGGTTGGCGCATCGAGTTCGGCGGGCGCGCTGGAAATCGAAGCGATCCGCCCATGCTCGATGACGAGGGAATGGTTGGGCAGGGGGGCTTCAGGGGTCAACAGGTTCGCGCCGAGGATTTGGAGAGGCATGGTTATCCGCGTTAAAGAATTTTCGCCGCCGAGTCGGCGTCCAGGAACAGGCGGGCGTGGGGGGCCGTTCTCAAAATGGTGGCGGGACAGGCCGTGCTGAGTTCGTCGTGCAGGCTGTGATAGACGGCTTCCGCTTTGCGCCGCTCGGGGACGATGGCCAGCACATGTTTGGCTGCCAGCAGGGCGGGGATGGTCACGGTGATGGCCTGCGCGGGCGTTTCATCCAGAGAGGCAAAGTGCCCTTCGCCAACCTGCTGTCGGCGGCTGGATTCGGTCAGGCTGATGACTTTGGCCCACTGCGGATCGTCGAAGCGGGCATCCTGTGGTTCGTTGAAGGCCAGGTGTCCGTTTTCGCCGATGCCGAGGCAGCACAGGTCGGCGGGGTGGGCGCGCAGGAGCAGTTCGTAGCCGCGGCAGGCCGCTTCCAGGTCGGTGGCGTGACCGGGCACGGGGAAGAAATTCCCGATTTGCACGTGGTCGATGATGTTGCGGCGCAGGGTGAGCGGAAAGCCCGCGGGATGCCCGGGCGGAAGGTGAACGTACTCATCCATGTGAAAGGCGTTGACCGCAGGCCAGGGGATATCGGGGATGACGCGCAAGGCTTCGAGGAAGGCCAGTTGCGAGTTGCCCGTGGCAAGGATCACATTGGCCACCCCGCGGTCGGCCACCGCCTCGCGGATGACCTGCGCGGCGGTCTGTGCAGCGGCATATCCCATCGCGTCGGTGTTGGGATGAATTTCAACGAAAAGTTGGTCGAACAGGAGGGTCTGCAGAACTGCCATGTTTAGCCTGCCTTGTTTCCCCCACAGGTATCGCGAACCACCAGCGGGCAGGGGAGGAGGATGTGTTGGGCTTGCGCGGTCGGATTGGAAATACGGGTGAGCAGCAATTGGATGGCCTGCCTGCCCGCCTCGGAGACAGGCAATTGCACGGTGGTCAGTCCCAGGTATTGCGAGAAGGGCTGGTCGTCGATGCCTGCCACGGCCACATCCGCGGGCACCCGGCGTCCGCTCTCTTGCAGCGTGCGAACGATCACGGCGGCGACGATGTCGTCCGAGGCGATGATTGCGGTGGGGGAATTCGTCAATGCCAGCAGGTCGAGGACGGATTGTTTCCAATCTTCGGGGGTGGCGGTATAGTCGCCTGGGTGGACCAGGTCATTGTCGAAGGAAAGCGCGCATTTCTCCAGGCCCGTTCGATAGCCTTGTAAACGCTCCTGGGTGCTGCGGCGATCCACAGGTCCCAGCAGGATGGCGATGCGGCGATGCCCCAGGCCCGCCAGGTGTTCCACAATGGCGGTCACGCCCGCGCTGTTGTCCCAGTTCACCTGGTCGAATTCAGGCGCGGAATCCGCGCGGTTGATCAGCGCCACAGGAATCCCATCGGACTGGACTTTGCCCAGGTGATCGTTCTGGCGCGGATCGGAGGTGGAGATGACCATCAAGCCGTCCACTTGTTTTTCCTGCAAAAGTTGAACCACCTCGCGCTCGTCCGCCTCGTTGCGGGCGTTCACCAAAAGCAGGCTGTACCCCGCCCGGCGCGCTTCGCGCTCGATGGGAGTGACAGCCTGCAAGAATAACGGCGTTTCGATTTCGGTCAGCACCAGCCCAAGGGTGGCGGTGCGCTGCATGGCCAGTCCGCGCGCCACACTGCTGGGGCGGTAGTCCAGGTCGCGCATGGCTTGTTGGATGCGGGCCAGCGTTTCCTCGGTCATGGCGGTGGTCCTGCCATTGATAACATTCGAGACGGTGGAGATCGAAACTCCGGCCGCCTGTGCCACCTGGTTTATCGTTGTTCGGTTCGGGCGTTTCGCCATTGCGTTCTGCCTTCTCACAACTTGAGTAAAGCGCTTTACTAAAGCGCTTTATCGCATTATAATCGCTTTGGTCAACCTGTCAAGCAGTTTTCAAAAAGGAGAGTCCCATGTTCCGTATAGGTCCCACAGAACTCATCATTCTGCTCGTGATCGTCATTTTGTTGTTTGGGGTTGGAAGGATTGGCAAAATTGCAGGCGAACTCGGGCAGGGTCTCCGCAGCTTCCGCGAAGCGATCAAGGAGGATAAACCCGCCGACGATACGAAAAACGATTAGGCGCTTGGAAGTTAAATGCCTGCTGTTTGCCTGCACTGCGACGAAGGAGTGCAGGCGCATGGCATAAGAATTTTTGGCTCATTGGGAATCGGCGTGATTAAAACCCTTTTGTACACGGATACTTCGACAGGCTCAGTACAGGTTTCACGGAAAACACGTTTTTTCTCTACCATACATCTTCTCA
>JBMOMS010000141.1:0-8518 GCA_049324895.1 Chloroflexota bacterium
TAAAATCCTTGTGCCGTGAATGTGCCGCCTACACGGTGTCGCCGCCACAGGTTCGCGCCCGTGGCGGCGTTCTTTGTCTCTGTCAGGGTGGTGGGGTGGGGGTGGGCTGTTTTGTAGCATCATCTCCTTTCGGGTGGATTGTTGCCGCGTCAACCACTGGCCGCGCTCATCACGCGGTTACTCGGTGGCGGTTATAGGTTGGTAAAGTACTGGTCTACATGTGGACAAGTATTATCTGAAAAATAAGCCGCTTTCTATGCGGCTTCTTGTCCAGATATGGACAAGTATAAAACAAAATAAAACGCATGTCAATAACATGCGCTATTTGTTATTGGCTTTCCGTTTTCCTTCGCGGGTCGTTTTTGCTCATGCCTTTTGTCTTGTCGAGATAAGCACTTACAGACTCTCGGGAAATTAAGTACATGCGTCCCACCTTTATACCATCGAGTCTTTTTGTTGCGACAAGCCTATTGACTGCCCTTATAGTAAAACCAAGTTTCTCGGCTGCTTCCTGGGTAGTCATGAATTCGGCAATATCCGGCATTGCTTTACTTGTGCGTGTCCTTGTCAAAAGTGTCATGGTTACTCCAATGTGATTTTGAGTTCACGAGTAACCAGCCGATAAAACGAGTGGGCGCAGAGGGACTCGAACCCCCGACCTTCTCTGTGTAAGAGAGACGCTCTAACCAACTGAGCTATGCGCCCCGGGTGGGCAATGGATCCTATTCGCTTGTGGGCGCAGCCCCAAAGGGTACCGGGGCAATGATCTGCGCCCGCGGTGCGGATTATACCTGAGATTCACATTCTCGCAGGCATGTAGACGCACAGGCCGCCCACGTCCAGCATGGCGGTCGTCGGCGTTTTGGACATGCGCAGGCGTTCGAGCAGGGCCTCGTATCCCTGCATATCGACGTGCACCAGGCGCAGGGCCACCCGTGAGAGCGCGTCGGCGGCACGGTTTTGTTCGCGCGGCAGCCAGTTCCAGCGCAGGCGGTCGAATTCGTCGGCCAGGCTGCGGGCCTTGCGGTACAGCGGCTTGACCGAGGCGGACGAGACACCCGCGGTTCCCTGCATCTGGCGGATGACGCTCTTGGAATCGCCGCAGACCAGGATGCGCTCGTGTTCGAGGCGCATATCGACCAGGGCCTCCAGGCCTTCGATCAGGGCCAGGTATTCCGCCGCATTGGAGTTGGCCCACAGGCCACTGGCAAAGGTGCCGTGCCCGTGCGCCATGATCTTCCGTTTTTGCAGGATGCGCCAGCCGTAGCACATGATGCCTGCCGAGGGGCGATCTTCCAACTCGCGAAACAACCCGTCGAATTCAAGACGAAACATGCAGCCTCCATGAAAAGGAAAAGAGCCGCCGACAGCTGGACGCCGTCGCCGACTCTGGGATGGGGTGAAGGGAATGGAAAGAGACCTTGCCGTTTCTGAAAACTCAATGTTTTCCTCTTCTGGGTATAATCATCCCAGATTTCCAGGCACGGGTCAATTCGCATTGCGTAAAGACCGTGTAAACCTTTGTTAATAAAAATGGAGCCATCATGCGCATCGTGCGTTACCAGCACAAAGACGAAGCCCCGCAATACGGCTGGCTTCTGGACGATAAAGTGGGCGGGATCGACGGGGATATTTTCGAGCGCTACCGCCGGCGGGATGCCGACCTTCCGCGCGCGGAGGTGAAGCTGCTGGCCCCCTGCCAGCCGAGCAAGATCGTGTGCGTGGGCCGCAACTACGTCGAGCACGCCAAGGAGCTGGGCAACGAGGTGCCCAAGGTGCCGCTGATCTTCCTCAAGCCGCCCTCCTCGATCATCGCCAGCGGCGAGACGATCCTGCTGCCGCCGCAATCCGCGCAGGTGGAGCACGAGGCCGAACTGGTGATCGTGATCGGCAAACGCGGACGGCACGTCACCACCGAGGATGCCCGCCAATACATCCTGGGCTACACCGTGGGCAACGACGTGACCGCCCGCGACCTGCAAAAGACCGACGGCCAGTGGACGCGCGCCAAGGGCTTCGACACCTTCTGCGTCTTCGGCCCGTGGATCGACACCGACTTCGACCCCTCGGACGCGGTGGTGACCTGCCGCGTCAACGGGCAGATGCGCCAGATGGCCTCCACCCGCGACATGGTCTTCAGCGTGCCGACCCTGGTGGCCTACGTCTCATCCGTGATGACGCTGGAGCCTGGGGATTTGATCTTCACCGGCACCCCCGCGGGAGTCGGCCCGCTCAAGCCGGGCGACCGTGTGGATGTGGAAGTCGACGGCCTGGGCGGCATCTCCAACCCGGTCAGGGCCGAATAAACTCGGCCTGCAAAATGAAAGGGAGAAAAGGATGGATGATTTCTTTTCGACAAATCACAAACGTCTGCTGGAGCTGGCCACCTGGGCCAAATACCTGGCCTGGGTGGCGCTCGTGATTGGCGTGTTGGGCATGGCGGCATCCGCGCTCCAAACCTGGAATACACACTCATTCTCGCAAATGATGGGCGTCCCGCGGCTGACGGAGGATAACTTCCTGGCCCTCGTGAGGCGCGACCCGCAATTTGCCGTCGATGTCTTCTTGAGGATGGTCAAGGCGCTGTTCGGCGGGGTGTTCTACTTCGTGGTTTTGAAAGGCATCTCGCTCGGCTTGAACATGATCGTGGAAACCGACATCAACTACCGCGAGAAGAATTTCCCGGGAGGCGCGCCATGAGCGAGGACCTGCGCAGCCAGGTGCGCAACAGCCTGGACATTAAGGAAACGGATGAACTGCTCGCCATCTGGCAGGCCAACGACCGGGCGGCCTGGACTGGAATGACCTTCGAACTCCTGGAGGAAATTTTGCGGGAACGGCTGGGGGAGCTTCCGCCCCAAGACAGCCTGCCTGCAGAAATGCCCGGCGGGGAGGACGCAAAAGGGGAGGGTGGCGGGCTGGCCGCATGGGAGGAAAAACTATTGGCCAACGACAACTGGCCGGAGTTCTACGACCCGGTCGAGGTGGTGTCCCTCGTGAACACGCTCGACAAGGTGGCGCTGGCGGCGGTGGGCTTGAATGTGTTTGTCGGTCTCTCCTCTTTTGACATGTTGCGGGACGCATTTACGGGGCTGTTCCCATTCACCGGAAGCGGACTGGGCAGCCTGTTCGGTCTCTTTTTTAGCATGTTCTCCGTTGTCGTGACGATCCTGCTTGGGATCATCGTCACCTACTTCCCGCTCAAGGCCCTGGCGCACATCCTGCGCATCCTGGCCGAGATGGAGTACAACAGCCGCAAGGCCTGAGCAGCTTCGGCCCCGCGCCGTCAGAATAACGCTCCCGCTGGATGTTCCATCCAGCGGGAGTTTTTACATTTATTTTGCAACACGGTCATACTGCGCTTGCAGGCGGGAGGGAAAATGGCATCAGAACCCAGTCATTGAATCCGGAGGGCACCATGAAAAATCGAAAATCCACGTTCTTATTTTCCGTGCTGGTCGCGGCGGCGCTGATGCTTTCGGCCTGCGGGACGGGAGTCGCGGCGGCGGGGATCGAACCCGTCGAAACGGCGGCCCAGCCCCAGGTCCAGGAGGGAAAGGGCAAGGCCGATGCGGGGGACGCAGTCGTCCTGTTGTTCGGAATCGGCATGCACATCGAGCCGATGGGCGAAACCGCGCAGGGCTTCCAAAGCGGCAAGGCCGACTATCACACGGCGCAATTCTTCGAACGGCACGTGCAGGACATCCTGGCCGTGGCGGGCATGGTCGAGGCGCACGGCGGGCGGATGACGATCCAGGCGCAGAGTCCGTTCACAACAGCCGCCATCGAGTCGGGGAATTCCATCCTGGCGGATTTGGCCGGGCGCGGGCACGAGATGGCGCTGCACTTCCATGAGGATGCGCATCTCGGGAAAAACAGCGAGGCGCTGTCTGTCCAGCAATGGTGCGACGCGATGAAGCAGGAGATGGCGCTCATCACCCAGGCCTCGGGCGTGACCGACATCCGCTACTGGAGCGGCGGCAACCTGTATCCCGGTTTATTCGAGGCGGCGGCCTGCGCGGGGCTGGACGTGAACAGCGACTGGAAGAATCCCCAAACCCAGACCACCCACCTGTCGCTGGCGGGACTGCATCCCTGGCGGCCTGCGGGCGGCACGGACGGCAGCGATGTCTCCCTGCTTGCGCGGCACGACCCCAACGGTGCGGTGGTCTTCCTGCCCGAGGGCCAGTACGACCGAAACGATTTCGCCTCCATGCGCCGCTCGGATGCGGCCGGCGGGGATGAGGCCTATTTCGAATATCTCAAGCAAAGCCTGTACGCCTCGCTCGAAGCCGCGCAGGCGGGCAGGGTCAACGTCTTCCACTTTACGGTTCACCCGGGCGAGTTCCGCGGCGATCCCCAGCATCCCTTCGCGGTCATCGAGAAATTCCTGGCCGAGGTGGTCGATCCGCTGGTCGCCAGCGGACAGCTGCAATGGGCCACCTTCTCGCAAATGGCTGACGCGTACGCCGCGTGGGAAGCGGCCCACCCCGGGGTCGAACCGAGATAAAGCCACACAGTAGAGATACAATCACGATCGTTCACCCGGGAGGAACCCATGAAACGAAACACACTGTTCACGATGTCCGCCATCCTGCTGCTCTTCAGCCTGGCCTGTTCGCTGGCGGGAGCGGCCAGCCCCGAGCCGACCCTGCCCGTCTCGCAGAACCGCTGCGGCGACCTGGTCTGCGACGGGCCGGAGAATGCGCAAAATTGTCCCCAGGATTGTTCGGCGGCAGCCGTCCAGGCGGATGAGCCTGCCGCGGACGAACAGCCCGATCCATCGGTTGACGCGTCCGAGATGATGACCGGGGTGGTGATCGTCGAAGTCCAACTCGACCGCACGCCAGGCCTCGGCGATTGCGGCATCGAACCCTGGTATTCCTCGGATTGCACAATGAACACGAAATACTGGTGGGGACTGCACGCCAAAGCCTCGGCCTCCGCGCCCGTGCTGATCGTCGCCGACGGCCAGGATCGCTGGGTCATCACCAGCGACCGGGATGCCGCCGCCAAATATGGAATCAATCTCGACGATCATGATTACTCGCCATTCGATGGGAGGTACCTCGAAATCAGCATCGACCCGAAGGCCACCAACCCCGAATGTTCCGCCAGCATCGAAGGCCAGGATTTCAGTTTTGAGGTGATGGGAGCGCGCGAGGAGGGCGTGGCCGAGTTGATCTTTTCCGCCAACCCGGTGGAGCACATTTGGGGCAGTTGCGGCCAGGCCGCCTTCGATTGGGAAACGGAATACCTGCGCTACGCCTGGGCGGCGGCCATGCTGCGCGACCCGTCGAACCTGTCCTTCCAGATGAACGAGACCTTCCACAGCGCGCCCGGCACGTATCAATTCAACGTTGCGATGGACGTCAACCCCAGCCCGGAGAATCGCGACCACGTTACCGTGTCCATTGAATTTCTGTGCATGGCGCAGGAAGCAGCCAATGTGCTTGCCCCGTCTGCCTGTCCCTGGGAGAAATAAAAATGGGGAGGGTCTTCCTGCTCTTCATCCTGCTGATAACGCTGCCAGGCCTGGCGTGTTCAACCGTCAGCCTGCCTGATGCCACCCCCGGGTCGGCCTCCGTTATTGCCACCGATTCGCCGTCCACGGTCTCGCCACTCCCACAGAGCAGGGAGGGCTACATGACCTTCGCCGTCAACGTCCACGACTGGAACCATCCCAGCGAGAGCGCCGACCTGCTGCTCCAACTGGTCGACCTGTTCGAGCGGCACGGCGCGCGCGGCGACTTCTACTTCACCGCCGAGATCACGCGCGCGCTGGCCGAACAGCGCCCCGACGTAATCGAACGCTTCAAGCACTCGGACATGACCATCAGCTATCACGTCCGCCCGCCGCACCCGCTCTACAACGGCTTCGATTCACGCTTGAAGAATCTCAACGACGCCGAGTTGTACCAGACCCTGCTCGACTACGAGACCTACGCGCTCGACCTGGTCGGCGGCGACCTGGACCGCTCGCGGCCCGGCGGCTACGTTTACGTGGCGCAAGTCTTCGGGCGCAATCCCGTCGTGGCGCCCGCGCCCAACAACGATCCACGCATCAGGGACGCGGCCCAGCGCGTGTACGCCAGCCTGGGCGCGCAGATGACCCTGCTGTATCACGAAGAGGGCACAAAGCTGGAGCGCCCCTTCGAATACGTCAACGGGCTGCTGGTGCGGCCCAGCGATTTCAGCATCACGCGCACCACCGCCATCGACGGCACGGATAATTTCTGGTGGAACTTCATGTCCAGGCCGAACGCCGCCGAGTACAACCCGACCGCCCTGCTGCAGCGCCAACTCGATGAGTGGGTAGGTCGAATTAGTAATTCGACCTACAGCCGCGCGCCGTTCATCACCGCGCTGATCCACGAGAACAACTTCTACCGCGCAGGCGCGGAGGCCTGGTCCTCGATCTACTTCACGATGGACAAGGGCAAAAAGGACAAGCCGCTGCCGCCGCCCTGGGACCTGTCCGCGCCCGACCCGTCCACCCTGCGCACGAGGGAGGAGCAGGCCGCCATCCTGGCCGCCTATGAGGAACTGGTCGCCTACGCCGCCGCGCATTTGACGGTTATCACTTCGGAGGATATGATCGGCCTGGCCAAAGAATGAATCCCTTGCCCAGGATATGCCCGTGAAACGTTTGTTCCTTCCGCTTTTGACGCTGGCCGCCCTGACCCTGGCCTGTTCCCTACCCGGGCAGGGCGTTCCCACCCCAACCGCGCCGCCGCCCGCGGCCACTCCGCGCGCCTACATGCCGCTTCCCACCCAGAGGCGTCCCCCAACCCTCGCGGCAGTCCCCACCTACACCTCCACGCCGACCCTCATCGTCCCAACCGCCTTCCCGACGCAGGCAATCCAGGAGGAGGCCCCGCACGAGGAACTGCCCGACACGCCGCTGCCCAACAGCCTGATGAACGTGACCTACTGCACCATGAACGGCGTGGAACTCAAAATGGACGCCTTTTTCCCCGAGGATACAGGCCGGCCCGCGCCCGCGCTGATCTACATCCACGGTGGGGGCTGGAGCGCCGGGGGCCGCCACGACACCGAGGCCGCCGCCCGCACCCCAGCCCTGCTGCAAGCCGGGTTTGCCGTCTTCAGCATCGATTACCGCCTGGCACCCGAGCACCTGTTTCCCGCCATGATCCAGGACGCCAAGTGCGCCGTCCGCTCGATCCGCGCGCACGCCGAGCAATATCACATCGATCCCGAACATATCGGGGTGTGGGGCGCCTCCGCCGGCGGGCACCTCGCGGCCCTGCTCGGGACCTCGGACCTAAACGCGGGCTTCGACGTGGGTGAGTACCCGGCCTATTCCAGCCGCGTGCAGGCCGTCATTGACCTGTACGGTCCCGCCGACCTGACCCAGCCAATGCTGACGCCCGAGCAGAAGTACCTGCTCACCACGGCCTTCCCCCCCGACCTGTACGAGGTCGGCAGCCCGGTCACGCATGTTACCGCCGACGACCCGCCCTTCCTAATCCTGCACGGCATCCACGACGGCCTGGTGCCGCTGGAGCAATCTGCCGAATTGTATTCGCGCCTGAGCGAGGCCGGCGTATCCGCGCAGCTGGTGGTCGTCCTGAACGCCGGGCACGGATTCGAACCCGAGGGCGGCCGGCCCGATCCCTCGGAAGAGGACATTACACAGATGATGGTGGAATTTTTCAGCGGGACTTTGAAATAATCCGCCCTATCGCGTGGGGTGCAGGCGTCTCAGAATCAACAGGGTGCAGCCCTGCACAACCAGCGCCGCCAGAACGGCGGCCCCGAAGGCTGCGCCCAGGCTGCTTTTTTCGATCAACAAACTTAACATGATGAAGAATCCCGCAAAGGCGAACATGCCATACAGCAATCCGCGCAGGACGTGCGCCGCGGCGGCGGGTCCCTGGTGGCGGTGGGCGAAGACCGACAGGATGGTCACGTAGAGCGGAATGGTGGTCAGCAGGCCGGTCAGGCGCGAACCGATCAGCGGGGCGATGCCGGTCAGCAGCAGGATGAAGCTCGTGCCGATGAAGATGCGCGCGGGGATGTCCCACGGCCCGGGCTGCGCGTCGATGAGCTCCACGTCGTCGCGCGGCATCAGGAACAGTCCCAGCGCGATGGCAGAGACCATGACCAGGAAGATCGGCCAGAGCGGGAAGGTGAAATTTTGCAGCAGGGTCGTGCTGATCGAAAAGACGATGAAACTGCCCGCCAGCGCAACCGGCCAGCGGAATTTGGTCGCCAGCCAGGCATAGGTCAGCGCGTAGGCCACCAGCGAGAGTCCGCCGCTGATGACGCCCAGCGCGGCGTTGGCGGCAAAGGCCGCATCGTGGCTGAGCGCCACGAAGAAGATGACCGGCCCCGAGGTGAGCGGCATCCCCACGATCCAGCCGCTGACGGCCGGCCCCCACCTGCGTCCCGCCAGGCTGGCCGAGCCGATGATGAGCGGGGCGAGGATCAATTTCAAGACGAAGATATCCATGCGGTGAGAATCCAATTCCTACATATTGTGGAGCGGGACGGC
>JBMOMS010000141.1:8618-11988 GCA_049324895.1 Chloroflexota bacterium
CGAGGACAGGGCCAGCGCCAGGGCGGGCAGGCTGGCGCGCCCCACCAGCAGCATGGCGTGATAGCCGGCAAACACACAGTCCATTGGAATCAACTGTTTGGATGGGAGGCCCAGGTAGCCGCGCCAGAAATATTCCTCGATCCACGGGTTGACCAGGGCAAAGTAGGCGATGAACACGGGCCAAGTGGAACGGGTCAGGCCAAGCGCGTCGAGCTGCGCCGCCAGGTCGGGCGCAATGCCCAGCCAGGGCCACAGCAGGTACAGGCCCAATCCGCCGGCGGCGCCGACCAGCAGGTTGGACACGATCCAACCGCGGCGGCGCCTGCTTTTGAAAAGGATGAAAAATGGGGGGAGGTTGGAGCGGTCGAACCACAGCGCGGCCAGCATGGCCAGGTGAAAGCCGATCAACGCGCCCCAGGCGCTTTGCGCCCAAAACAGGCCGGCAGCCACCGCCGCATACGCCAGGACGGGGGCCAGGCGGTTCATGTCACTTGTGTAACAATGGTGCGCTTTGCGCCCGCTTCGAGCAGCGACCTGGAGACGGCCTCCGCCGAATCGGGGGTGACCAGCGCGATCATGTTGCCGCCGCGCCCGCCACCGCTCAACTTGGCGCCGAGCGCCCCGGCCTTGCGCGCCGCTCGCACGAGGGCGTCCAACTCGGGCGAGGAGACGGTCATCTCCTGGAGGTAGGCGTGATTCTGATCCATCAGGTCGCCCAGCATGGCGGCCTGGTTGCATTCGATGATGCGGCGCGCCATCAGGGCGATCTGGGCCACCTCATCGAAGATACTTTCCATGCGGGAGCCGTTCCTGGTGACCAGCCGCCGCACGTCGCCCACCGATTGCTTGGTGGGCGCGGGGATGCCCGTATCGCCGATGACCAGCGTAAAGGGACGGCAGACCTGGATGGTTTCGATGGGATGCCCGCGCATAAAGTACACCGGTGCGGCGTAGGTGATGACGGTATTGTCGATGCCCGAGGGTGTGCCGTGGTGCAATTTCTCGATCTCGAATGCAAAGGCGTTGACCTGTTCGTCGGCCAGCGGACGGCCAAGATGGGCCGCCAGCGCGCGAATCAGGGCCACGGAAACCGCCGCGCCTGAACCGAGTCCGGACGCGACCGGGATGCTGGAGGTAATACGAATGTCGAGCGGGGGAAACGGGGAAATGCCGAGGCTGAAGAAAAGGTTATGGATAACGGCAGCCAGCGGATGGTCCGAGGGCAGGCTGTTCAGCTCGGCGTCCAGGTCCACGCCCGGGGCGTGGATCCAAATCCCCGCGCGGGACGAGTCCGTCACCTCCACATCCGCGTGGACCTGGGTGACGGGCGCGGCCACCGCGGGGCGGCCATACACGACGGCGTGTTCGCCAAAGAGGATGATCTTGCCGGGCGCGGAGGAAGCGGTCATACAGCGGGACCTAGGAAAAGACGTAGAAGATCGCCAGCACCGAGACGGCCCACAGGAGCATGGCGGCCTGGAAGGGACGGTCGGTGAGCAGCACTTCCTCGGGCGCGCCGCCTTCGTGCCTGACCTGCACCAGGTACAGGTAGCGGAAGATGGTGTAGACCACGAAGGGAATGGTCAACATCATGCTGTGATTTTCAGGGACGTTGGGGGCCGAGAAGGTGTAGAGCGAGTAGGATACGATGGTGGTGCCCGAGACGATCATGATGTACTGGTCGAGCAGGGGCAGGGTGTAGCCTTCGAGCACCTTGCGGTGCGAACCCGCGCCCTTGGCCAGCAGGGCCAGTTCGGCGCGGCGCTTGCCGAAGCCGAGGAAGAGCGAGAGCAGGGTCATGACCACGTACAGCCAGGGCGAGAAGCGTTCCACGTTGATGAGCGTGACGCCCGCGCCCACGCGCAGCACGAAGCCCGAGGCGATGATCAGCACATCCACAATGGGCACGTGCTTGAGCCACTTCGAGTAGGCCAGGTTGATGAGGAAGTACAGGCTGAGCACGCCCGCAAAGGCCGGGGCCAGCAGGTAGCCCAGGCCGACCGAAAACGCCACCAACAGGATGCTGGCGATCCAGGCCGCGTTGACGGGCAGTTTGCCCGAAGGGATGGGGCGATTCCGTTTTTCGGGGTGCTGGCGGTCGGCTTCGATGTCGGCCAGGTCGTTGAGAATGTAGACCGAGGAGGAGATCAGGCAGAAGAGCGCAAACCCGCCCAGGGTGCTCAGGAAAGGCTCCAGGATGAAGAGCTGCTTGTCGAAGACCAGCGCGGCGAAGATGAAGATGTTCTTCGGCCACTGGCGCGGGCGCATGGTTTTGAACAGGGCTTTAAGCATGGGGCTATTTTACCTGCAATTGCAGGCCGCGGAGTTTACTGGATTGTCGATTTTGAAAAATCCGCGCCCATCCGCGCCTGACGCCGTTTGTATGGTGGGCCGTGGCTGATTTTGGGAGGATCAAGCCGTTCGGAGGGTCAGCATCACGCCGTTTTGGGAGGGGTCGTGCAGCAGCAGGCCGTTGTCCGTCTGGTTGGCGGGAATCCCAGCCGCGTCGACGCGGGCGATGACCTCGTCCAGCGCGGATTGGGTCGGCAGTTCGACCGTGAAATAGCGCAGGCCGACGGCGTCGGACGGAGGCGGCGGGGCGTCCTGGCCCTGCCAGGTGTTCAAGCCGATATGGTGATGATATCCGCCCGCCGAGACGAAGGCCATGCGGAATTCGTCCACCACGCCCATCACGTCGAAGCCGAGCAGGCCGTGATAGAAATCCACGGCCTCATGCAGGTCGCGGACGTGCAGGTGCATGTGGCCGATGCGCGTTTCGGGCGGGACGGCGGCATCGAGTTTGTCGTCCTCCTTGAGATGGCTGAAGAGGGCGTCCACGTCCAATGGCTCGCGGCCATTGCTGAGACTGCCGTCGGCGCGGCGCGTGATGTATTGGCCGTCCTGGAGCGACCAGCTGCCGTCCTCGGGCGACTCGGCGTATAGTTCGATGCCGTTGCCTTCCAGGTCTTCGAGGTAGGTGGTCTTGGTCATGATGTGATCGGTGGGCGCGTTGGGATATTTCAACACGAACAGGCGCGCCAGGGCGCGGGCCAGTTCGCGCCGGTCGGGGAACAATGTGGCAAAGTGATACAGTCCCGTCACGCGGCGGTAACGCTTGAAGCCGGGTTGTTCGACCAGGCGCAGGATCTCGGTGGTTTCCGAGCCGAGCGCGGCAAAGTTCCCTTCGCGGCGGCGCAGCGTGAAGCCGAGCGCCTGCCGGTAAAAGGCGATCTCGTGCTCCAGGCTGGCCACGGTCAACGCAACCGCGCCGAGGCGGGTTTGGGGATGGATGGAAAATTCGGTTTGAAGTTGGGCCTGTTTTTGAATGTTCATGGAGTACCTCTCAGATACAGGCATTGACAACGCGCGC
>JBMOMS010000142.1:0-11953 GCA_049324895.1 Chloroflexota bacterium
GTCCGCCATCACGTCCCCACCCCAATGGGTGGGGACGTTTTGTTTTCACGTGCTCCCCGCTTCCCGGGCGGTGGCCGAAAGAAACTGGCTGACTGACGAAAAAACTCACGTGTCCACCGGACAAAGTTTGAATCGGCAGGATGGAACCAGCGCCGCGGAAAAAACGTTGTATAGGCGCACCCACAAACACAGTTTGTGTTCGCGGAGTTTTATCTCAAGGAGCCAATAATGAAAGCAGGAAATCCATTCCAACAGATAATGAAAGTTTTGACCGTGCTGACCCTGGTTGTCCATTTTCTGGGAGGGATTTTGGTCGTCAACGCGGCCGGAGGGGCGGAATCGCCCGCATCAGTGCGTGGCCAGCTGATCGTTCTGTGGGGCGATACAACAGGCCATGCCACAGACACGCGCTATTACCTGAGGACGGAAGACCATCGAATGCTGCGGGTGAATCCCACCGAAGCCCAGGTTCAGGCCCTGGGCGGGGCGGGAGCGGCGAATCGCCAATGGGTGGCGGTGACCGGCAGATGGTCCACGAAAGGCAACGAGACAGTGATCGAGACATCCAGTTTGACAGTGGCAGGCGGTCGACAGAGTCCAAATGCGGGGCTGCGCATCGACGGGTCCCAACCCTGGGTCACGATTATGTGTAAGTTTGGCGATATTACCGATGAGCCGAAAGATCAGTCTTATTTTCAGGAAATGTATGGCGCCGCCTGGCCCGGCCTGGATCATTACTGGCGCGAGTTGTCGTATGCTCAGGTCGACCTGGCGGGAAGCGGGGCCTTCGGCTGGTTCACCCTGCCCAACCCCCGCGTTTACTATAACCCCACCGATACGATGGGAGGCATGAACCTCTACGAGTTGGCCGAAGATTGCACCGCCGCGGCCGACGCCAGCGTGGATTTCACCCAATATGCCGGCATCAACTTGGCGTTCAACGCGAATCTGGATGGATATGCCTGGGGAGGTTCAATCGGCCTGCTCCTCGACGGGGTGGACAAAATTTGGATGACCAGCTGGCTGCCGCCCTGGGGTTACACCGACCTGACGATTACATCTCACGAAATGGGGCATGGGTTTGGCCTGCCACATTCGTATGCACCCTCGGGCGGAGCATATGATAACGCCTGGGATGTGATGAGCAACTCGTGGATCAACTGCGACATCTCCTGGGATGAAACCTACGGCTGTTTGGGGCAGCACACCATTTCCTATCACAAGGACATGCTCGGCTGGATTCCCGCGGAGCGAAAGTTCCTTGCGCCAGACAGCGGGGACATGGCCCCTGGTGAGTCGAGCGCAGCGACCATCACGCTCGAGCAACTGTCCCTGCCGCAAACCCAAAATTATTGGATGGCGCAAATCCCCATCCCCGATGGCCTCGGAAGTTTCTACACCCTGGAAGCCCGCCGCAAGACCGGCTATGACATGAAATTGCCCGGTGAGGGAGTCGTCATTCACAAAGTGACCTACAGCACCGCCACCGTGCTCGATGCGGACGGCAATCATGACACAAGCGACGACGGCGCGACCTGGACGGTCGGCGAGACGTTCACCGACATCCAATCAGGGATTGCCGTTTCGATTGATTCCGAAACCGATGGCGGCTACACCATAACCATCACCGCCTCCGGACCCGACCCCAACGCGCCGCCGGTGAACTTCAACAAGCGTGACCCCTCCGATGGTATAGATTTTTGGTGGTACCCGACCAATCCAGTTATGACGTTCATCCTGGCGTGGGGGCCAAGCCGGGGCGCCGAGTCCTACGAGTACTGCCTGGACATGATCGATAACGATGCCTGCGATACCCAGTGGCTGCCCGCCCCCGCCGAAGGCTATATCGAGTTGACCGGCTCTTACTCACCGGGCGCATATTATTGGCAGGTTCGTTCCACGAACCCCAACGGGACCACCCATGCCGATGATGGAGATTGGTGGAATTTCCAAATGGTCCTGGGCCCCCCCTTCCCGTTGGAACCAGGCCTGCCGTTATCGCCAGATTCGCCCAAAATCGACACACGCCAACCCACCTTCGTCTGGACGGAGGTTCCCGGGGCAACCCAATATTTCCTGGAAGTGGTGCCGGGCATCGAGTGCAAAACGTTTTCAGAAAAGGTCATCGACATACGTCTGAGCGACACCTCCTTCACGCCCGCCGATCCTTTGAATGACAACGCCCGCTACTGCTGGCGCGTCAAGGCAAAATTCGACACATACGAAAGTCCGTATTCGGGTGTCTACCAATTCACGATAGGCAATCCAACCACCTTCGCCGACGTGCCCATCGAGCATTGGGCCTGGCAGTACATCGAAAGCCTCTACAACGCCTTCATCACGGGTGGATGCTCCACCGATCCGCTCAACTTCTGTCCAGACCAGCCGGTTACCCGCGCGCAGGCGTCCGTTTTTCTGCTGGTCGCCGAACATGGCGCTGGTTACACTCCACCCGACGCCACGGGCGCAGTCTTCGAGGATATTGCCTTCGATCATCCCTTCGGCAGGTGGATCGAACAACTGGTCGCGGAAGGCATCACCGGCGGCTGCGGCGGCGGCAACTTCTGCCCCGATGCCCCGGTCACGCGTGAACAAATGGCCGTCTTCCTGCTGATTGCCAAATACGGGTTGGGCTACACTCCGCCCCCCGCAAGCGGCGTCTTTACCGATGTGCCCGTCAGCAGCGGCTTCGCCCCCTGGATCGAACAACTCGCCAACGAAGGCATCACGGGCGGATGCGGCGGCGGTAACTTCTGCCCCAACAACCCCGTCACCCGCGCCCAGATGGCCGTCTTCCTGGTGGCTACCTTCAACCTGCCGTAACCCTGCTCGAAAAAAGACAGCCGACTCGAAAGTCGGCTGTCTTTTCATTTCCCTGATCGGCGCTGGTCGATGGCGGCTTGCAGGTGTTGATTTTCGGCCTGCTCCAGCGGCGCGAGGTGACGTTTCACCCGTCCGCGCAGGGTGCGCGCTTCGCGGAACAATTCCTCGGCGCGGGTCAGGCCCGCGGGCGAGGGGTCTTCATCCAGGGCCAGCCAGGCCAGGACGTGCAGGCAGTTTGCCACGCCGTGTTCATCCTCCGTCTGCTGGTATTGGCGCAGCACGTCGGCGCACAACTCACGCGCGGTGGACAGGTCGCCGCGCAGGCGGGCGAGGCTGGCCAGCAGCAATTGCGCTTCGGGCAGGTACAGCGCGTCGCCCATCTCCTGAAATAACTTCAGGCTGTGACGGGCCATCTGCTCGGCGCGCGCCAGGTCGCCCATCTCGTAGCAGACCGTGGCCAGGTAGATGGAGGCAAAGGCGTTCTCCCAGGGGGTATCCTCCGGGCTGGAGGCTTCCAGGGCGCGCTCCAGCCAGCGCTGCGCGGCGGGCAGGTCATACATCAATGTGGCGGTCGTGCCGAGGTTGGCAAAACCGATGGCCTGGTCGCGCGCGTCGTTGGGATCCGAAAGCGAGAGGGATTCTTCCAGCAAGGCGATGGCGCGCGGATAATCGCCCTGGCATTGGGCCACCAGGCCCATGTTGTGCAGGACAGTCCCGATGCCTTTCTGATCGCGCAGTTCGCGCCGCAGGGCCAGCCCTTCCTCGTGATAGCGCATGGCGGCGGCAAACTCGTTCAACTCGGCGGCGGTGGCTCCCGCGCCGTTGAGCGCCGTGGCGCGCCGACGCTGGGAGGTCTCGTCGAACGGCTCGGGGCGCGGACAGCGCAAGGCCGCCTCCAGCCAGGTCATGGCCTCGCGCCCGAAGCCCTGCCGCCCCCAGAACCACCACAACCCACCCGCCAGGCTGACGGCCAATCCACCATCGTCCTGTTCCAGGGCAAAGCGCAGGGCCGCGCGGAAGTTCTCATGGTCGAGGCGCGCGCGCGACAACCACAGCGACTGCTCCGCGCCCAGGATGCCCTGGAAAACCGCCTGGGCATATTCGGAAAAATGGACGGCGTGCGCGCGGCGCAGTAAATCGAGGGATCCATTTGCGGCGAGCTGCTCGAAGGCGAAGGCGCGCAGGGTTTCGAGCAGGGTCACGCGGCCCGCTTCGACCCGCAGCAGGCTGGCCGCGGACAGGGCGTTCAGCGCATCCGCGTCCGCGCCGCAGACTTGTTGCGCGGTCTCCAGGTCGCAGCCGCCCGTCATGACTCCCAGGCGCAGGAAGGCGGCGCGCTGGTTCTCGGGCAGCAGGTGGACACTCCACGCGATGGCGGCGTGCAGGGTGCGATGACGTTCGGCGATGTTGCGTTTGGTCTGCCCGAGCAGGGTGGATGAAAGCTGGGACGGCTGGCGGGCGGCCATGATCTGTCGCAGCAATTCCTGCGCAGAGAGGTCGCGCACGCGCGCGGCGGCGATCTCCAACGCCAGCGGCAGGCCGTCGAGGGCGGCGCACAGGGCCGAGACGGCCAGGGCGTTTTCCGCATCCAGGCGGAAGGCGGCGCGCACGGCGCGGGCGCGGGCCGTGAACAACTGCACCGACGGGACTTGCGCCAGCTCGTCCAGGGCGGGCAGGTGCGCCAGATCGGGCAGGGCCAGCGGAGCGAGATCCCACTCGTATTCACCGTACAAGTCGAGCGCCACGCGGCTGGTACACAGCAGGCGCAGTTTCGGCGCGGCGGACAGCCAATCGCCAAAGTGCGGGGCTGCCTCCAGGATGTGCTCGCAGTTATCCAGCACCAGCAGCAGGTCGCGGGGGGCCAGATGGGCGCGGACAATCTCCTCGGAGGCTTGGTCGGCGGCGGGTGTCAGGCCCAGCGCCAGGGCGATGGCGCCCGCCACATCGCGCGCATCCTGGATCGCATCCAGTTCGACGAAGCACACGCCGTCGGGGAAGCTGCCCTTCAACTGGCGGGCCGCCTCCAACGCCAGGCGGGTCTTGCCGATGCCTGGGGCGCCGACCAGGGTCACGAGGCGGGCGTCCCCCGTCAGCAGGCGGGTGATCGACTCCAGTTCCACGGCGCGGCCCAACAGCGGCAGAAGCGGCGCGGGCAGCGGATAGGGCGAGACGGCGGCCACCTCCAGCGTGCGCTCGGTGCGGGTCTGCACGCTGCGGGTGACGGTGATGCGCTGCGTCCCGTCTGCTTCCGCGCGCACCTGTCCCGCCAGTTCGAGCAGGCGCTGGGACAGCTCGGGCTGGCGCTGCAAGCCCAGGGCGGGAAGGAAGAGCGCGGCCACCACGGCCAGGTCGGGCAGGCGGCTGCCGTTTTCGAGGCGGGCGATCTGCTCGCGGCTGTAACCCACGGCGCGGCCCAGTTCATCCTGGGTCAGGCGCTCGCGCTTGCGCAGGAAGCGCAGGGCTTCGCCGAAGGTTTGCGCGGGAAAGGCGGTCGGAAACGACATGCGCAAATCTTATCATGGCTGTGTCGCAACACAATAGCCGCAAGGGGGGATTTTGCCTGTCACAAAATGTCACCTTTTGCGGCAGCGCGGCCGCTAAGATGGGAAACATCCAGCCCATATCCCCTTTTATTGGAGGCCGCATGAACCCAAGAAAACGCCCGCAACTCCTGCTGATCCTGGCAGCCCTGGTGACCCTGATGTGCCGCTGCAGCCTGGACTCAGGCGCACCCGTGATATTGGTCTTCAGCGATAGCCGCTTTGTGCAGTGCAGAAGATACGCTCTCTTCGGCGGCGGCTTTGAGTATGACTGCCAAATCCCCTGCCCTGACGGCTCGACTGTTAAAGTGGAGCGTCTCTCACCTCTCCAGGTCGGCACGGAAGGCGAGACACAGGACGCTGAAGTGCTGCAAAGTTGGCAGGCGCAGTATTGTCCAGCCGACCCGTCGACGGGCGGCGCCACCCGCGTCCCGTCCACATCCAGCCCCGCGCCGACGATGACAGCGATGGCCGCGCGAACAGCCACCCCCAGCGCGACGGCGACCCCGCGCCCGCTGCTGACGGGCGGAGTCAGCGCCTGCGACCTGACCCAGGGATTCATCAACTTCACCCTGGCCCAGCCGCCGCTCGACATAAGCGGCCAGGTCTTGAATGTGCGCTTCAACAATGTCCCCGCCCGCTGCTCCATCCCGCGCGTCAACCCCAACGTGCTGACCTGCAACATCCCCGCGGGCGCGCGCCCACCTGTCAGCATCAGCGTGACCCTCGATGGGGTATTGGTCAACAGTTTCAACTACAGCGGCGCAGGCTGCGCCAGCCCAAAGCCCAACAATCCCAACCAGGACAAGCCGCCCGTGAACCCGACGCCCACCGACTGGCAGGGATAGCACCTGTCACAAAATGTCACCTTTTCGCACAACCCAGCCGATAAGATGTATTCCATGCAGCGCCGATTCCGCATCACCCTGACCGAAACCGTGGAAGTGACCGAGACCCTCACCATCCTGGTCGAAGGCCGCGCCGCACAGAAGGAGAGTCAACCCGCCGAACGAACCGTCGAGACAAAACAATTCCCCGTTGGGTCAGGCCGCCCGCGCCGCCCTTATCGATTTCACAAGCGCAAGACCCGCAAACGTTACCGAAGCGAATAAGCAACCATCCAAAATCGGAGTGCAGGCTTTCGTCTGCTCGGAACGGTGGACTGAAGTCCGCACTCCGGAACAATCGGATTTACACAAACAACCATTTAGAGGAGACCCCATGAAACAAAAACTGTTTTCCCTGATGCTGGCGCTGGCCGTCCTGGCTGCGCTGATCAATGTCTCACCCGTCCGCGCGGCCAGTGCCGTGGTCGGGACGGGTACGCCCGCCTCCTGCACCGAGGCCGCGCTGGATACCGCCCTGGCAACCGCCAACGCCGGCGGCGGAACCGTCACCTTCAACTGCGGCCCGTCGCCTGTGACCATCAACCTGACCGTGCAGAAGATCGTGAACCTGGTCAACATCACCATCGACGGCGGCGGGCTGGTCACGCTGAACGGCTCGACGGGCGCGCGGCACTTCTTCGTCGGCAGCGGTGTGACGCTGACCCTGCAAAACATCACCCTGCGCAACGGCGATCCGCTGGCGGGCGGCGGCGCGCTGGAAATCTCGACCGCCACGGCCGTGCTCCAGTCAGTGGAGCTTTCGAACAACTATGCCGAGACCATTGGCGGCGCGATCTATTGTTACGACGGCACCCTGACCATCAACGACAGCCTGCTCGGAAACAACAGCGCCAACGTCAACGGCGGCGCGATTTACAACGATGGCTGCACCGTCACGATCAACAACACCACGCTGAACGGCAACACGGCCTCGGCCAGCGGCGGCGCCATCTACAATGCCACCCTGAGCAACCTGACGGTCAACAACAGCCTGATCGAAGACAACGAGGCCCTCGACGGCGGCGGCGTCTACACCGAAAGCGGATCGAGCGCCAACTTCGACTTCGTCACCTTCAAGTTGAACGAGGCGGGCTACGGCGGCGCGCTGGAAAACAGCGGCTCGCTCACACTCGACGACAGCCAGTTGATCCAGAACACGGCCACGGGCAGCGGCGGCGGGCTGTGGAACTTCATCGGGTCGGCCATCCTCAACCGCGTGACCGTCACGCAGAACACGGCCCACGAGGGCGGCGGCCTCAACACCTACGGCGGGAGTATGCAGGTCAACGGCGCCAACATCACCGACAATACCGCCACGGGCACACATGGCGGCGGACTGTACCACGGCGGCGGGACGGTATCCATCGACAATGCCACCATCAGCGGCAACCAGGCCACGGATGCGGCGGGCAACGGCGGCGGCATCTACCAGTCCTCAGACGACAACCTGACCCTGACCAACGTGACCCTGGCAAAGAATCACGCCGGCTCACTGGGCGGCGGGCTGTATCACTACAGCCGCTATGCCGTCCTCATCAACGTGACCGTTGCCAATAACACGGCCGGCGCGGCTGGCCCCGCCATCTACGAAGACTCGCCCATGACCCCGTCCTTCCCGGGCGTGGTGCAAATCGTCAACAGCGTCATCCTCGGCGACGCCAACAACTGCGGCGGCGGCCTGTTCGACTCGCTCGGCCATAACCTCAGCCAGGGCACCTGCGCCGCGCTCGACCAGGTCAGCGATATGGAAAATTATCCGGGCGGCGCCCAGCTGATGGGCCTCACGTACAATGGCGGAGACTTCGCCATGCAGACCATGCTGCCCAAACCCGGCAGCCCGCTGATCGACGCCGCCGACAACGGCCCCTGCCTCAGCGGCGACCAGCGCGGCCTGCCCCGCCCGGTGGACGGCGACAACAACGCTTCGGCCATCTGCGACATCGGTGCAGTGGAGTTCCAGCCCGGGCCGGTCTTCGCCGACGTGCCCTGGAGCTACTGGGCCGCGCCCTACATCGAGATGATGTACTACAACGGCGTGACCGGCGGCTGCACGCTCACCCCCTTGAACTACTGCCCGGAGACCGGTGTCACCCGCGCGCAGATGGCCATCTTCCTGCTGCGAAGCAAATACGGCGCGGAATACACCCCGCCGCCTGCCACGGGAGCGATCTTCGGCGACATCCCCGCCGGGCACTGGGCCGCAGCCTGGATCGAGCAACTGGCCGCCGAAGGCATCACTGGCGGCTGCAGCGGCGGCAACTATTGTCCCGACACCCCCATCACCCGCGACCAGATGGCCGTTTTCCTGCTGCGCGCCATTCACGGCAACGCCTATAATCCGCCCGCGGCGGACGGCGACTTCGCGGACGTGCCCGTCGATTATTGGGCCGCAACCTGGATCGAACAACTGGCCGCCGAAGGCATCACCGGCGGCTGCGGCAACGGCAACTACTGCCCCACCCTCGTCGTTACTCGCGCGCAAATGGCAGTCTTCCTCTCCGCCGCCTTTGGCGCGCCGTAAAAATAATCCGTTCACGTTCAGCGCCGGCCTTGCGGCCGGCGCTGCTTATTTCAATTGTTCGAAGACGAAATTCGACGGTCTCCATCACCTCGAAGCGGGGCCAGGGAAAGTTCGTCTTGCAAAGCTATTCGTCGAATACTGTCTTGCCCGCTCATGCCAACTCAAAAAAGAAGACTGCACGACAATCCCCGGCAAACCGGTGTATGCTGCTGCTTCTACCAACAGAAAACTGGATTTGTTTCCTGGGCGACATCAAAAGCTCCATCCACCTCGGCGTGACCTGGTCGCTGGCGTTGAACGCGATGCGCATGGAGGAGATCGCCTTCGGCGTGCTGCTCGCACCTGATGGCCATAGGGAATTCACGGCACAAGTGCCGAATAGCCGGGAAATTCTGGATTACTTTGAAGCCTGGCAAACTGCCAAAGGCACGCCCCGTCTACCCGGGTGGATTCACGATTGCCTTCCCACGAATGAAAGACTACAAATTCACGAACTGAGCGCCGATATTCGCATATTCGTGGATGGCTTCCCTCCAAAGAGCAGACTTCCGATTTCTCGAAAAAATCGGAAGTCTATTGTTTTTTTGTGCGACTCGCCTTCGGCGGGAAGGGGCTTCAGAAAATCAGGATTTCAGAAAGCAGAAACCAGAATCAAGGAAGAGAGCGGGCGCAACGGAAACCAGTATAGGTGCCGAAGCCAGTGGAAACGCTGCCTAACCGGTACGAAGATCGCACTTCGGGAGGAGAGCTGAGCCACGAGCCGCCACGCACTACGCGAGTTTCATATAAATCGGGTGAAGCGGACCCCAAAGGATTTTTCGATGGCGAACTTTGATAATAGGTTTCCGAGTACCAATCCGCCGTCCATTCATCGACATTGCCTGACATGTCGTAAATGCCATAGGGGCTTTGTCCGCTTTCATAACTGCCGACGCGCGCGGGCGCATCAGCAAGGTTTGCAAAATGCCAATCAAACGTATTTCCCCAGGGATAGGTTCTCCCATCCGTACCGCGCGCGGCTTTTTCCCATTGGGCTTCTGTGGGCAGGCTGGCTCCGCGCCATTCGCAATAAGATTGGGCTTGGTACCAGTCCACAAAAATGACAGGATAATCATCAAACTGCGGATCGCTGTCATAATCATCAAGCCACAGCCAACCATCCCAAAACCTCTTCTTGTCCGCGGCTGATGGCCACCACGGCATAGTACACGCGCCTGCGTCCACACAGGCTTTGTAAAGCGCATTGGTTACTTCATACTTATCCATGTAAAAGGCGTCCAGGTAAACCTGATGAACAGGTTTTTCGTCATCCATACCGTCTTCGCTTCCCATCGTAAATTCACCCTCTGGAACAAGGCGCATGGGCACGCCGTTATCCATAAAATCGGGCACGACCGAGGGTGGAGTCGGGGTCAGCGTGGGTTGGAGCGGAGTCGGGGTCAGCGTGGGCTGGAGCGGAGTCGGGGTCAACGTGGGCTGGAACGGCGTCTGGGTCAACGTAGGCTGGAGCGGCGTCGGGGTCAACGTGGGCTGGAGCGGCGTCGGGGTCGGCGCCATGCTCTGGGCGCATGCGCTGACAATCAGTGTCGTCATCAAAAACATCATGCCTGTCAAAATCAGATTCTTCTTCATTACTCAATTCTCCTTTACTAATGGGGCAGATTTTCAGCTCGTTTGTGCATGAGAAACTGACGTTTCACAACGAAACGCACCACAGCAAGCTATTCGCTTTCCGTAATGATTATTGATTATAGGTAAATACCATCCCAAAAACGTCCTCAAAACGTCCCATAATCAAGTCGCCTTCTTACCCACTGTGAACCAAAATATGCAATGCCGCAAAACTCAGTGATTGAACATCCTGGGCTTTCGCCAATTTTGTTTTACCGCCATATATGGTGGCTTGTTTCTTGAAAATTTCTGGTTCCAACAGAATTTATGGTTTTTCCATAAACCATCCACTCCCTGAGCTTGTCGAAGGGTTCGTGGACGGTCTTACTTGTGGATGGTGTGCGCGCAAGACAATCCAGTCGCAAAATTCAACAGGATCAGAAAAACAGCCAATTGTCGCTTTATGGTGGCGCGAATAGATGTCAATCTTTTTGCCGCAGGTAGATTTGTCCGAGTTGGAAATGAGCGCACTGCAGGAATATGAGGTGTACATGACGAGCAATGCCCAATACAGTACAACCACCCCGACATCAAGCCAGGGTGGTTGCAACTGAGGAGAACGAGGCGAAGCACAAAGTGCCGTCGTTTTAACAAGAATATACTCACCTGCGCTGGATAAGACAGGCTGTTCTACCGGCAGAGGCCCTTTCCAAATACCTCAACAACGCTATCTCCAGCACGTTTTTCACAACAGCAGCTTTGTGCGGCCGAGAACTCAACCCTGGCCCTGCGCAAACCTGCCTGGTGACGAGTATTGAGCTTATTGTAGACAAATACCGTCCTCAAAACGTCCTCAAAAAGTCCTCAAAAAGTCCCCGAAAATCCAGCCTCATTGCACTCTATGGCGTATTGCCTGGTTCGCAGCATGTCTGCGGGGGCCAACGGGGGCAGGACTTTAGGAGGATTTATTTCTCCCACCCTCCCCGGCTATATGATGTACAATTATTCACAAATTGATCTCAAGATTCTATTTTGACCGAAACAATGCAAACTGAAGCCAAGACTCTAAAAATCTTCCTGTTGGGTGGGTTTCGTCTCGAATACGAAGGGCGGCAAATCGATATTTCACGACGCGAAAGCCTGTTGCGGCTCTTCACGCGCCTGCTTCTGGAAAGTGACCACCCCCTCCCGCGCAAAATGCTGGCCTACACCTTGTGGCCCGATATGACTGAAACGGAAGCGCTGTCCAACCTGCGCCGCCACCTGTACCTGATCCGCCAACTGCTGCCCCCTGCCCACCAGGAACAGCTCGTCATCTCGCCGCGCAGTGTCACGTGGAAGTGCAGCCCGCTCAGTTGGCTGGATGTGATCGCTTTCGAGCGCGCGGCCGGCGACCCCGCCACGTGGGAGCAGGCCGCCAGCCTTTATCAAGGCGTCCTGGCTCGCGGCGTGGATATCGACGAGGCCATCCTGGCGCGGCGCGAGGAACTGCGCAACCGTCATTTCGACCTGCTGAAGGACCTGGCCCGCCGTGGGCTGGAAAGCGGCGAACACGAATACGGCCTGGGCTG
>JBMOMS010000143.1:0-3644 GCA_049324895.1 Chloroflexota bacterium
GGCACGATCAAGCCGTCCTCGCCCAGCGAGGTGGCCATGCCCAAATTGATGGCTTTGTGGATGAGCAATCCCTCGTCGCTCCACGAGGAGTTGACGTTGGGGTAGGCTTTCAGTCCCGCCACGATGGCCGTCAGGAAATAAGCCGTGAAGGTCAGGTTGACGCCGTCGCGCTCGAAGGCGGCCTTGTTCGCAGCGCGATGTTTGACCACGCGGCTCAGGTCCGCCTCCATGACGGTCAGCACGTGCGGCGAGGTGCGCTTGCTCATGACCATGTGCTCGGCAATGGATTTGCGGATGGGAGAATGTTTGATTAACGTATCAGGTGAGCCAGTTCCAGGGGCCAGGTTTGTTGCGCGTTGGGCGTTGCGACTTTCGACGTTTGACTTTTGACGGGTCACAAACGCCAAGACATCATTCTTGGTGATGCGTCCGCCCAGGCCTGTGCCGGTGACCTGATTTAGGTTTACTCCATGTTCCGCGGCGATCTTTGCCACGACGGGGGAGATGAAGCCCAATTCGGTCGAAGGTCGAAGGTCGAAGGTCGGGGGCTGGGGTGTGGCCGACTTTTGACCCTTCGACAGGCTCAGGGCAGGCTCTTCGACTTTCGACTCGGTTTTCACAGGTGTATTTTGCGTGGAGCCATCCTCCACCTTTTCCCCCGCTGCGCCGATCACCGCCAGCAACTCCCCGACTTTCGCGGGCTGGCCCTCCTGCATCTCGATGCGCAGAATCATACCCGAAGCGGGCGCGGGGATTTCGGTATCGACCTTGTCGGTGTTGACCTCCAGCAGCGGTTCCAACTCATTGACCGGGTCGCCGACCTGCTTGAGCCATTTGGTGATGGTGACTTCGTCGACGCCTTCACCCAGGCGGGGGACATATACGTTGGTTGCCATAAATGCTCCTTTTTTCCTTCGTGTCCTTTGTGCCCTTTGTGTTTAATGTATCTCTGGATACTGCCCGGGATCCACTTCGCGCATCATCTCATACACCGCATCGAAGATCGACTCCGCGTTGGGCTTCGACCAGTAATCGCCGTCGCTGCCGTAGGCGGGACGATGGGCCGCGCCGGTCAATGTCCGCGCGGGGGAGTCGAGGTGGAAGTAGCCGCCTTGTTTTTCGATGACCTCCTGCAGCATGTACGCCGAGGCGCCGCCTGGCATGTCTTCATCCACGAACAGGATGCGGTTGGTTTTCTTTAAGGATTCGACAATCTTCCCGTGGATGTCGAAGGGTAAAAGTGTCTGCACATCGATGACTTCCACGTCGATTCCAACCTTGCTCAACTTCTCCGCCGCATCCAACGCAATGCGGCAGCACGCGCCGTAGGTGACGATGGTGACGTCCCTGCCCGCGCGGATGGTTTCAGGCACGCCCAGCGGCAGGCGCATCTCGACGATGTTATCGGGCAGGCGTTCCTTGATGCGGTAGCCGTTCAGCACCTCGACCATGATGGCGGGTTCGTCGGCTTCGAGCAGGGTGTTGTAGAAGGCTGCGGCGCGGGTCATGTCGCGCGGGACGAGCACGTACATGCCGCGCACCAGATTCAGGATGCCCGCCATCGGCGAGCCTGAATGCCAGACACCCTCCAGCCGATGTCCGCGCGTGCGCACGATGACGGGGGCCTTCTGTCCGCCCGCGGTGCGCCAGCGCAGGGTCGCCAGGTCATCGCTCATGATCTGCAGGGCATACAGCACGTAATCGAGATATTGGATTTCGCAGACAGGCCGCAGCCCGCGCAGGGCCATGCCGATGGCCTGCCCCAGGATGGTGGCTTCGCGGATGCCCGTATCGGTCACGCGCAGCGCGCCGTATTTTTCCTGCATCCCCTTGAAGCCCTGGTTGACGTCGCCCAGCCTGCCCACATCCTCGCCAAAGCCGATCACGCGCGGGTCGCGGACGAAGATGGCGTCGAAGGCGGCGTTAACCACCTCGAAGCCCATCACGGTGGGGGATTTCTCCGAGTAGGCGGGCGGCACCTCGCGGACCTTGAGCGCGGTTCCGCTATACAGGTGTTCGCCGTAGCGTTGAAGGCTGGCCGCGTTTTGCGCATTCTGCCATTGGATCAACGCCTGCCTGGATGGGTGTTTCTCGTTCCGTATGAGTCGCAATGCCTCGTGCGCCGCGGAGTGGATGTCGCGCCGCGTGAAGGAGGGCAGGCCGACCAACCGGTCGCGGAGCTGGCGCAGGCTTTGAGTCAACGGCTGGGACAGGCTGGCAGCGATCTCTTCGAGCAGGTCCGCCGCCTGGGCGCGCTCCCGCTCCATGGGGGCCAGGTAGGCCTCCCAGGCGGCTTTGCGGAAATGCTCCACCGCGGCCAGTTCCTCCTTTTCGACGGAATCCAGCTCGGGCGCGGTGGCGATGCCCTGGTCCAGTATCCAGCGGCGCATCCTGGTTAAGCAGTCGAATTCCCGCTCCCATTGCAGGCGCTCGGGCGACTTGTAGCGTTCGTGGCTGCCCGAGGTGGAGTGTCCTTGAGGCTGGGTCACATCGATGATGTGGATGAGGGCGGGGACGTGGAACTCGCGCGCGATCTCGGCGGCGGAGCGGTAGGTTTCGAGCAGGGCGGGGTAATCCCAGGCGGGGACGGTGTAATGATCGTAGCCGCGTTCGGCCTTGTCGGGCGGGGCGTTGGGGTCGCGTTCGAAACCCTTGAGCAGCGCGCCGATGTTTTCCTTGACCATCTGAAATTGGTTGGGGACGGAAATGCCGTAGCCGTCGTCGTAGATGGTGAGCAGGGCGGGGGCCTTGAGCACGCCGATGGCGTTGACCGATTCCCAGAACAGGCCTTCGGCGGCGGAGGCGTTGCCGATGGTGGTGAAGGTGACTTCGTTTCCGTGGTTGGAGAAGGTCGGGGAGTCTTTGAGTTCGGGCAGGCCGCGGTACAGCACCGAGGCGTAGGCCAGGCCAACGGCGCGCGGCATCTGCGCGGCGGTGGGGGAGACATCCGCGGCGACGTTGTACATCTGCGTCTGGTCGCGCCAGGAGCCGTCGGGGTTGAGGTTGCGCGAGGCGAAGTGCGCGTTCATCGAGCGGCCGCCCGTGGCGGGTTCGTGCGCCAGGTCGGCGTGGGAATACAACTGGGCAAAAAATTCCTGAATGCTCATCACCCCCAGCATGAACATCCAGGTTTGGTCGCGATAATAACCCGAACGCCAGTCGCCCTTGCGGAAGGCCCGGGCGATGGCCAGGTTGGCTACTTCCTTGCCGTCGCCAAAAATGCCGAATTTGGCCTTGCCGCTCAACACTTCCCGCCTGCCGATCAGGGAAGCCTGCCTGCTCTGATAGGCCAGGCGGTAATCCTGGAGAATCTCTTCTCTTGAAAGGGGAAGCTCGCTATGAACGTTACCCTTTTTCCTGGGCATGGCTCTCTCCTGAATTTAGAGTGGTTTAGGGGGATTATAACAAAAGATGAAGGACGAAAGAGGAAAGAGGAAAGACTCTGGCGCAAAATGGGACTTTGGAGTGTCAATGTCCGGGACACTGGGTCTGCTTCGCGGATATTCCAGCGCCTTTGCTCTCTGCTGGAGTCCTGGCTGCCTGTAGGTTTGATTGCCATCCTGCGGCGGTTGACCTTGTCAGTGACTGGCTATTTCTTCCCGAAAACGTTCGAAGCCTGCGCGGGTCAGTTCGGACAATTCTTC
>JBMOMS010000143.1:3744-82862 GCA_049324895.1 Chloroflexota bacterium
CGGTAGGACGAGGTCCAGTCGCAGGTGCCGCTGTTGGTCACCAGCCACTGCTTCTCCACGCTGGCGCCGGGCTGGACGACCGTCCCGTCGGGAATGGTCAGGTCCTGTTCGAATCTCAGGTCGTTGACGCAGGTCGTGGGCGTGAATGTGACGGCGGGCTGGGTGGCGGTCCCGGTGACGGTGATAGTGGGTGGGGCGACGGTAAAGGTGGGCAGGGCCTCGGGCGGGGCGGCCTGTGTCAGGGTGGGGGCGGGGGTGGGAGTCCTGTTTCCCACAGGCGGGATGAACATGGTCGGCGTGGCGCGCGGGGCGCAGGCCGACAGGGCCAGGGTCAAGGCCAGGGCGAGCAGGGTCAGGGGGCGGAGGTGTTTGTTCATATCCCCAGAGAGTCTAACATGAAGTACAAAAATGAAAAGAAAGTGTCATCCTGGGGCGTTTGTTGCGCCCGAAGGATCCCTTTTCCCATGAGATTGCCATTGGTAAAACGAAAGGGCGTGCTTTTGCAGCACGCCCTTTCATAATCTTTAGGCTTCCTCGTCGCTGCCGGCATCGCTGGCGCCGTCGCCGCCGATGTCGAGCGGAAGGGTGATCTCGCCGCTGAGGGCCTTCTGGCGGATGACGCCTTCGATCTCGGCCATCAGGTCGGGGTTGGAGCGCAGGTAATCCTTGGCGTTCTCACGGCCCTGTCCGATGCGGATGTCGCCATAGGAGAAGAACGCGCCGCGCTTGGTGATGATCTCGAACTTGGTGGCCAGGTCGAGCACGTCGCCGGACTTCGAGATGCCTTCGTTGAACATGATGTCGAACTCGGCGGTGCGGAAGGGCGGGGCGACCTTGTTCTTGACGATCTTGACGCGCGTGCGGTTGCCGATGACTTCCTCGCCGACCTTGATGGACTGGATGCGGCGCACGTCGATGCGCACCGAGGCGTAGAACTTGAGCGCCTGTCCGCCGGTGGTGGTCTCGGGGTTGCCGAACATGACGCCGATCTTCTGGCGCAGCTGGTTGGTGAAGATGACGGCGGTCTTGGTCTGGTTGATGGCGCCGCTCAACTTGCGCAGGGCCTGGGACATGAGACGGGCCTGCACGCCCATGGTGGCGTCGCCCATGTCGCCTTCGATCTCGGAGCGCGGAACGAGGGCCGCGACCGAGTCGACCACAACCACGTCCACCGCGCCCGAGCGGACGAGGGTCTCGGCGATTTCGAGCGCCTGCTCGCCCGTGTCGGGCTGGGAGACCAGCAGGTTGTCGATGTCCACACCCAGGCGGGCGGCGTAGACCGGGTCGAGGGCGTGTTCCATGTCGACGTAGGCTGCCATGCCGCCCATGCGCTGGGACTCGGCCACGATGTGCAGGCACAGGGTGGTCTTGCCCGAGGACTCAGGTCCGTAGATTTCGATCACGCGTCCGCGCGGAACGCCGCCGACGCCGAGCGCAATATCGAGGGACAGCGAACCCGTGGGGATGGTCTCGGTGACCATGCCGTGGGCTTCGCCCAGGCGCATGATGGAACCGTCGCCGTAGCGTTTGAGGATGTCGCCGACGGCCTTGTCGAGCACGGCCTTCCTGGCGCTGTCAATATTTGTGGTCGGTTGTTCATCGCGGGGGGCGGCGGAAGATTTTCGAGCCATGGGGTTTCTCCAAATACAAGTGTAAAGGTCGGATTTGTGTTTTCGAGAGTATAGCACAGATGTTCAGTACGTCAAGAGGCTTATACAGACTTCGTACGGCTTTCTCGAAGTCCTATTTGTGTCGCTCTGAGGGAGCGTGCTTGTTGTGACCGAAGAGTCTCTTAGCCGTGGTAGAGACCCTTCGCTCCGCTCAGGGCGACACACTTGGAGATTGTCAAGCTACTTTGAGAAAACCCTAACAGACTTCGGAGGTCTCCTGGGAGTCTTCCTGACGAGCGGCCTGGCGTCAGACCTCCGAAGTCTTATTGGATCTCCGAGGTCGCACAGGCGGCTTGTATTCAGACTTCTTCTTCAATCCCATCGACTGGATCTCGTTGGAGCTGTCGCCGTACTGCGCGAGGACCTGCCCCTTGGCGCCCAGCATCAGGTTGTGGAACTCCCATTCGGCGGCGACGGTGCAACCGCGGGCGGCAGCCAGTTCGTTCTGGAGGCGGATCAGATTTTCGCGCGCGGATTGCAGGGCCTCGAACCCAGCCTGGACCTTGTCTCTGGCGTAGGCGGGGTTGACGGGGGCGTAGTCGCGGATGGATTGCAGGGCGACGTAGGCCTGCTGGTCGGCTTTCAGGTAGGCGGGTCGAATGCGGATGGTTTGATGCCTTGCCATGTTCCTCTCCTTGTCAGCAATGTTCGGGGAACTCTTTCCCACACGGGCAGATTATACCGTGAGCCACCCTTGCGAAGGTTCGATTTTTGTCGACAGGACGGCTGCAAGCACGTTTTTTGTCGCAGCAATCCATCTGGATGCAGTCATAACCTTCGCAAGGTTGAATGCACAGGCAGATTGTACTTGACACAGAACCATGTCGAACCGACATTTGCCTGTGTCGATTTGACATTCTAGATTGTCGAACGAACACTTTTGATTGTCGGTTCAACATCTATCTATGTCGGCTTGACATTTATGACTGTCGAACGGACGTTTACAATTGTCGATTAGACACTTAGCAGTGTTGGATCGACACTTATGATTGTCAAGCCGAAGCAGGCGGGATGATGCAATGCAGGGGGCAGAGGATGGTCCGTTTTCACGGTTGAGGGGTGCGCTGGACGGAGATGAGGCACAATCTGCCTGCGTTTTCAACTGAACAATTTGCCAGTATTTTTGTTCCATCGGGTGACCATGCAAGATTATGGCCTACATCGCCGCCAGAAAACTGGAATGAGGGAAAGACTAAATCGACTTTTCCAGAAATAAAATCAACCAAGTAAAGTCCATAAGTATCTTCTATACAATTTGGCCCACAGTGAAAAAATCCAGTAATTTTTCCAATAACAGCGATGTGATAGTTATCTGGAGCCCAAGCAACATCCCACACAAAATGCACACCGTTTGTAATGGGCGGAAGTGCTAATGTAAACAAATCACCTGTTGCTATATCCAGAACTGCTAAATCAATAGAATCAACAGGGAATCCGCCGTTCCCTCTAACAATTGCAAGATAACGTCCACTAGGACTCCATCGCGCATACAATGGCTGATGGCGTGATCCTAGTGAGGAACCCCTAAAATCTAATATGCAAGATTTTCCAGTGCTCATATCAAATAAAAATGACTGAATGTTACCTGTTCCATCATGACCTGCAAAAAATATTTGTTCCGTATAGGGACGCCAGGCCATTTCATATTGTATGACGTTGTAATTCTTTAACATGTCTGCCCCGATGGGGAGCAACTGCTCTGCGCTAAATTGGCCTTGTGATACTTTCCGTCTATAGAACTGATAAATCTCGCTGCTGGCTTTCAGATAAACAATTTCGTTGCCATCGGGCTTGACGGCGAGAGAAGAGAACACCCAGGTTGGGTGTATATCTCGTGTATTTCGCCAATGATTGTATTGGGAATCGTCAATTGTTGTTGCATTATTAGAGCCGTCTTGACTAAGTACAAGCAACATGTGAGCAATATCGCTGGATGGGGGAATATAATTTCCTTCAGTATCGTAGGAAGCAGGCTCTGCTATTAATTCCTGATAAAGAACGCCCTCTAAGCCAGATACCCATACTGGCAAATCATAAGACCTCGGCTTAAGTTTGGCATAGGTTTGAGTTTTAATTTTAGTGGGATTAAAAAGCTCCATAGAGTCATATTTTTTGCGTGCTTGTTCTACTACAGTTCTCTTTATCAATATGCGCTGACTATCTGGCAACCACTCAGAAATAGAAAAGGTGCTGTTGGGCGCACTTAGCACTACCCTTGGCTCAGAAAAAGTATATTCCTCAGGTTTTGACTCTTCCATCATCGTCTGTTCCAGCGGAAAGGTGCAGGCGGGCGGTTGTTGCGGCGCTGGCGTAGGCGTGGGCGTCTCGGTGGGCGGGAGAGTCGGCGTGCTGCTGGGTACGCTCGTCGCCGACGGGGTGATGGCCGGCGCGGGGGCGAGCGGTGCGCAGGCGGTGAGGAGCAGGGCAAGAATGAGCCAGGGTGAGTGAGAGAAGTTTGTTTTCATGGGATGTCCCTTCCTGATATAGACCCTAACGAGTGTGCGGTGGTTCCAAATTGCAGGCCTCGGGGTCATCAGTCCCGCGAAAGGATTACGATCCCCCGAGGCCTGCACGCTGTCATTCATCCGCCGCGCAGCGGAATCCGATCTTGGTCGAGCTGCGCCCGTACACGTCGGGGCTGTCGAAGGCGGCGGCGGGGTTGGGGCCTTGTTCGTATCCACGATTGGCCACGCGGATGTTGACCCACACATCCTGGAAGGATCCGCCGCGAATCACCCGCTGGATCAACAATGGGGCGGGTTCGGGACCGCCCGGGTTCGAGAGGGGCGCGTTCAGGTAGTAATCCAATTTGTAGAGATCCTGCACCCATTCGGCCACGTTGCCGGCCAGGTCGTACGCGCCGAAGGGACTGACTCCCAGCGGATACGAACCGATGCGGCTGGTGTCGCGGATCAGGTTGTTGAAGTTGGCGTACAACTCGCTGGGCGGCGCCTCGCCCCAGGGAAAGGTGCGCAGGTCCCCGTCCCCGCGCGCGGCGCGTTCCCACTCTGCCTCGGTGGGCAGGCGGCGACCGGCCCATACGCAATAGGCGCTGGCATCGCCCCACGTGACCGCGATGACCGGGTAATCCTGGAACTCGGGATTGCCGAAGTACTCGGGCCGTTGGTTCGAGCGGAGGGTCTGGGGCGGGCGGCACGCGCCGGCCTGGACGCACAGGTTGTACATGCCGTTGGTCACTTCGAACTGGTCGAGCCAGTAGCCGTCGAGCGTCACCTTGCGGGCGGGCATTTCATCGTTCTCTGCGTGGACGTCGAAGCCGCCCATCTGGAAGCTCCCAGCCGGGATGAAGACCTGGATCATGTTGTCTACCAGGAAAACGCGGGTGGTATAGGCAATGGGTGTGGGCGAAGATGGCGGCGCCGGGAAGGTGGCCGTCGGGATCGTCGTCTGCGTGGGCGTTGGCGGGATGGGGGAGGCGGTCGCGCTGGGGGCGGGGGTGGCAGTCTCGCTAGGGGCGGCGGGCGCGCAGGCGCTGAGAACGAGCAGGGTCAGGAGGAGCAAAAGCAATTTTTTCATCGTTTATTGGCCTGTGAGGAAGTTGAGTGCGTATTCTGCGTCGACGTAGCCGGGATGCACCTTGAGGGCCTTGTTCCAGGCCGCGCGCGCGCCATCGTAATCGCCCGTGCGGTAGAGCGCCCAGCCGTACCACAGCCAGGTCTCTTCGGACATGTCGGTAATGCCGCGCGCATAATCGGTGAGCGCCAGCAGGTCGTCGATGCGGTTGGATTGAAAGTAGGCGATGAACGGCCCGAACTGGTAGCGGAACATGCGCAGGGGCAGGCCGATCTCGCGCGATTGGTCGTAGGCCAGGGCGGCCTCTTCGTAGCGGTCGAAGTAGACCAGGTCACTGCCCAGGTTGAACCAGGCAAAGGCGTCGGCGGGGTTGGCTTCGGTTTCGGCCCGGGCCAGGTCGAGGGCGCGCTGGCGGTTGGCGTCCGCGTCCCAATCGACGCCCAGGAGGGTTTCCAGTTCGGCCTGTTCCTGCGGCAGGTATAGGACCATGTACAGGTTGTTGAAGGCCTTCCAGTCCGCTTCGAGCTGCGCGTATGAGATGGCGCGGTGATCCTCATGGTACGAGTCGAGGATGGAGAAACTCTGCGTCGCGTCGTCGTAGCCGGTCAGCAACAGGTAGTGGGCAGCCCACAAGTCGTCGCTGGGACCGAGGGCATCGTTGGGGTCGAGGGCGGTGACGCTTTCCACGATGACGGGGTAGTTCGCCGCCAGCAGCCGCTTGAGCAGTGGAACGTTGCCCGCCACGCGGTATTCGATGTTGAGCCAGCCGGCGTTGTTGCGCACGTACCAGGCCAGCTCCTCGGGGTTGACGTTGCGGTCTCCGGTCACAGGTTTGACCTGGGCGGCGATGTCGGCCTGGGTGCCCGTCCAGCCGTACATTTGCAGGGCAAAGGCCAGCGTGTTCGGCCCGCAATTGTTCGGGGATTGCCGCTCCCAGGCGGGCGGGGTCAACGAAACCTGGGTGGGCAGCGGCGCGAGCGTGGCCGTGGGCGGCTGGAGCGCCGTCGCTGTGGCGGCAGGCTCGGGCGTGGCGCTGGGGGCCTTCGTCGCCAGGCTGGCCGCGGGTGTGGAGGTCGGCAGGGCGGTCGGCACGGGGCCGGGCGGGTCGATGGTGTTTTTCACGTACAAGCCGAATTTTTCGATGCGCCAATCGACGGCGGCTTTTACGAAGGGAATTTGGTAGGCCAGCACCGCCAGCAGGAGCAATCCCGCCAGGGCCAGGCCCAGGTTGCGAACATTCTTGGACATGCGGGCGAGTTTACCATGCCTTACGGGGATGGGGGCTGGGGATTGGCGCGGGCCGTTTCCCATGCGCGCACCTGCTCCAGCAACCCGCCCAGGGGCGACAGGTCGGCCACGGGCAGGGCCAGGTGTTTTTCGGGCGTCTGGCGGTATTGGAACACGCGCGCGCCCGCCTGCACGTGACTGGAACGGCGCTGGAAGACCCGCCGCTGGACGTATCCCGCCAGCACGATTTCCATGCCATAGATCCACAGGTTGCCCCATTCGTTCCATTGGATGATGTGCATCTCCCGCCGCCTGGGGCAGTGCAGGCCCAGCCGCCCTTCGAAGAGCTTGGGGATGTGGACCGAGGTCAGCGCGAAGAAGGGCGCCTCGACCTGGACCCGCGCCCCCGCTGGAAGCTCCACCTGGCAGGACAGGAATTCCCGCCCCTCGCCCTGGCCGCCCAGCTCGACGGTGAGCGCCTCCGCCGCTTCGGATTTCAGCGCCAGCGGCCCGAGCGGAGTCCACGTCTGGGGCCGGGACCAGGCCGCAGGCATGACGTGCAGGAAATAGGCCGGCTGGCCCGCGGCTTCCACCTTGCGCAGTTCCTCCAGCGAGGAGGCGGTCAGGGCGGCGGCGAAGGCGAAGAGGTACAGGCCGTCGCGCTGGTAGCCATGCGCCGCGTGTTGGTCCGAGGGCACCAGCGCGGGGGCGCGCAGCAGCAGGTTGGGGTCCCTGCGCATGTCGGCGATCTGCGCGCGGTCACGGATGAGGAAGGAATGCAGTTCGCAGCGATGCCCGCCGAGCAGCACATCGTAGCGGTCGGGTTCGCTGAAAGGCTCCGCGCCGCGCACTTCGTAGGGTACATCCTGTTCGCTGAGATGTCTGCGGAAGGCCAGTTCCACCGCCGCATTTGCCACCCGCCGCCGCAGGCGTTCGAAGGTTGGGGCCGGGTCGATCTGCGCCAGCTTCGGCAGGGTGTGGACGGTGTGGGCGATGCCCCCTTCGGTCAGGTCGGGCGGAAAGGGCAGGCGGATGAGGTCGGATGCGGTCAGCATGGTCAGGATCCAGTTTTCAGGGGCAGGCGGGGCGCTCCCAGTTCGGCCAGCCTGCCGAGGAGGATGAAGAGGGCCATTTCTGCGATGCGCCAGGCGGTGACGGCGGTCACTTTCGTGTGATAGCCGCCGTAGAAATCGCGGTATTCCTCCACGCTGCCCAGGGGAACCGGCAACCACAACAGGTTGAATACGGCCACGGACGCCAGCATTAGAAGCAGGCTGCGATTGCGAACCGCGCCGCTCAGCGCCCCCACCAGAAGGATTTGCGGGAGGAACAGGAAGGTGGCAAAGCGCGGAAAATCCGTGCCGCCGAAGAAGCTCAGCAGCAGGACCAGCGCAGTGTAGACCAGCAGGAAACGCCTGACTTCGAGCGTGAGCGCATCGAAGGCCGCCCGAATTTGCGGCAGGGAGGCGAGCATCAGCAGCGGCAGCAGGTAGGAGAGGATGGAGTACAGGAAGTTGATGTCGCGCGGCAGGATGAAGACGGCCAGCGCGCCGCGCAGGAGTCCATCCGCCGAGAGGTTGACGAATTGGAAATCCTGGCTCACGGGCAGCAGCAGGCGCGGCAGGCCGAGGGCCAGCGCCAATCCCAGGGCGGAGAGCGCGGCCTGGATGCGGAAGGTGCGGCGGTCGAGATTCATCCAGGCGAAGGAGCACAGGTAGGCGATCAACGGCAGGATCGTGAATTCGCGAAATTGGGAGGCCGCCAGCGTGACGAGCAGCAGGGGGGCAAACCGGCGCTGAAAGGCCAGCCAGGCGGCCAGCAGGATCAAGGCGTAGGCGAAGTGATCGGGACGATACACATCGAACAACAGGAATTTGAGGTGGAACAGGGAAAGCCCGGTAACCAGCAGCGTGACCCAGGCCGCCTTGCGCGAACGGGTGAACCAATGCACAAAGGCGAAGACCCCCATCAATTGCAGGAAGGCGCCCAGGTAGGCCAACAGGCGGAAACCGCCCTCGATGGACAGGCCCAGGGAGGCCAGTCCCTTGACCAGCAATGGCGTGGCGTAGCGATAGACAAAGGGGCTGACCAGCGGCCGCGCAGCAAAGCCATCGCGGGCCAGGGCAATGTAGTACTGGAAATCCCACTGGAATTTTTCGATATCAATGCTGTTCGTCAGCGCGTCCAGGACCAGCATCAAGACGATGGAAAGCAGGGCGGCGGCGAAAAAGTCGACTACGCGGGCGGGCGACGGCGCCTGCCCGGCGGTGGTGCCTGTGCCTTTTGCTGAAGCTCGTTTTTCCATGCGCAATTGATGATCTTGGTTGGTTTGTCGGGTTGTTTTTCGGTTGGGTGTAGGTATAAAAAATGGAAAGTTTCACCCTTGCAAATGAGGGCACAGTAGTGAGCCTGCATGGAAATTATACCCGGCAGGCCTCGATTCAACTTCACAAAAATGCAGGCTCAAGGCAGGGGCGTGCGCGTGGGCAGGTCGAAGCCGACGGCGCGCAGGGTGAGGTCGGTGAAGTTGATCGTGACAGGCGTATCCCCCGCGGAACTGGCGAAGAATCCGACCGTGCCGTTGCCATAGCTGGGGTCGCTGACCGAGAACTGGAAGCGGCCGTTCAGGAACAGGCGCATCTCCGCGCCCACAGCCCAGACGCCAATGCGCACCTCGCCCGGCGCGCCGGGCGGAGCGTCGCCGCTGGGGATGGGTTTCTGCAGGACCTGGCGGTTGTTGAAGCGCACCCGTTCCGCGCCCACCATGCCGTCACAGGACAGGGCGAAGCGGTAATAGGCCACTGCGTTGGCGCGCACCAGGATCCCATACGAATCTCCGTCGCGGCACAGGCTGGGGCGGGCGGTCACTTCGACGTAGAACTTGCTCGCGTCCAGGGAGCGGCGCAGGCTGAAGATGTACATACCCTCCCGCGCGACCAGGGTCAGGCGTCCGCGCTCCACGCTGGCCGCGCCGTCGGATGAGGAGGCTGTGTTCCACAGGCTGGCGTCGGTGAAGGAATCGCGCAGGAGCATGTCGCCCAGCCCGGGACGCATCTCGGGGGTGGCGGTGTAGGTGGCGAAGGCTTGGGCGGGGGAAGTGGCCGAAGGAGGGAACCAGACGCGGGTCGGGGTTTGGATGGGGGTCTCCGTCGCCGTGGGAGTTGGGAACGGCTCGACGACGGGCGTTTCCAATACCGAACAGGCGGATAAGCATCCGCATAGAACCAGGGATAACCAAAAAGGGCGTGTAAAAATCATAGTGCTTTGGTGACAATCTACTTGGGGACAGACCGGGAAGGTATTGTACAATAAAGTCGCTTCTCATTCCAGCAGACTTAAGGAGGCACAATGAGTGAAAAACTCGTGCTGATTACCGGGGCTTGCGGCGAGATCGGGCAGGCGCTGGTGCAAAATTTGGCGGAGAGGGGCGGCTTTCGCATCGTCACCTCCGACCTGGCGCCTTTACCCGATTCGATCAAGGCGATGGCTGCCGAGCATGTGCAGGGGGATTTGGTATATAAGGTAAAAACCTTCTACGATTACGATTTCGATGTCATTTTCCACCTGGCGGCTTCGCTTTCCTCGAAGGCCGAAGTGGCGACCGAGGAGGCCCATCGCATCAACGTGGAAGGCACGATGCAATTGTTGATGCTGGCCGCCTACCGCTCGGAGAAATACAAAAAGGAAGTCAAGTTCCTGTTTCCCAGTTCCATTGCGGCGTATGGCATGAGCGACCTGGCGGCCAAGGTCGCGGCCGGCTGCGTGAAGGAGGATGAATACAACACGCCGCACACCATGTATGGTTGCAATAAACTGTACTGTGAAAAACTGGGTTTGTATTACAGCCGCTTCTTTGGCCAGAAGCATTTGGATGAAAACCCGCCCTCCATGCTGGACTTTCGCGCCATCCGTTTCCCGGGCCTGATCTCGGCCTTCACCCTGCCCAGCGGCGGGACGAGCGACTACGGTCCCGAGATGCTGCACGCCGCCGCGCAAGGCAAACCCTACTCGTGTTTCGTGCGCGAGGATACCAGGATTTCCTTCATGGCCATGCCCGATGCGATCAAGTCGCTGATGGTGCTGACCGAGACTCCGCGCGCGAAGCTCTCGCACACGGTCTATAATATCGCCGCCTTTGCGTTGACGGCGGGCCAGTTCCGCGACCGCGCGGTGCAGGCTTTCCCCGGGGCGCAGATTAGCTTCGAGCCGAATCCGCGCCGCCAGGGCATCGTCGATTCGTGGCCCGAGGATGTGGATGACTCCCTCGCCCGCGCCGAGTGGGGCTGGCAGCCCGATTACAATGCGGATGCGTTCTTCGACAATTACTTCCTGCCGGAGATCCGCAAGCGATACGGAAAATAGAAGAAAGAGGAAAGAGGAGAGAGGAAAGAGGTCGCTGGATGGCGGCCTCTTTTGGTTTGAATCCTGATTGGGTGTGGCGTTCTACGTCTGGACATTGTCAGGCGTCTGCATCCCAAAATATCCATTTTCGAATGAGTCACCATCCAATTCCAAATTGTCCAGCATGTTCTGCAGGACGGCCGGCGTTCGCAGGACTTTTTTGGCCAGATCCAGGTCCAATTTCCCCATGCGCGCCAGGTGAAGCAGGTTGGATAATTTTCCTGTGCCCGCCCGCTCCGCAAATCGTTTTTGCTGGTCTTCCGTCGCTGTTTCGATATCGTATGTTCCAGCGTGTATTTCACTCAGGATGGAGTCGCACAAACGCGTGACATGGGAGAGAAGTTTCAGCAGGTCTGGTTCATGCTGCTCCTTCCACACAACTGGCTCGAGTCTGACCAGGCGGGGATATTGTGTTGCGACCTGGCCCCAGAGGTTTCCGCGGCTGGGGACGCGCACGAATTTAAAGGATGGCAGCAGGATGCCTGTCAGGGCGCGCCCGGTCACACAGTCGGTATCCAGCCCGAACACGCGCTCTCGATACACAAAGGGTTGATCCGTACCGGTATAGTTCCGGTGTCCGACCAGAATGGGTTTCTCCCCATCGTACATTTCATGCCAGGGTTGATCATACCGGGCCTGCATATATATTTCACCGCTGTGGTTGCCGCACAAAACCTCTGGACGCTGCTTTTCCAAAGGGAGGCCGGGTTCGAAACAGCCATGCACGAGCAGGGCTTCTGACAGGTCAAGATACATGGGCAGGCGGCTCATGAAATCCACCGCGGTTGAATACGCATCCCCAAACTGGATCCTGCTGATCTGCTGGGAACGCGCCAGGGCAACTTCGCCGCGGCTGGCGCGCACATGCTTGCGTTCGTGGTTTCCCATCAACAACTGCGCGTTGGAGGTCTCCCGGAAGAAGTCGAGTACGGCAGGCGTCTCGGGCCCGCGGTCGACGCAATCTCCGATGGAAATGATCCGATCTCCATTTCCCAAGCCAGCCTTGTCCAGCAGGTTTTGAAGTTCGAAATTACAGCCATGAATATCGCCGATGACCAGGGTCTGCATGGATGAATTATATAATACCCACGGTCACAAAATGCGCTTTCCCCTTCCTAACTCGGACAAGCCGAAAGAGATTTAACCACGGAGCACACAGAGTCCACAGAGAATTAAAAAGGGTTCTCCGTGATCTCCGTGTTCTCCGTGGTGAAATATCCTTGCACATGTGTGCCTGTGGCCCTGCCTCTCACCTGCACCCACCGCAGGGCGGGCGAGGAATTTGGCCGCCTGGCAAAACTCGAACCTTCGCAAGGTTGGTTGGTTGAATGGATGCAAAAGAGGCCGTTGGATGCGGCCTCTTTTTGCGTTATGGGTTTGTGGAATGGGAATTACGGTTTCCGCCAGATGAACACATCCTCGAAGAATTCCGAGGAGCGGCGGCCGGTGCGGCGGTTGACGTGGCGGCGCAGGACCGCTTCGGTTTCCACGCCGCATAGCTGCGCGATCTCGCCGTACAGGTCGTAACGGTCGCCTGCCACAACGATGAGACGCCCGCCGGGCTGCATCGACTTCAGGCAATTTCGGAAGACCTGGGCAATGCCCTCCTGGTAGGCGCGCTTGGCTTTTTGGCTGGAGCCTTGCTTTGCGGCGCCGATCTCCTCCACGCGCCGATCCTCCAGGCCGAGCAGTTCGTAGGCGTAGCGGTGCTGTTCGTGATAGTCGATCAAGCCGACGTAGGGCGGGCTGGTCATCACGCCGTCGATGGCGGGAATATCCTCCTGGCGGCTGTCGGCGTGGATCAGGGAGACGCGCGCAGTGCTGCGGAGCTGGGCATACGCCTCGATGCGTTTGATCGTATCCAGGCTGTAGCGCCGCAGGAACTGATAGGCGGTGGTGGTCGGGTTGCAGGTGCGGCTGTGCTTATAGCACCAATAGGGTTCGGTCTGCGGCTGCTTGGGAAAGTCCAGGTCGAAATGCGTGGTCAGGCGCGCCGACCGCGCCGAGCGCGAGAGGATGATCCTGAGCAGGTCGCCGTACTCGTACCCCTCCGAGCGCATCAGCCGCTTGAAGGCCAGCAACTCGGACAGGGCCTGTGGGGCGAACCAGGTGAGCAGATACTCGCTGGCCTCCCCCGAGAGGGTCTCCATCCCGCTCCCCGCCTCCCACAGGCTGGGCTGGGTGGCCTGGCCCTGGGTCACGCGCGTGACCTTATCGAGGATGTCCAGGATTTCGCGGCGGGCCCGGGTCAGGTCGTAGCGCGCTGTCTTGGCGCGTCCCAGGATGATGTTGAAGGCCGAGATGTCGTACCCGATGGAATGCAGTCCCAGCTCGTTGGCCTGCACCAGGGTCGTGCCCGAGCCGGCGAAGGGATCGAGCACGGTCTGCCCGGGCGCGAAGAATTTTCGCAGAAAGATCTCGACCAGTTGTGGAATGTATTTCCCAAGATAGGGATGCAGCCTGTGGACGTGTTTGGTGCGCTCCCGTTCGGGCAGGTCGCGCTCGGTCCAATTCAGGTTCAGGCTTTCCAGGGGGGTGGCGCGAGTCACGCTCGATGGGACGGTCGGCTTCTCCGCCGTCGCATACAGGGGCACCCTTTTCTCTTCGTTGGTTTGCATGGCGCTGGATTATCCCTCTTCCCAGGCGCGGCCGACAAAACAGACCAAATGATTCATCCCCTGCTCGATGGGTTCGGTCAGGATGAATTCCTTGCGGGTGTGCGCGCCGCCGCCCGTGGTCACTCCCAGCACCACGGCTGGGATGCCCAGGCTGAGCGGAATGTTGGCGTCGGTGGAGCCTGAGGTCAGGTTGCCGCTCAGGCCCTGTTGGGCCAGGCAGTTCAGGCCAAGCTGGATGAAACGGTGGTGGGTTGGAATCTCCCCGGCCGGGCGGTGGCCGATGAGTTGGGCCTCCACGCTCACGCCGGGGCGGTTGGCGGCGGCGACCAGTTTCCCGGCCTGCTCGGCCAGCACGATCAGCGCCTCACTGCTTTCAGAGCGCAGGTCCAGCTCGAACCAGGCCTCGGCAGCCAGGGTGTTGACCGTCGTCCCGCCGGCGATCACGCCCACGTTCAGCGTGGTGCGCGGCGTGACGGGCACGTGCAAGGTGGTGATCTGTATCACCAGCCGCGCCAGTTCATGCACCGCCGAGGGCTGGCCGAAATCGGACCACGAGTGTCCGCCCGCCGTCCGCGCGATAACGCGGTAACGGCGCACGCCCACGGCGCGGTGATAGACGTGTCCCAGCGCGAGTCCTTCGATTACCAGGTAGCCCTGCACCGCCGCGCCGAAGCGCTCCACCACCTTGCGCATTCCGCGCAGGTCGCCCAGGCCTTCCTCGCCCACGTTTGCCACCAGCCACAGGTCGCCGCCCAGTTCGATCCTGCGCTGGCGGATGAGCAGGGCCAGTTCCACCAGCGCGGCCACGCCGATGGAGTTATCGCCCAGGCCCGGGCCGTAGATCCGATCCCCTTCGTCGCGGACCTCGAGTGGGGTTTCGTGTGGGAAGACCGTGTCCAGGTGGGCGACCGCCACCAGCGGCATCCCCAGGCCCGTCCCCGCCAGGCGGCCATAGACGTTGCCCAACTCATCCTGGGACACATCCTCCAGGCCCGCTTCGGCGAATTTGGCTTGCACAAAATTGGCGCGCGCGCCCTCCTCGAAAGTGGGGGCGGGCACCTGCTGGATCGCAATGGCAAGTTCGAGTAACCGGTCGCGCATCTACACCTTCCTGACCAATTCCCTGAGGGCTTGCAGGCGCGCTTCCGCCAGGCCGGGCAGAACCTCCAGCGGATAGAACGGCCCGCTGCCCTCCAACTTTAACGAAGCCGAGATGCTGCCGTGCAGCGCCGCTTCGAGGGGATGGAATGTTTTTTGATACCCCGCCAGGCAGCCGCCGCAGAAGGCGCTGCCCATGCCGGTGGGGTCAGACAGGCGGGCGGGGTAGGCGGGGACCTCCCAGCGGTGTTTGCCGCCCACATCGTACACCAACTGACCGTAGGCCCCGCGCTTGACGATGATGGCCTCGCAGCCGTGCGTGCTGATGGCTTCGATCATTTCCCACAGATCGTGCGTCTCGCCCCAGAAGAGCGCGCGCAGTTCCTCTTCGGCGGGCATAAAGAGGGTCACGCCTTGCAGCAGGACGCGCAGGTTCTTGAACATGGCGGGCGTCATGGTCTCGGGCAGCGGGTCCATGCTGATGGTCGAGACCGACCCTGCCTTGAAGGCTGCCGTCAACTGGCTTTGAGTGGTAAAGTCCAGCGGGCACAAGTGGACGGCGCGCGCATACATGTATTCACGTGGAATGTCGCTGACTGTGGGGGTGCGCCCGGCCAGGTTTTGGCCGGGCTGGAATCCGAGCAGGGATTTCGGGAAGGTCATCTCGCGGCGCGCAAAATGCGAGACCGGGCTGTTGCGGCTGCGATGTTCGAAGTCGGTGTAGGCGATGAAGTCACGCAGGTCCAGGCTTTGCGGCAGCACGCGGATTCCGCGCGGGTCGAAGCCGCGCTCCTGCAAGGCGCGCAGCCATTGGCGCGGCAGGTCCTCGCCCACGCGCGCCACCAGGCCGGCCAGCTCACCCCATACGGCCAGGCCGCCGGCGGCATACAGCAGGTCACCACCCGGACTGTCGAGCAGGGGCTGCCCTGTGGGGGGCAGGATGTACTCGCGCGAGAAGCGCCCGGCGATGATGTAGTTGGGTTCCATGAAAAGCTCGCAGCGCAGGGAGGGGATGTTATTCCGAACGGGGGGATGGAGTGGGCGGGGACGGCGGGGATTGAACCGGGAGCAGGATGGTGAAGTTGCTGCCGCGGCCTTCCACGCTCTCGGCGGAGATGCTCCCGCCGTGCATTTCGACCATGGCCTTGGCCACCGAGAGGCCCAGCCCCATGCCGCCGTGCCGGCGGGTGAGGTGGGATTCGACCTGGAAGAAACGCTCGAACACGCGCGGCAGGTCAGCAGGCGGAATGCCGATGCCGTTGTCGATGACCGAGACCTTGACATGGCCGGGCGCGGCTGCGGCAGTGACCAGCACCTGTCCGCCCGGGTTGGTGAACGTGATGGCGTTTTTGACCAGGTTGCCGATGGCGATGGAGAGTTTATTGGGGTCGCAGTCGGCCTGCAAGTCGTCGCTGCCTGTCTCGACCCGCAGGGTGACGTTCTTCTGGCGGGCAATTTCCTTGAATGGGGCCACCACCTCTTCGATGATGCGCGCCACAGAGGTCTGGCGTTGGCGCAGGCGCGCCAGCCCGGTCTGGTAATTGTCCACGCTCGACAGGCTCTCGATAATTTCCTTGAGGCGGGTGGCGCTGCGGATGATCGTGTCCATTTGCTCTTCGTGCTGCCCGTCGAGCAGTTCGCGCAGGAAGGTGGCGTGGCCGAGGATCAGCCCCAGCGGGGTGCGCAGTTCGTGCGAGGTGATGGCAATGAAATCATTTTTCATGCGGTCGAGTTCGGCCACTTCCGCCGATGAAACCCGCGCGCGGGCCTCGAGCGCTTCGCTGTGCAGGCGGGCGGCTGCCAGGGAGGCCAGCGCCTCTAGAATTGCGACATCATCCTCGGTATAATGGGCGTCACCCGCTTTGTTGAGCGCCTCGAAGACCCCCAGGATCTTGTCGTTCCATTTGAGGGGCACCGCCAGCAGGGAACGGGTCTTGAAATCGCTCACAGCGTCCACATCGTGAAAAAGGCGCTTGTCCCGGCTGGCATCCGTAATAATTAGCGGGGCGGCCTTGCGCACCACCCAGCCTGCCGCGCTGGAATTGAGCGGCACGTCTATGGGCGACAGGGCATTGATGTCGAACCAGGGCACGGCGCGGAAGCGCAAGCCCGAGGCCTCGCCGTCGTATTCCAGGATCGAGGCGGTTTCGCTGCCGGTCAATTCCACGGCGGCGGACAGCAGGCTTTGCAGGTACGCGGCGCCGTCCCGAACCGTACCCAGGTTGCGGGCCAGTTCGATCAACCGTTGCAGGCTCTGGTTCGAGAGGGGGGAGGGGACGGCTTGTGGGTTGCTCACAGTAAGATTATACATCACAGCCCAGTCGATACTGCGGTTTGTGATGAAAATCGAATATGGAATACCCGCGGTTGAAGATTGCGCAAGCAACCGGTATGTTCAACCGATCGGGTACAACCAAAATCCAATCGTAGGAGATGGACTTCATGGCAAGCAAAAAAGTACGAGTCGCCATCATTGGCGTCGGTAACTGCGCTTCGTCGCTGGTACAAGGGGTGCAATTTTACAAGGACGCCAAGGATGACGCGATCATCCCCGGCATCATGCATCCGCGCCTGGGCGGCTACCACATCAGCGACATCGAGTTCACGCTCGGCATCGACATCAACGCAACCAAGGTGGGCAGGGACCTTTCCGAGGCCATTTTTGCGGAACCCAACAACACCTACAAGTTTGCGGAAGTGCCGCATCTGAGTGTTCCCGTGGTGCGCGGCATGACCCACGACGGTCTGGGCAAGTACCTCTCGCAGGTCATCACCAAGGCGCCCGGCCCCACCGCGGATATCGTCGGCCTGTTGAAGGAGACCAAAACCGACGTGGTGGTCAACTTCCTGCCGGTCGGTTCCGAGATGGCTACCAAGTGGTACGTCGAGCAGGCCATCGAGGCGGGCTGCGGCTTCGTCAATGGCATCCCGGTCTTCATTGCCTCGTCCGAGTACTGGTCCAAGCGCTTCCGCGATGCGGGCCTGCCCATCCTGGGCGACGACATCAAATCCCAGGTCGGCGCCACCATCCTGCACCGCGTGCTGACCACCCTGTTCGTCGACCGCGGCGTGCGCATCGACCGCACCTACCAGCTCAACTTCGGCGGCAACACCGACTTCCTCAACATGCTCGAACGCGAGCGCCTGGAGAGCAAGAAGATCTCCAAGACCAACGCCGTCACCAGCATGATTCCCTACGACCTCGGCGCAGACAACGTCCACGTCGGGCCATCGGATCATGTGCCGTGGCTGACCGACCGCAAGTGGTGCTACATCCGCATGGAAGGCACCACCTTCGGCGAGGTGCCCCTCAACGTGGAAGTCAAACTCGAAGTGTGGGACAGCCCCAACTCGGCGGGTGTGATGATCGACGCCATCCGCTGCGCCAAGATCGCTCTCGACCGCAAGCTGAGCGGCCCCATCGTCGGCCCCTCGTCCTATTTCTTCAAGACCCCGCCCAAACAATTCCGCGATGACGTGTGCCGCGCGAAGGTGGAAGCCTACATTGCGGGTGAGAGCAACGAGTAGACACGTAAACAAGTAAACAAGTAAACAGGTAGACATGGCACAAAGACTCAGCAGGAATTCATTTCTTGCTGAGTCTTTGTTTGGTAGAATTCCCAACATGATACGAACCCGCTTCCTTCTGACCCTGGGCCTGCTGGCCGTTTTCCTGGCCGCCTGCCAGCCGACGCCGCCGGCCGCGCCCACCCTCGACCAGAACCTCATCATGACCCAGGCGGTTGCCACGGCCATGGCCCAATACGCCACCCCGACCTTCACCGTCACCCCCGAGCCGAGCGCCACCGCTGTGCGCACCCCGCCTGTCCTGCCGGCCACATTCCAGACCGCCCTGTTGCCTGCGCTCAGCGTGCCGCATACCTACATCGCCGATTCGTGCGCGTACCTGAAGGACAAGTGGACCTCGACCCATGCCGCGCCGGGCGCCATTGTCATGGTCATCATGTTCCACGGGATCAACAAGGATTCCAGTTCCGTGGATGAGAACGACATCACTGTCCAGGATTTCAACAAGTTGATGAACAGCCTGAAAGAGTTGGGCTTCGAAGCCATCAATGCCACCCAGCTTGCGGATTTTCTGGATCATAACGCGTACATTCCCCCGCGTTCGGTGGTCTTGACCTACGATGACCGTCACACCGCCGAGGCCTACGAGCATTTCCGCCCGTATTACGAAAAATGGGGTTGGCCGGTCATCAACGGCTGGATCAGCGCCTTTGGCGGGGAGGATGCGTATTTGCGGGAGAATGTGATCCTGTCTGCCGAGGGCTGGGTCGATTACCAGGCGCATGGCGTCATTCACAATACCCCCATCACCGAGGGTTCGACGGAAGAGTACATGCTGAGTGAACTGCAGGGTTCCATCACCAACCTGGAAACCTATTTCAGAAAGACGCCCATCGCCTACATCTGGCCCGGCGGCGGATTCACGCCGCGCGCCGCGCAGATCGCGCGCCAGTTGGGATACCGCGTCGGCTTTACCGTCAACCCGCGCGGGCCGATCATGTTCAACTGGGTGCCGCTGGCCGACGTGGCCGACCCCGGGCGGCCAAGCTGGATGCCGGATGGGCCGGTCAACGATCCCCGCCTGGTTTTGCCGCGTTACTGGCCGGTCCAGGCCATGGGCGAGTTGGATAAAATTCGCACCGTGGGCAACGATGCCGCGGCCTACGCCCAACAGAATCAGGCTGTGGAACTGGAGTATTACGACATCGTCTGCGCGCCGACCTACGGTCCGCTTCCGTAGCTAAAATTGCCAATTCGCGCTACAAAAGACATGCTCAAAGCATTCTTCATTCATCAATACGCCAGGCTGAAAGCGAGACTGCATACCTCCATGTCCGATTGTATTTTCTGCAAGATCGTCAAAAATGAAGCAGCGGCCAGCATCGTGTACCGCGACGAGCAGGTGACGGCCTTTCGCGATATTCACCCCGCCGGCCCCACACACATCCTGATCGTGCCGAACAGACATATCGGTTCTGTCAGCGAACTGACGAGCGGGGACGAAGGGCTGGCGGGGCATCTGCTCACGGTGGCTGGACAACTGGCCGCCCGCGAGGGCATCGCCCAGTCTGGCTACCGCATCATTACCAACACGGGAGCAAACGGCGGGCAGACCGTCTTCCATCTGCATGTCCACCTGATCGGCGGACAACCCATGCGCCACCCGATGGGATAAGCCTGCTGGGTAATTTGCTCATTCGCTCTGCAGCTTGTTCTACAAAAAAATGGCGGCCACGTGGCCGCCATTTTGCTGTATGCATCCGAAACCAACATGGTGGAGGGCAGGCAGAAACCTGCGCCCCGCCGGGGAGTCTCTCAATCCTTCTTGTTGTAGAGGCTGCTCCCGCCGCTGAACTTGCTGTCGGGTCGGCCCATGCGCCAGGCATACCAGGCCAGCCCAATCGACCCCACCAGCATCACCGCCCCCAGGATGCCCATAAACGAAAGCGGGGAACCTTCCTGGGTGTCTTCGACCGGTTCCTCGGCGATGGTATTCTGGGCCGACTGCGCGCCGAAGTCGATGAAGGCGCGGTCGCCAGCTTTCACGTCCAGGACATAGGCCAGGTCCATGGTGGGGTTGTAGTTCGGCGGGATGGCCACGCTGACGTTGTAATGCCCGGCCGGCACATTGGTGAAGCAGATTCCCTGGTAGGCTTCCAGGTCCGGGTTGAGCACCGTATCCAACGTGGCGGAATACTTTCCATTGGTTTCGGTCACGCTTACCGCGCCGCCCGCCAGGGCTGGCTCGGTCTCCTGGCGCAGCGCATTGCCATCCTGGTCGTCGAAGAGCAGCACGCAGATTTCGGTGGTGCCGGTGAACGGGGTGGGCGTCAGGGTGGGGGGCAGGGGTGTGGGTGACGGGCCGGGGGTTTCACTCGCCAGCGCCGGGCCGACCAGCCCCAGCAGGAGCGGCTGACCCTCCACGACCACGCAGTCTGCATCCAGGTTGGAGTTGAGGGCGCGCAACTGGTCGATGCTGATGTTGTTGAGCAGGCTGATCTTGATGCAGGTGTCGCCCGGCTGCACGATGTAGATGATGCGCCCGTCGGCGCCGGCGGTGGGGGTGGCATATTGCTGCAATTGACCCGCGGGCGCAGCATTGGCGGGCAGCCACAGGCCAATCAGGGCCAGGCAGGCCAGGGCAAACAGGACGAGAAAACGCTTTGGATTCATCGCGGCGATTATATCATTTGAGGCCGAGCACTTCGTACACTTCAATGGGTTGGGTCTTGCCCTTGACCATCAGCGGGGCAAAGGGCCGCGCCTCCACCTCCGAGGCAACCCGCTCGAAGGCATCGCGCGTGATCAGGATCTGATTCTTCGCGGCGTTCTCCTGGATGCGCTTGGCGGTGTTGACGCTGTCGCTGATGGCGGTGTATTCCAGGCGTTTCTCGGTGCCGATCCAACCCAGGACGGCATCGCCGTAGTGGATGCCGACCCCGAAGGACAGGTGCGCCGCCTCGGGCAGTTCCTTGTGCAGGGCAAAGACCGCATCGCGGATGGCCAGCGAGGCGCGCACAGCCCGCAGGGTGTGGTCGGGCTGGGGCAGCGGGGCGTTGAACCAGGCCATGACCGCGTCGCCCAGGAACTTGTCCACCGTGCCGGCTTCGTTGAGGATGGCTTCGGCGGCGGAGCCGAGGTAGCGGTTCAACACGGCCACCAGGTCTTCAGGAGTCTGTTTCTCCGAATAGGTGGTGAAGCCGCGGATGTCGGCGAACACGATGGTAATGTCCACGCGCTTGCCGCCAATCTTGACGCTGTTCAGGTCCAGCTGGTCGATGACCGCGGGGGAAACCATGCGTTCGAGCAGGCGGCGCTGGGCTTCGAGTTTCTTGCGCTCGGTCATATCGTCGAGCACGATGGCCACGCCCTGGGTCTTCTGGCCCGCATCCTTGAGGGGAGAGAGGTGGAGCCGCCAGTCCACGCCGCCGCGCTGGGGCAGGGTGTGATGCACCTCGAAGCCGACCACCGGCTTGTCGGTCAGGTGAACCTCCTCCAGCCGCATTTGCAGCTCGGGCGCAAAGGTCGGCATAATTTCTTCCAGGCGCAGTCCCATCAACTCGGCCGAAGCGTGCCCGAGGATCGACTCGGCGGCGCGGTTGCACAGCGTGACCTGGTGTTCGATGTCGGCGGTGATCACCCCGCTGGCGATGGATGCGAAGATGTTGTCCATCAGGCCCTTGAGTTCGATGACCTCTTCGAGGGTGTTGCGCAGCGACGAGAACAGCCGCGCATTGTCGAGCGCCACCGCCGCCTGGTTGGCAAAGGCGGTCAACATGCTAAGTTCGGTGTCCGAGAAGATGCCCGAACGGATGCGGTTGTCGGCGTAGATGACGCCGATCAAATCATTCTTGACCTTGAGCGGCACGCACAGGATCGAGCGCAGGTTGAAGGCGATGATGCTTTCCTGCCCGGCCAGGCGCTGGTCGTCCTGGGCGTTGGTGGTCAGCAGCGGTTCGCCCGTGTCGATCACGCGCTGGATCACGGTGCGGCTGACGGTCAATTCGGACGGATGGATGGTCTCCTTGTCCCAGTCGCGCGCCACGTGTGTGACCATGTCGCCGTCCGCCTCGCGCAGCATCAGGAAACCGCGTTCGGCGTGCGTCAGGCGCACGATGGTGTCCATCACGATGCGCAGCACCTCCTCCAGTTCCAGCGAGGAATTGACCACCTTGCCCACGTCGGCCAGGGCCGAGAGGTTGCGGTGTTCCTTTTCGAAATCCCGTACCTGGTTGCCGATGCGGATCAATGTGGTTTCGAGCGTGGAAAGCGCTTCGACGGCGTCGCGTTCGGCGCGTCCTTTTTCCACGATCTGGCGAATTTTGCCGGCCTGCTGGCCGAGTGCCAGGATTTGTTCGTGAACGGTGGCGGGGCGGGTGGGTGTGGAGTCCATAGTTTTATCCAATGCGTTCGATGCGGTTGACGATTCTTTCGTAGCTTTGGAACAGACGGGCGCGGAGCGCGAATCCGATCAGCGCCAGGGCCGAGCGGCGCGCGCGGGCCGAGTTGCCCGGGCGGGGGCTGAAGAGGGCCGCCTGGTGTTCTTCCAGCAGGCTGTCGATGGCGGGCTGGGCGGCGGGCAGCGCTTCCTTGAGCAGGCGGGCGCGCTCGATCGGGGTGATGTGCATGGCCTGCGGGCGTCCCATCCAGCGCAAGGCCAGGTTCACTGCGTGGAACGAGTGTTCGATGGAGGTCGAGTTGTTCCAGCGCACCCAGCGGTCGACCCAACCGGGCGGGGTGCCGCCGCTGCGGGCATAGGCGTTGGAAATGTAGACGGGCAGCCGGTCAGTCCATTTCATGCGCCGTTCCAGCAGGACCAGGCCGACCACCAGCAGCGCCCATAAGGCCGCGAATACGGTGCGTCCGGCGGGCGTCTCTGCAAAGGGCGGGGCATCGACCACGCCGCTCTCGTCGATGCGCGGTTCGCGCTCGATATCCGCCGCCGGGGTCGGGCGGTCGGATGTGATCGGCAGCCCGCCGGCAAAGGGGGTGGGCGTGGCGGGCGGCGCGGACGGGCGGGTCAGCGGGTCCTGGTTGGCGGTGGGTTCGAACTCCACCCAGCCGATGTTGGGGAAGTACACCTCCGGCCAGGCGTGCGAGTTGGCCTTGCGCACGGTATAGCTGAGGCCGCGTTCGTCCAATTCACCCTCGGCAAAACCGACCACCATGCGGGCGGGGATGCCCAGTGAGCGCAGCATCAACACCTCGGCGCTGGCGTAGTACATGCAGAAGCCCTTCTTCGCGTCGAACAGCACCCATAGCAGCGGGTCGGTGCCTTTCGGGGTGGGAGGCAGGGCGGTGGAGTAATCGATCTCCTTGCGCAGGTAGGTGGTGATGGCTTGCGCCTGGTCGTAGGGTGTCGTCGCGCCTTCCGTGATCTCCAGGGCCAGCGGTTGGATCTTCTGCTCGATGTAGTCGGGCACGTCCAGGTAGCGCTCACTCACCCAGGCGGGATAGTCCGTCCCGGCGGAGCGCAGCTCCAGGATGGAGGGATTCTGCACCTGGGCGCGCACCTGGTAACGGTCACCGGCTGCCAGGGGCGGGTTTGCCATCCAGGCCGCAACATCCAGCCGCCCCTCGGGGACCGACTGGCTCAGCAGGTTGCCCGGACGGTTGACCCAGACCGGGGCCGACGGGGTGTACATCAACTCCTGTTTGGTCAGGAACAGGGTAAAGACAAAGCGCGCCGAAGAACGCCTCGACAGGTGAACGGGAATGGATAGGTCATCGGCTTCCGGGCTGAATTCCCGCGAAGCCAGGGCGGAGTTTCGCCACTGCCCGTCGTTGTACTGGTCGTAAACGCGTCCGCGCCAGTAGAAACGCGGCGGCTGGTCCTCGATCGCGTCGATCGGCTGCACCGAGAACACGGGGGTATCACCCTGCGAGGCGTTGCGTCCCAACGCCAGGGTGCTGCCATAGAAATCGGAATCGCCGCTTCCCACGGTGTACGGCGATTCGAGCGCATCCACCGCGTTTTCGAGCCGCTCCTGAATGGGGTGGATCATGCGATTCCAGGCTTCCCCGGCTTCCTTCAAACTGGAGAGGGAGATTGGCACAGACCAGGACACGAACACCAGCACCGCGGCCAGGGCGGTCAGGCTGTTGGTCAGGTCCTGGGTGGCTTCGGCGGTGACGAACATCCGCTTTTGCTCCCACACCAGGTGGTTGCGCTGGAAATACAGGCGTCCCAGCAGGAGCAGGGAGAGGAAGGCATAAATGGCCAGGCCCCAGATGCGCACGGGGATGAAGAAATCGTACACCTGCACCAGCACGATGATCAGGCCCCCCGGCAGGATGGCGGCCAGGTAATTACCGTGCCGCGCCAGTGCGTAACTGGAACTCAGGCCCACGATCCAGAAGGCCAGGGAGACAAAGGTCACGAAGAAGATGGCATCGTCGACCGGCTGGCGGGTGACGAAATCGACCAGCGAGAACCACAGCCGGCCGCCAATGCTGGCCAGGCGTTCCAGGAAGGGCGCGTCGGCCTCCACCGCCAGGGTCAACTGCCAGGGCAGGAGGAACAGGGAATATAAAAAGACCAGCAGGCGGATCGCGCGTTTGCCGAACGTGCTGTATCCCAGCGCCAGCCCCAGCGCCACACTGAAGGCGCTCAGGGTTTGGGTGAAAAAGAGATATGGGGTCCAGTCTGTGATGACTAGGCGCGCGGACGCCATCTGCAGCAGGAAAAAGATGAGAAGGGCGGAAGGCCAGTCCCAAGGGCGGCGGGCCGGAGTGGATGACGTTTGCATACTTTGAGTGTACAATGAACAGTACTGACCGTCAACCTTACCACCGTCCCAAGCTTCCTTCAGGAGTGAGATATGGAATTTCTCATACAGCAAGGCGTCGACTGGATCGTGATGATCCAGGGATTGGGGGCCTGGCTCGAAGGCCCGATGCGCTTCTTCAGCTTTCTGGGGTCCGAGGAATTTTTCCTGCTGGCTTTGCCGGCTTTATATTGGAGCATCCACAGCGGGGCGGGCCTGCGCGTAGGCCTGATTCTCCTGGCTGGCAACAGTATCAATCACGTTTTCAAGGTGGCCCTCGGCGGCCCGCGTCCCTACTGGGTCAGTGAGCGCGTCTTGCCCCTGGCGGCCGAAACCTCCTTTGGGGTGCCCTCGGGACATTCGCAGATCGCGGCAGGTGTATGGGGCATCGTCGCCGCCTGGCTGCGCAAGCCCTGGGCCTGGATCGGCGCGGTGACGCTGGTCTTCCTGATTGGCTTCTCGCGCATGTACCTGGGCGTCCACTTCCTGCATGATGTGCTGCTCGGCTGGCTGCTGGGAGCGTTGACCTTGTGGGCCTTCGTGACTTATTGGGATCGCGCGGCGGCCTGGTTGAAGGGCCAGAGTTTTGCCCGCCAGGTGGCGGTCGCCTTTGGCGTGTCGATGGTTTTCATCCTGTTGAGTTCGCTGGCGGTAGCCGCCCAGGCGGGATATGAAATTCCCCGCGAGTGGGAGGTCAACGCCGGGCGGGTCGGGGACGAAGAGATTGCTCCCGTTACCTTGAGCGGCGCCATCACCCCGGCCGGGACCTTCTTCGGGTTGGCGCTGGGCCTGGCGTGGATGATGCGCCGCGGCGGATTCCAGGCTGCGGGTCCCGTCAGCCAGCGCGCGCTGCGTTACCTGGTCGGCGTGATCGGCATTTTGATCTTCTGGTATGGGCTGGGCCAGGTCTTCCCACGCGGCGAATTCCCCCTTGCCTACCTCCTGCGTTACCTGCGCTACGTTTTGATCGGCTTTTGGGTTTCGGGCGGCGCGCCCTGGTTATTCTTCAAAATGAAACTTGCTGAAGCGCCCGAGGGCTAGGGGTGCATCTGTTATAATGCGCCATATTTAGGGCACTCCCCAGTTTTGGAACACGGATGACTCTCGAACGCGGAACTCACCTGCATAAACGCTATCGTATCGTTGAGATCCTGGGCCAGGGCGGCATGGGATCGGTTTATCGCGCCGTGGATGAAAACCTCGGCGTGGAAGTGGCCGTTAAAGAAAACCTGTTCACGACCGACGAATATTCGCGCCAATTTCGCCTGGAGGCTGTAATCCTGGCGAATTTGCGTCATCCAAACCTGCCCCGCGTCTCGGACCATTTCTCCATCGGCCAGGAGGGACAATACCTGGTGATGGATTTCATCGAGGGCGAGGACCTGCGCCAGCGCATGGAACGCGACGGCACCATCACCGAAGACGATGCTGTGCAAGTTGGCGCAGCCATCTGCGATGCGCTCCTCTACCTGCACACCCGTCGGCCCTCGATCCTGCACCGCGACATCAAACCGGGCAATGTCAAGATCACCCCCGACGGGCACATCTTCCTGGTCGATTTCGGCCTGGCCAAGGTGGTGCAGGGCGCCCAGGTGACAACCACCGGCGCGCGCGCCATGACGCCCGGCTATTCCCCGCCCGAACAATACGGCACCGCCCGCACCGACCCGCGCACCGACATCTACTCGCTCGGCGCAACCCTCTACGCCGCCTTATGCGGGGTCATCCCGGAGGATGGCCTGGCGCGCGCCATGGACAACGCCGAACTGACCCCGCTGCGCAAGCGCAACCCGAAGATCTCGCGCCGCCTGGCCGCCGCCATCGAGAAGGCCATGGCCGTCGACCCGGCTGAGCGCTTCCAGACGGCGGATGAATTCAAGAAGGCCCTGCTCAGCTCCAAATCCAGAACGCAGCAACTGACAGGCAATTACCAGGTCACGCCGCCCCCGCCGGACGCCAACGAACCGGACAAGGAATATCCCACGCCGACGGCAGCCGAGGCGGTGCCGAGCAACCCGCCCAAACCGGTCAGCCCGCCGGGACAATTGCTGGCTGTGGAGGATGAAAAACCCTTCATTCCCCCGGGCAAGAAGAAGAAGGAACAAAAGAAACGCCGCCAGCGCGGCCTGATCCTGTTCCTGCTGCTGCTGGTCATTGGCCTGGGCGGCTGGCTCTATTTCAATCCCTACCTGATCCCGCTTTCACTGCGCGCGCAAATGCCCTACCTGCCGGCCACGGCGACCCATACATCCACACCCAGCCCGTTGCCGACTCATACGGCCAGTCCGCTGCCGACGTTTACCTCCACCCATACCGACATCCCGTCCTCACCCACCTTGACGTCCACGCCGACGCGGCGTCCGCTTTTCACACCCACCCCGCTGCCGGGCGCGCTGGACGATCCCACCCAAATTCCCACCTCCACCGCCACCCCGCAGGGAGGCGGCTATGGGCAGATCGCCTTCGTCTCGGATCGCACCGGCATCCCGCAGATCTACCTGTTGGATGTGCAAAGCGGAGTCTCCGCGCCCATCACGAAGATGTCGGACGGCGCCTGCCAGCCTTCCTGGTCCCCCGATGGCGCGCGCCTGGTCTTCGTGTCGCCCTGCAAGGGGCCGACCGTGATTGTCCAGAATGCGCCCGGCGACACCAGCCTGTTCATCGCCAATGCCGACGGTTCGGATGTGCAACAGCTCACCTCGGTGCCGCTGGGCAACTCCGAGCCGGCCTGGTCGCCCGACGGCGCGCACATTGCCTTCACCTCCGTGCGCGATGGGTCGATGCAAATCTACCTGCTGACCCTGGCCGACCAGAGCGTCAAGCGTCTCACCGACCTGGGGCCTGGGGTGGAGGCGCGCCAGCCCAGCTGGTCCGTGTTCGGCAACCAGATCGCTTTTGCGGCCAGGCGTTTTGGCGTGTACCAGGTGTGGGCCATGCTCGATGACGGCGCGAACGCCCAGCAGATCATCCGCAGCGGGCCGTCCTTCCTGGATTATCAGCCCGTCTGGTCGCGGGACGACTCGGTTATTATCTACTCCCAGCAGCGCTCCGATGAGACCTCCCTGCCGTGGCTGATGAGCGTCCTGTACGAGAAGCGCGGCGGCACGACCGCCTCCCGCCTGGAACTCGGCCCGTCCCCGCTGGAGCATCTTATCTTCTCGAACGACGGATTCTGGATGATCTTCCAGAGCCGCGAAGTGGGCGCCTCGACCCTCGACCTGTACCTGGTGTCGACGGGCACCCCGGAACGCATTCGCCTGACCACCGACCCGGGCAACGATTTCGACCCGGCCTGGCGCCCACTGCGCTGAACCAAACAGGGAACATCTTCAACTGGCAGGAGACCCTGCCAGTTTTTTTTATTGTTCAGTTCCCTTCAGCGGCCGAATACACCCGGCGCAAATAGTTGATGGATGTTGCGGAGATTTCAGTCGCTTCCATATTTGAAAAAACTGAAATTGCGAGTGACGGCTTCCCGTGACGGCCGTGGGATCTGTGTACAAAGATGAAATGCTTGATTAAGAAACACTCTCTCAAAAAAGATCCCTCTTTGCAAGTCGCGGGGTGTCAATAAAAAAAATGAGGTCTCCCGTAATTAACGGGAAACCCTTTTCAAACACAAAGGACACGACGGTCACAACCCTGGCACCGCCCGCCAGGGCAGGTGTTGTGCCCTTTGTGGTGAGGTTCTTTTCCGTTAAAAACGGTAGAGCCAAAAAATGATTGTAACTTTTGAAAGAATCATATACAATGCCCTGCAACTCATTTCCGTGTGCGCCATTGGAGAGGTGTCGGTTGCGCGGGCGGAAAATAAACCAATTTCCCAAAGGAGGAAGGCATGAATCGTAGAGACTTTTTGAAAGTTGCGGGTATGGGCTTGGGCGCGGCCGCTTTGACGGCTTGCAGTCCCACAGCCGCTGAGCCGGAGGCTGCCGCCAATACTGCGGCGCTGCCCGAACTCGACTGGCAGATGCCCACCAGTTGGTCGGCGGGGCTGGGCGTGTTGTTCGGCGGCGCGCAGAAGTTCGCCGACCGCGTCGCTTCGCTGACGGATGGCAAGTTCAAGATCACCCCGCGCGCCGGTGGCGAACTTGCCAAAGCCACCGAGGTGTTGGATGTGGTTTCCTCTGGCGCAGTGCCCATCGGTCACACCGCCTCCTATTACTATATCGGCAAGAGTTGGGTGTTGGGCTTCGGCTCCAGCGTGCCGTTTGGTTTGAATGCCTCGCAACAGAACTCCTGGTTCTATCACGGCGGCGGCCTCAAACTGTTGCAGGATTTCTACGCCAGGAAGTACAACGCCATCTTCTTCCCCGCCGGCAACACCGGCGCGCAGATGGGCGGCTGGTTCCGCAAGGAAATCAAAGGTGTGGCGGACCTGCAAGGCTTGAAGATGCGCATCCCCGGCTTGGGCGGGCAGGTGATGTCGGCGTTGGGCGTTCAGGTGCAGAACCTGCCCGGCGGCGAAATCTACCAGGCGCTGGAAACCGGCGCCATCGACGCGGCTGAATGGGTTGGTCCTCACGACGATGAAGCCCTCGGCTTGAACAAGGTTGCCAAGTATTACGGCTTCCCCGGCTGGTGGGAACCGGGCACGACCCTCGAAGTGCAGGTCAACCTGACCGAGTGGAACAAACTGCCCCCGCTCTACCAGAACGCCATCGAAGTGGCAGCCGCCGAAAGCAACCTCAAGATGCACGCCGAGTACGAGTCGGTCAACGGCGCGGCGCTCAAACGCCTGGTGGATGGCGGCACGATCTTGATGCCCTACGGCGAAGAAATTTTGGAGGCCGCGCGCCAGAAGGCTTTTGAAATCTACGAATCCAAAGCCGCTGAAGACCCCGAGTTCAAGGAAGTGTACGAACAGTGGCTTGCCTTCCGCAACCAGGTACAGGACTGGAACTTCACCAACGAATTCGTGATGCAGGAAGCCATCAAAAAAGGCAAGTAGTTTCCTCCTTCTCTAAAAAAATCGCCCCGTTTTTTCGGGGCGATTTTTATGGTTATCAGCGACGGAGTTTTACGGCGAGCCGGTTGCCGCCATGTTTATCAGCCATGTGACGGTCTGCGGGAAGAAAATCACGATCAGCAGGGCGACCACTTGTAAAACCATGAACGGCAGCGCTCCCTTGTGGATGTCTTTGGTCGGCACGCCTTTGGCAGCGCTTTGCAGGTAGAACAGCGAGAAGCCCACCGGCGGGGAAATAAAAGCGGTTTGCAGGTTAATGGCATACACCACCGCCAGCCAGACCATGTTGATTCCCAACTCTTGCGCGGCAGGCACGAAGATGGGCATGGCAATGAAACTGATTTCGACAAATTCCAGCGGAATGCCCATCAGGAAGATGGCGATATTCGAAACGATGAGGAAGCCCCACACCCCGCCCGGAATGGAGGTGAAGAACTCGGTGATGATGTGCTTTCCGCCCATTTCGGTAAAGACCAGGCTGAAGAGCGAGGACGAAAACAGGATGGTGATGACCAGTGCCGTCACCCGCGCCGTTGCCATGGCCGATTCGAAAATCATCTTGCGGCTCAGGCGTTTGTTCGTCCACGCCAAAAAGAGCGCGCCCACAGCGCCGATGCTGCCAGCCTCGGTGGGCGAAGCCAGCCCGAAGAAAATACTGCCCAACACGAAGAAGATAAGAATTCCGGGCGGCAGCACCACGCGCAGGGCTTCGCGGGTGATTTCCGCGCGGGTGAAGTTCAACGCTTCGGGTGGCAGGTCTGGAGCCAGCTCCGGCTTGAGGCGGGTAATCACCAGCACGTACCCGGCGTACAAGCCCGCCAGCAGCAAACCAGGGATGACCGAGCCGAGGAACAAATCCCCAACCGAGACGCCGATCTGGTCGCTCAACACCACCAGCACCAGGCTGGGCGGAATCATCTGCGCCAGCGTGCCAGAGGCGACGATGGTGCCGGTGGCGAGTTTTTTATCGTAGCCGTATTTCAGCATGGTTGGCAGCGCCAACATGCCCATCATGATGATGGTCGCCGCGACGACACCGGTCGTCGCCGCCAGCAGGGTCCCCACCAGCACCACTGCCAGCGCCAGCCCGCCGCGAATGCCGCTCATCATCCTGCCGATGGTTTCCAGCAGTTGTTCCGCCAGCCCCGAACGCTCGAAGACCGCGCCCATGAAGATGAAAAACGGAATCGCCAGCAGGGTGAAGTCGGACATCGTCCCGAACCAGCGGCTGGGCATCATGCGCAGCAGCATGGGATTGAACGCGCCGACTGCCAGCCCCAGCGCCCCAAACAGGATGGCGGTGGCGGCAAACGAGTACCCGACCGGGTAGCCGCTCATAATGATGAAGAAAAAGCCGGCAAACATGACCAGCGCAAGCCATTCGTAGTTTCCCATGTCTGCTCTCCTCTTGCGCGCTGATTATTTCCCCGGGAAGGGTAGGTCGGTTCCGCGAATGCGGGCGATGTTTTTGATGATTTCAGAAGCGGCCTGCAAGGCCAGCAGGGCGAAGCCGATGGGTATCATGGTTTTGATGGGCGCGCGCGGCAGACCGTTTGGGTCGGGCGACATTTCCCATGTCCCAAAACTGCCGTCGGGCAGTTGTCCCCACGATTGCATGACCGGGAAGATGGTGACGTAAATGCCGATGGCGCAAAACATGATCAAAAAGAAATGTCCCACCAGGTCCACCCAGGCCCTGGTTTTTGGCCCCCAGTTGGTGTAAAGGAAATCCACGCGCACGTTCTCGCCGATTTTGAGGATGTAGGCAAAGCCCAGCAAAAACGTGAGCGAGAAAAGGTACCATTGCAATTCGATCAGCAGGTTGGAAGTCAGTTTTATCCCGATGAATTTTCCCAGATAGCGGGCGACCACATTATAAAAGCCCGCGGCCACAGTCAGGATGACCATGACGGCGGAGGCTTTGCCGAGGTAATCGGTCATCGAGTCTATCCAGAATGCAAATTTCAACATAACGGCTCTCCTCGTTGGGTGGGGGTACATAAAACGCCAGCACTTTCTGGAAAAGCGTTGTTGCGCGGGACGAGCCAATCAGTGTCCCTTCTGTTTTGCAAATCTTAAAGCCGAAAACTTCTATTTTTGCATTGCGCTGTATTTTACTTCAAAAGCAGGGGAGCAACCGTTTTGTCCATGTTCCATTTCAGCGCCTTTTTTTAATGGTCAGGACACCCACCTCGGCGGCGCATGGAGGGCGCGAAATCGTCATGGCACAAAAAGAGTCTCCCCAACCGTAAGCCCCGAACGGCCCACGCAAAGGCAGTCTTCCCGATCTGACGCGTTGCGGGCGCGGCTTTGCAAAGGGGGGGCTTCGGGGAGCTATTCCTCGCACCGAGATGAGGGGAATTGCTGGATTGTGGATGCGAAGGGTTGACGGTCATCTTATTCCCTGATAAACTTTCGACCCGCGCAACCGCCCGATTTGAAGCGTTTGGGCTGAAAAAAACCTTGCGACTGTATGCGTGCTTTGGTATAATCCGCACGCTTAATCGCCGACGTAGCTCAATCGGCAGAGCACCCGCCTTGTAAGCGGGCGGTTACGAGTTCAATTCTCGTCGTCGGCTCCAGTTAGGTTGTTGGTCGGTTCGCCTCTCCCTTGAGCGGCGAAGCGACTAGTAGACTAGCTGCTAGACAATTTATTTTCCCCGGGCGGTTACCCAAGTGGCCAAAGGGGACTGACTGTAAATCAGTTGTCAGAAGACTTCGAAGGTTCGAATCCTCCACCGCCCACTTGTGACCGAAAAAACGGTCACGCAGCACGTCAAGCCCACGTAGCTCAGTCGGCAGAGCACGTTCTTGGTAAGAACGGGGTCATGGGTTCAAATCCCATCGTGGGCTCAGTTGCTGACTCATGTATTTGTCAGAAAAGGAGAACGAGACATGGCGAAGGCAAAATTTGATCGCAGCAAGCCACACCTGAATGTGGGGACGATGGGGCACATCGACCACGGCAAGACGACGCTGACCGCGGCGATCACGAAGGTGGCCGGATTTGCGGGGCAGGCAGAATTCAAGGCGTATGACCAGATCGACAACGCGCCGGAAGAAAAGGCGCGCGGCATTACGATCAACATCGCGCACGTGGAATACCAGACGAACAAGCGCCACTACGCGCACGTCGACATGCCTGGACACCGCGACTACATCAAGAACATGATCACCGGCGCGGCGCAGGTGGACGGCGCCATCCTGGTGGTGGCAGCCCCCGACGGGCCGATGCCGCAGACGCACGAACATGTGCTGCTGGCGCGCCAGGTGGAAGTTCCCTCGATCGTGGTCTTCCTGAACAAGGTTGACATGATGGACGATCCCGAACTGTTGGAACTGGTGGAACTGGAACTGCGCGAACTGCTGACGAAGCAGGGCTTCCCGGGCGACACGACCCCGATCGTGCGCGGCTCGGCCAAGCAGGCGCTGGACAGCGCCTCGACCGACCCGAACGCGCCCGAATATGCCCCGATCCACGAGCTGCTGCGCGTGGTGGACGAGTACATTCCGGAGCCGAAGCGTGAGACGGACAAGCCGTTCATGATGTCTGTGGAAGACGTGTTCTCGATCAAGGGTCGCGGCACGGTGGTGACGGGTCGTATCGACCGCGGCATCGTCAAGGTGGGTGACCCGATCGAGATCGTGGGTCTGCGCGAGACGCGCGCGACGGTCTGCACGGGCGTGGAAATGTTCCACAAGCAGTTGGACGAAGGCATGGCCGGCGACAACGTGGGCCTGCTGCTGCGCGGCATCGAGCGTGAAGACGTGGAGCGCGGCCAGGTGTTGGCCAAGCCGAAGTCGATCACGCCGCACAAGAAGTTCTTTGCGGAAGTGTACGTGTTGAAGAAGGAAGAGGGCGGGCGCCACAAGGCATTCTTCAGCGGGTACCGACCGCAGTTCTACATCCGCACGATGGATGTGACGGGCAACATCACCCTGCCGGAAGGCGTGGAAATGGTGATGCCGGGCGACAACGTGAACATGACGGTCGAGTTGATCGTGCCTGTCGGGTTGGAGCAAGGCTCGAAGTTCGCCATTCGCGAAGGCGGCCTGACCGTCGGCGCGGGTGTTGTGACCAAGATCATCGAATAACCAGGAAAGTTGGTAGTTTAGAATGGCTTCCAAGAAGAAGGACATCCGCCCGGTCATTACGCTCCAGTGCAATGACTGCAAAGAGCGGAACTATACCACCGAGAAGAATCGCCGCAACGATCCCAATCGGCTCGAGTTCAAGAAATATTGCCCGCGCTGCAAGAAGCACACAGCGCACCGCGAAACCAAGTAGTTTACGGGCTGGGTGATTGTCTCGAAACAGGCAGTCACCCGGTCAAACTTAGGCCAGTAGCTCAATTGGTAGAGCACTCGTCTCCAAAACGAGCGGTTGTGGGTTCGATTCCTGCCTGGCCTGCCTGAGGCAACGAACGCCGCTTTCTGCGGCGTTTTAGCCGTAACAAACAAGAAGGAGCAAGACCTTGGCAGAGAAAGACAAAAAAGGCAACATCTTGAGCGGCCCCCAGTCGCTGGTTCGCGAAATGGTGGGGGAGCTTCGCAAGGTAACCTGGCCCACCCGGCCCGAAGCCAACCGTCTCACCATCCTGGTTTTGATCGTGATGACGGTGGTGGGTCTCCTCCTGGCATTGGTCCAGGAATTTGCTGCCCTATTGGTGAAAGTATTGTTAGGCTAGCGTTTTTGGAATGAGGTTTTGATGGACGTACTGGAACCGGAAGACACATTCGACCAGGACCCCCTCGATGAAGAGACCCCCGAAGAGCCTTTGATGCATTCGGAGGTTGTCCCGTTGCTGGATTCCGAACCTGGATACGGCTCCCATCTTCCGATTCCTTCCGAAGCCGCGCCTGTTGAGCCTCCTCCGGCCGAAGGGCCTGCCTGGTTCGTGGTGCATTGTTACTCGGGCTACGAGAACAAGGTGCGCCACAACCTGGAGCAGCGTATCGATACGATGGGCATGAAGGACAAGATCTTCGATGTGGTCATTCCGACCCAGGAGGAGATCGAGGTCAAGGACGGCAAGCGCCGCACCGTGGAACGCCACATCTTCCCCGGCTACGTGCTGGTCAACATGATCCTTTCGGAAGAGTCCTGGTACGTGGTGCGCAACACCCCCGGCGTAACCGGCTTCGTGGGCATGGGCAACGATCCCACCCCGCTGCGTCCCGAGGAAGTGGCCCAGATCGTCAAGCGCATGGAAGCCGAGGCGCCCACGGTCAAGGTCACGTTCAAGGTCGGGGAGCGGGTGCGCATTGTGGATGGCCCGTTCAACGATTTCCGCGGCGTGGTCTCGGAAATCGATATGGAGCGCACCAAGGTGCGTGTGATGGTCAGCTTCTTCGGGCGCGAGACGCCTGTTGAGTTGGACTTCCTGCAAGTCGAAAAGGCCTAGCGGACTTTCCGCGGGCTGCACACATTTCATAACGGCAACAGGCTGGAGTTCCGGCTTGAAGCGGTGGGAGGGTCCCCCAAGAGACCCGTTATCACCACAAAGGAGTCAGAATGGCAAAGAAGTTAAAGGCAGTCGTTCGTTTGCAGATCGAGGCTGGCAAGGCCAACCCTGCGCCCCCGATCGGCCCGGCCCTGGCAGGGCACGGCATCAACATCATGGCTTTCTGCAAGGAGTACAACGCCCGCACGTCCAACCGTCAGGGCGAGGTGCTTCCCGCGGAAATCACCGTCTACACGGACGGTTCATTCACCTTCGTGTTGAAGACCTCCCCGGCGGCGGTCCTGCTGCGCAAGGCCGCCAAGGTCGAGAAAGGCTCGGGCGTCCCGAATAAGGACAAGGTCGGCAAGGTGACCCGCGCCCAGGTCAAGGAAATCGCTGAAATGAAGATGAAGGATCTGAATGCGATTGACCTCGACGGCGCGATGAAGCAGATCGAAGGCACCGCCCGCAGCATGGGCATTACGATTGTCGAATAATCATTAGTGGGAGGGCCGCCCGGCCCGTTTGCACCACGGAGGAACCTATGGCAAAACACGGTAAGAAATACATGGCCGCCCTGGCCAAGGTGGACGCTGCGAAGCTCTACACTTCCCATGAGGCGATGGCCCTGGCGAAGGAAATCAGCGCCACCAAGTTCGATTCGACGGTGGAAGTCCACCTGCGCACGGCGTTGGATCCCCGCCAGGCGGATCAGCAGGTGCGCGATGTGGTTGTGCTCCCCAACGGCCTCGGCAAGACGGTGCGCGTGCTGGTCTTTGCCCAGGGCGAAGGCGCCGCCAATGCCCGCGCCGCCGGCGCCGATATGGTGGCCGATGACGACGAGTCCCTGAAGAAGATCGAAGGCGGTATGCTCGATTTCGATGTGGCGATTGCCACGCCGGATGCGATGGGCAAGGTGGGACGCCTGGGCCGCGTGCTTGGCCCCCGCGGTTTGATGCCCAACCCGAAGGCTGGCACGGTGGTGCCCGCCCAGGATCTGGAGCGCGCCATCCGCGAAGCCAAGGCGGGCCGCGTCGAGTTCCGTCTCGACAAGACCGGCAACATCCACGTTTCGGTGGGGAAGGCCTCTTTCACGCCCGAGAAACTGCACGAGAACTTCGCCGCCCTGATGGATGCGATCCGTAAGGCCCGCCCGTCCGGCGCGAAGGGCGCCTACATCAAGCACATTACGGTCACCACGACCATGGGCCCCGCGATCAAGGTCGACCCGAGCGAGGCCGCCGCACTTGAGGTGAACGGGTAATCCCCGATAAAACCTGAAAGCCACTTCGCCCGTGACGGCAGGTGTTCCCCTGTGGGAACTTAATATCCTGCTCAGGCGAGGACGAATTGCAAATTTCGGCCCCCGGGCCGTATCCCTGCCAAGGGTGTTCCCTGCGGAACAGCAAAGAGTCTTTGCCTGCAAGTGGCAAAGACTCTTATATTGAAAGGAGGTGAATATCCTTTGGCAATTTCAAAGCAACGCAAGAACGAAGTCCTGGCCCAATATCAGGACTGGCTGAAACAAAGCCATGCTGTGATCCTGGTGGAATACACCGGCTCGAAAATGAAAGTCCTGGACGCCCTGCGCGCCAAGATCCGCGAGAGCGGCGGTGAGTTTCATGTTGTGAAAAACACGCTGGCCAAACGCGCTTTCGTGGAAAGCGGCATGAACCTGCCCGATAACGCGTTCGAGAAAAGCACGGCTGTGTCTTTCGCTTTTTCGGACCCCGCGTCCACAGCCAAGGCGCTGGCTGATGCCATCAAGGGCAACGAGTTCGTCAAGGTCAAGGCTGGTTTCCTGGCTGGACAGGCTCTCAATCCTGCCCAGGTCAAGGCCCTGGCTGAAATGCCCCCGCTGCCCGTCATGCGTGCCCAACTTCTAGGCGTGCTCCAGGCTCCCGCCGGCAAACTCGTCCGCACCATCGCCGAACCCGCCCGTGGTTTGGCGGCTGTGGTCAAGGCTTTCTCCGAGAAGGCCCCCGCCGCTGCATAAGTTCGAACTGGATGGCGCAGGCCATTCCGCACTCAAATTCAATCACATACCTGGCAAGGTAAGGAGTTATTACAATGTCTGAAAAGCTCGCCAAACTCGTGGAGGAACTCTCCACCCTGTCCGTCCTCGAGGCGGCTGAACTCGTCAAGATGCTCGAAGAGAAGTGGGGCGTTTCCGCCGCCGCTCCCGTCGCCGTGGCCGCTGTCGGTGGCCCTGCTGCCGCTGCTGAACCCGTCGAAGAGAAGACCGAATTCGATGTGGTCATCAAGGATACCGGCCCCAAGAAGATCGAGGTCATCAAGGTCATCCGTCAGCTGACCAGCCTGGGCCTGGGCGAAGCCAAGACCCTGGCCGAGACCGTCGGTGGCAAGGTGCTCTCCGCCGTTGGCAAGGATGCCGCCGCGGATGCGAAGAAGAAGCTCGAAGAAGCCGGCGCGGTCATCGAGATCGCGTAAGTTTTCTTTCGCAACAAAAAAGACGACCCGCAAGGGTCGTCTTTTTTGTTGTTGCCTGTTCGAGTCTTCGGCGCGGTCAGGCTGCCAGGGTGTTCATGCGGCGGATGACCATGACCACCTTGCCGCTGATCTCCAACTGCTTGTTCTTGGGAACGCGGATCGGCTTCATGGTGGGGTTGGCGGGTTGGAGGCGGTAGCCGTCCTTTTCCTTGAAGAAGTACTTGAGGGTGTATTCATCGTCCAGGCGCACGGCAACCATCTCGCCGTTTCGGGCTTCGGCAGCCTTCTTCATCACGACGATGTCGCCGTCGTTGATCATGGCGTCGATCATCGAGTCGCCTTTGACTTCCAGGGCGTACAGTTCATTGCCTTTTTCGCGGGCGGGGAGCAGGCTGCGGGCAATTTCCACCGCCTGGTATTCCTTGTCGTTCATGTAATCCACGCCGGGTTCGGGCACGGGCAGGAAGGGGCCAGCCGCGATGGGACCGAGGATCGGAACGCGGACCGTATCGGCCAGATCGCTGAAGTCCGACAGGCGCACGCCGCGCGAGATCTTACGGTCGCGTTCGATGTAGCCCTGCTTCTCCAATTGGTCGAGGTAGTAATTTACGACCGAAGTGGAAGAGATGCCTGTCTTCTCGCCGATCTCGCGGATGGATGGCGGGTACTTGTTTTCCTTCTGGTATTCCTGAAGGAATTCCAGGATTTTCTGGTGGCGCTCGCCGATGCCTTTGCTTTTTCGAACCATCATCATCATTCGGGTCTCCTGCCAGAATTCTGGCGCTCAGAGCATAAATCGCTCATTTGTGCTAGAAATAATACCCGAACGCTTGTTCTGTGTCAAGACTCACGCGGAGCCAAATTTTGGACGGTTTACACCCAGGTTCGGCGGCGCATCCACCAGAACATGAAGATGGGCAGCAGGGCCGTGATACCCAGCATGAGCAGAAAAGCCTGCCTGCTTGTCCAGCCCAATAGCTGGGCCGCGGGTTCGAAGAAATTCATGCCGAAGAAACCGGTGATGAAGGTGATCGGCATGAACAGGGTGGTGATGATGGTGAGGGTCTTCATGACTTCGTTCATGCGGTTGTTGACCACCGAGAGGTAGGTATCGAGCACGCTGCCCACCAGGTCGCGCAGGCTTTCGTTCAGGTCGTGGATGCGGACGAGGTGATCGTAAATGTCGCGGAAGAAGATGCGGTCGCGCGGGTCGATCACGCGGAAGTCGTCGCGCGCCAGTTTGCTGAGCACTTCGCGCTGGGGCAGGGTGACGCGGCGCATGGTCAACAGGATGCGTTTGAGCGTGAAGAGCTTTTGCAGGGTGGCGGGGGAGGGGCGGTCGAAGACCCGGTCTTCGATCTCGTCCAGCGCCTCGTCCACCCGCTCGACGATGGGCATGTAGTGTGTAATCAGGTTGTCGGCCAGGCGGTAGAGCAGGTGGTCGGAGCCTTCGTGGGCGTGACGCGCGTCGCGCTGGTACAGGCTCCACACCTCGTCGAGAAAGTCCATGGGCTGGTCGTGATGGGTGACGATGTAGTTGCGCCCGACGAAGATGTCCAGTTCATCGATCTCGGCTTCCCAATTCGCAGGGTCGACCATCATGTAATTCAGGACGATGTATAGATACTCATCCCAATCATCCACCTTGGGAGAGTGGCTTTCCTGCAGGGCGTCGTCGATGGCCAGGGGGTGGAAGTCGAATGCTTGCAGGATGGGCAGGCTGTCTTCGGGGGTCTCACCTGAAAAGTCCACCCACAACAGGCCGCGGCGGTCTTTCAACAGGCGTGGAAATTCGGAGGGGGAGAGGTCGGTGCGGGGTGGTTTGTTGGCTGTGAAAAAGACGGTTCGGATCATAAAAACTCCAGAATATCTGCCTTTTTTGCGCATAATCAGCAGAAGATGGGCTGTTTCTTGATAATATTCAAATTGATATTGAAAAAGTTAAAATTTAACTTGACATTCGTTAAAATATAAGTATAATAACTTTAGAATACGGTATTGAAATTAAGAATGTTTATCGGCAATGAAAGGAGATCCTCATGGAAACCTTGCAACTGGAAGTGATGGCAGAAGAACGCCGACGGGAGTTGATCTGCACGATGCGCGGCATCCGCCTGGAGCGGGAAGCGGAGCGCAGTTCCCATCGAACGGGCTGGTTTGCGCGCGGCATGATCTTCGTCGGCGCGCGGATGGTTGCCTGGGGCGGGCAGCTGCAGCGCCGTTATGCCGAAGCGCAGCCCGTGCGGCGCAGTTTTTCCATGAGCCAGCGCTGATTGTACCTGACACGCCCTACTCCACCAAGCATAAATCCACCCAGGAGAGAACCCATGTACCCTGCCCTCAACCGTTGTCCCGTTTGTAAATCTGAATTGACCGTGACCCGCCTGCAATGCTTCAACTGCGATACGACCATTGAAGGGCGCTTCGCCAGCAGCCAGTTTGCCAGCCTGTCGCCCGAGCAGGTCGAATTCATCATCACCTTCGTGCGCTGCGAAGGCAAGATCAACCGCATGGAGCAGGAGGTTGGCCTGTCCTATCCGACCATTCGCAACCGCCTGCTGGAGGTCATCCGCGCGCTGGGCTTCGAGCCTGGCAAGGAGGAGGCGCCCGCCGAGGTCACTGAAGACCGGCGCCGCGTCATCCTGGACGACCTGAACGCCGGCAAGATCACCGCAGAAGCCGCCATGCGCATGTTGCGCGGCGAGGAGGAGTAAGCCATGAACCGCACCATTTCCGTGGGACCTGAACCCCGCATCGTGATCGAATCTGTGAGCGGCGATTTGAGCGTCGTCGGCTGGGAAGGGGAGGACATCCTCATCAAGGGCGACGAGGACGAAGTGCGCTTTTCCCAGAATGGGGGGCTGGTGACCGTTTCCTCGACCGATGACCTGTCCCTGCGGGTGCCCCGCAATGCCAATCTCCGCCTTGAATCTGTGGAAGGCGATATGTCCCTGCGCGGCGTCTTCGGCGACATCAAGATGAAGAACGTGGAGGGTGACCTGTCGGTGCGAGACGTGGGAACGATCTCCATCGAAAACATCCAGTCTGATTTCAGCCTGCGCGGCGCGAGGGGCAGTGTGGCGGTGAAGAACGTCTCGGGTGACGCCTCGGTGCGCGACGTGGACGGCAATGTCAACCTCTCGGTCGGCGACGACCTGGTGCTGCGCAACGTGACCAACGGCAATATCTCGGCCAACGTGGGCGAGGACGTGATGCTCTATCTGGCCCCCAGCGATTCCCAGGCCGTGAGTGTGACCGCGGGCGACGACATTTTACTGGTGCTGGCCCCGCAATCCAATGCGACTTTATCGTTGAGCGCCGACGACATCGAGATCGATTGGCCGGGCGTGGAAGAGATCGAAGACCAGACCGCATACGTCTTGACCGTGGGGGACGGCTCGGCCGTGGTCAGCCTGAACGCGGGCAGCGACATCCGCGTGACGAGCGAGAATGATGCGGGCGAATCGGCCGATGAGCACGGCAACTTCGCGGGCATGATGTTCGACTGGTCGAATTTCGGCGACCAGCTCAACGAACGCATCAGCCGCCGCGTGGAAGATGCCACCCGCCGCGCCGCGCAGCAGGCCGAACGCGCTGCGCAGCAGGCCGAACGCGCCGCCCGCCGCGCCGAAGCGCGCATCCGCGGGCGGGCCAAGGTGGGGCGCTGGAATTGGAATATCGAGCCAGGCTCCTTTCCGCCGCCCCCGCCCCCCCCGCAGCGTGAACCTGTCTCGGAAGAGGAGCGCGTGACCATCCTCAAGATGCTGGCTGAGAAGAAGATCACCGCCGCCGAAGCGGATGCGCTGCTGGCGGCCCTGGAAGGAGGTTCGTAATGTCGTCTGAAGAACGCAGGCAAATCCTCCAGATGGTGGAGGCGGGCAGGATTTCTGCCGAGGAGGCCCTGACCCTCATCAGGGAGTTGGAGCAGGATACGCCCGAGGCGGAGCCTGAGGCCTATGAAACGGAATCAGGCGCGGGTCCAGGGGAGGGTGCAGATTTTTCCTCCCCCTCTGCGGCTCCTGAACTGGAGCAGACGGCGGCCAAGGCCCGCAGTCTGTGGCAGATCCCCTTATGGATTGGCATGGGATTCACGGTGTTGAGCGCCCTGGGCATGTACGCTGTGATGCGCAATGCAGGCACCAATTTCTGGTTTTATTGTTTGACGATGCCGCTGTTCTTCGGCGTGGCGGTGATGGCCTTTGCGGGCTGGAGTCGCACGGCGCACTGGCTGTTTGTGAATGTGGATCGCTCCCGCTCGGAGGACGGCCCGAGGCGCATCTTCCTCGGTTTCCCGCTCCCGCTGGGACTGGCGGCCTGGTTCCTGCGCCTGTTCGGGCGCCGCATCGAGGGGCTGAAGGATAAGGAATTGGACGGGATGGTCGAGGCCATCTCGATGGTTCAAAAAGTTCACGAGCCGTTGATCGTCAACGTGGACGATAGCGAAGACGGCGAACGTGTGCAAGTGTATATCGGTTAGGAGGCTGCCATGACAAGCGTCGAAGAAAGAATGAAGATTTTGAAGATGATCGAGGAAGGCAAGATCAGCGCGGAGGAGGGCGCCAAACTGTTGGCCGCCCTGCGCGACGGAGGCCGCCGCGGGCCTGGAGTCCCGACCCCGCCGCGCCCGCCTGGTGCGCCCGGCGCGCGCTGGCTGCGCGTGCGCGTGACGGATACGAACACGGGCCGCTCGAAGGCTTCGGTGCAAATTCCGCTGGCGCTGGTGGATGCGGGCATGAAGATCGGCGCGCATTTCGCCCCCGAGGTGGAGGGCGTGGATATGTCCAACGTAATGGAAGCCATCCGCTCGGGCGTGACGGGCAAGATCATCGACGTCATCGACGAGGAGGACGGCGAACACGTGGAGATTTTTGTGGAGTAGCTGGCATCACGGCCAACGGCTGTGTTCCCTATGAGGCCGCGAGGTGTGTAGGAGCATTTCGCGGCCTCAAGTTTTTAAGCCAGCCTGCGCCAGGGGAGGTTACAGCAGGTCTTCCATCAACTCCATCGGGACAACGGCTGCGCCCACGATGCCGGGGCCGGTATGGACGCCCAGCACGGGCGAGATGCGCATGACTTCCTCCTTGGCGACGTTGAGTTTTGTGCGCAGGTTGACAGCCAGTTCGTCCGCTTTTTCTGCGAAGCGTCCGTGCAGGATCGTGACCCACACGGGCTTGTTCCCGAACATGCCTTGCAGGTGGTCGCCCAGGGTGGCGATGGCCTTGGGCATGGTGCGCGCGCTGGTGACGGTGCTGTACTTGCCGTCCGAGCGCTCCACGCGGATGATGGGTTTGAGGTTGAGCAGCGCGCCCGCCAGGGCCTTGACACGTCCGATGCGGCCGCCGCGCGCCAGGTATTCCAGCGTTTCGAGTGTGTACACCACCTCGACCGATTCGCGGATTTTTGCCATGCGCTCCTGGATGGCCTGCATCGTCCAGCCGGCCTTGTTTGCCAGCGCCGCTGCCATCACCTGGAAGCGCTCGCCGCCCGAGAGTGTCAGCGTGTCCCAGAAGTTGACCTCGGCCTGCGGCTTGACCTGTTCGCCGCCGTCGCGGGCCGCGTTGATCGTGCCGCTCAACCCCGACGAGATGTGGATGGACAGGATGTTCTTGTCCACGCTGGCGAGCTTGCGGTACAGTTCGGCGAATAATCCGCCCGAGGGTTGGGCCGTGGAGGGGATGGCAGGCCGCATGGCCTCCAGGCGGTCGTAGAAGGCGTCGGCTGTGATGTCGGCCGAGTTGACCTCACCTTCGGGAAATTGGATGAAGAGCGGGGCCTGGACGATGCCCAGGGCTTCCAATTCTTCGGTGGGGATGTCGGCGGCGCAGTCGGTAACGATTTTCATGTTCTATCTCCTTTGTGTTGACGTGGCTTCGGATGAAATGAATTTACCAAATTGAGAGCTACGGTTGTGCCGGGGGATGGGTTTCCTGTTTTCAAGAACCATTGCACCGCATCGGCGATGCTTTCATATAAGGTGCGCGGACGGTAGCCCAGTTCGCGTGCGGCCTTGGCATGGCTGATGTGCGAGTTGCTTTGCAGCACTTCCAACGAGTAGGGCGTGAAGCGCGGTGTGGAATGGGTGGCGTGGTAATACCAGGGCGTGAAGCGCGCCGCAAACTCCGCCAGGTGAAATGGAATCTTCATCTGGAAGAAAGGCCTGCCCGTGATCTCGCGCACGGTTTCGAGCAGATAGCGCACGCTGATGCGCTGGCCCGAGAGGATGTAGCTCTCGCCGCGCTGGCCATGCTCCGCGGCGGCGATCAGGCCGTGGGCCACGTCGCGCACATCCACGAAATCGTAGGCGCCATCCACGTACAGAGTCGGCTTGCGCTCGGCGGCGGTGCGGATGACGCTGCCCATCATCGAGCCACGGAAATCGTAGGGGCCGATCACGCCCGTGGGACAAGCCACCACCGCGTCCAGCCCGTCGCGGGCGGCGTCCAGCACTTCGAGGGTGGCTTCGGCCTTCGAACGGTCGTATTCCCCGTAGGGATTGTCTGCGTCGTACGGCACGCGCTCGTCGATCACGCCCGTTTCCGTGCGGCGGATGGCGTGGATCGAAGAGGTGTATACCAGCCGCCCGATGCGGCTTGCCTTTGCCGCCCTGAGGATATTCCTCGTCCCGTCCACGTTGACCCTGCGCACCAGCGCATTCGGCCCGGGCATGATCGAGATGACACCCGCCAGGTGGAAGATGCCCTTCACGCCGCGCAGCGACTCGAAGACCGCATCCAGGTCGAGGACATCGCCTTCGACCATCTCCACATCCAGGCCCTTGAGCGGCTCGCGGCTTTCTGCGGGCGGAATCAACGCCCGCACCTTTTCACCGCGCGCCAGCAGTTCGCGCGCCAGCACGTTCCCGATGTGACCTGTTGCGCCTGTGATCAGCCACATATCGACCTCACTTCTTCAAAAGGGTGTTGAGCATCATGTCGGTGATCTCGCGTGCCGTTGATTCCCACTTCGCGCCCTCGGGGTCGAGCAGGCTTTGCAGTAACAGGCCCATCGCCATCGAGACGATCATCCGCGCGGTCAGTTCCGGGTCGACCTCCACGAACGAGCCTTCATCCACACCCTTTTTGATCAGCTGGGTGAATTCCCTGTGATAGCGGCGATAGGGGGCGACGCTGGCCTGCCAGATGGTCTCGTCGCGGCTGGCTTGCAGCCAGAATTCCAGGAACATGGGCAGGTGGTCGCCCGCGCTTTCGAAGATGTAGGGGAAAGCCTGGGTGATCTGCAAAAAGGTCTCGGGCGCCGATTTTTCGCGCGCGGCCTCGATGGCGCTGTCGATGGTATGCAGCCAGCCATCCAGCAGGGCCAGGAACAGGGCCTGCTTGCTTTCGAAGTGATGATAGAACGCGCCCTTGCTGACCCCCGCGTCCTTGCAGATGTCGTCCACGCTGGCCGATTTGAAGCCCTGGGTGGAGAACAACTTGATGGCCGAGTTCATGAGCTGCGTGCGGGTTTCTTCACTGCGTTGCTGCATTTGTTTCGCTTTCATCTTATTCATCCGGGAGGGGAAATAAAGAAACCGACTGGTCGGTATGTTTTATACTCCGTTTTCATGGGGCCGTCAATGAAAATCAGCTAACAGTTGGCTAATAATACCCACGTGCGGTATAAAAAATCGGATGGCAATCACCATCCGATGAAGTTCACTCTTCCGCTGGTTTCAACCGAAAACTCGGAAAATACCTTGCCGCCCTGAGTACGCTCCCTGGTTCCGCAAGACTGACGGGTTCCCCCGCCCAGCGCGACCAGATCTTTGCGCTGGCTGGATTGAGCTGGAGCGCCTCCGACATCCAGGCGGCGACCTCCACGTCGCTCAAGGGTTCTGCAACCGCTTTGAATGTATGCCACCCCATCTGCACACGGACGCGCGGATCGGCCTGGAGGTTGCGCCGCCAGTCGGTATTGCCTCCCCAGCCTGCCGTGATGACCGCCAGGCCCGTCCCCGGCTCGCGGTGATATTCGAGCGGCGTATGCCGTGGTTTGCCGCTTTTCCTGCCCGTTGTGGTCAGCAGGAGAATGAAACTTCCAAACAGCGGCAGGCCGATGCGATGGAAGAGGATGGGGATTTTGAACAACCATTTGAATACAACACCTGGCCGATTCTTGGGCACCAGGCGCGTCATGAGCAGACCCTCCATCCGTAAGGCAAAACGTTCGAACAGGGTCGGTTTTCTGTTTTCCATGATTTGCCTCGGAGCCTCTCCTCTTTCCTCAATCCGCGCAGAGATGACATCCCGTATTGCTGGGCTGGGCCACGAAGCCCCTGGCGGCGATGCCCTCCGCCTCGAAGACCGCCTGGATGGCCGTCCGCGCCGCTTCCGCCTGACCCGCCTCCACGAAGCAGATGATCGACGGCCCCGCGCCCGAGAGCGCCGCCGCACCGAATTCCCTGGCGGCCAGGCAGGCTTTCCCGCCTGCGGGAATGCGTTCCAGCCGGTAAGGTTGGTGCAGCCTGTCGTCCATCACCTGGCGCAGCAGATCGAGGTCTCCATTGCGCAAGGCGTCCACCACCAGCGCCGTCCGCCCGATGTTGAAGATCGCGTCCGCGCGGGGGACCGAGGCGGGCAGCACCGCGCGCGCCACGCGGGTTGGCCAGTCCACCTCGGGCTTGACGATGACCGTCGTGAAGGCGGGGACGTCGTAACGGCGGGAGATGATCTCCCCTGCGCTCATCACCGAGACGACCAGTCCACCCAGCAGGGCAGGGACCACATTATCGGGATGGCCTTCCAACTCTGTCGCGATCTTCAGCATGTCCGCCTGGCCAAGCGGACGGCCCAGCATCTCGTTTGCGCCGAAGATGCCCGACACGATGGCGGCGGCGCTCGATCCCATTCCGCTGCTGGGCGGAACCTGGTTGTGCGATTGAATGTTCACGCCCGCGGGCTTTTGTCCGCACAGGGCATGGACGCGGAAGAAGGCACGGGTTAACAGGTTGTTGGGCTGGTTGTCGAGCCTGTCCGCGCCTTCACCTGTCACGCGAAATGCGACCTGGTCGCGCGGCTCGAAGCTGACTTCATTCCACAGATCGAGCGCCAGGCCGACACAATCGAATCCAGGCCCGAGGTTGGCAGAGGTGGCGGGAACGCGGATTTTTATCATGGATGAAATTATAATCGGCCCATTCTGAACTTTGGAGTTGTCATGACCTACCAAGGCGTTCTGCCCCGCTACGGGCACCTGCTCGACCTGCCCGTCCATACGAAGACCATCTCCCTGCTCGAAGGAGATACCCCGCTGATCCCCATGCCGCGCCTGGGACGCGACTTGGGCTGTGAATTGTTCGTCAAATTCGAAGGCCTCAACCCGACGGGTTCCTTCAAGGATCGCGGCATGACCGCTGCCATCAGCGAAGCGGTCGGACGCGGCGCCCAGACCGTCATCTGCGCCTCGACAGGCAACACCGCCGCTTCGGCGGCTGCCTACGCCGCCCGCGCTGGACTGCGCGCCATCGTGCTGATCCCCGAGGGCAAGGTCGCGGCGGGAAAACTGGCGGGCGCCATCGCCTATGGCGCGGAGGTGATCCAAATTCAAGGCTCCTTCGACGACGCCCTCAGCCTGGTGGTCGAGATCACGCAAAAGACGCCCATCGCGTTGGTCAACTCGATCAACCCGTATCGCATCGAGGGACAGAAGTCCGCTGCCTTCGAAATCGTCGACGTGTTGGGCGCCGCCCCTGATTGGCTGTGCCTGCCCGTGGGCAATGCGGGCAACATTACCTCCTATTGGGCTGGCTTCAAACAATATGAAAAGGGACGGCCACAAATTCTTGGCGTGCAGGCTGCGGGTTCCGCGCCGCTGGTGCTGGGACATCCCGTTGAGAAGCCCGAGACCGTGGCCACCGCCATCCGCATTGGAAAGCCTGCACGCGGGGAGCAGGCGCTCGAAGCCGCACACGAGTCGAATGGGAAGATCATCGCCGTGCCTGACTCTGAGATTTTGGCGGCGCAGCGCATCCTCGCCAGCGAAGGCGTGTGGGTCGAGCCTGCCTCCGCGGCGGGGCTGGCAGGTCTCTTGGCGGAGACAGGCCGCGGGTCGATGAATGTGAAAGGCAGGCGGCTGGTCGTGGTCTGCACGGGCCACGGGCTGAAGGATCCCACCATCGTGACCGAATCCTTCCAAGCCCCGCAGGTCATCCCAGCGGAATATTCCGCGCTGGTGGATGTGATTGGGTGAATCAAAAAGGCCGAGAGTTTCTCTCGGCCTTTTTGATTGTGATGTCGCTCCCTCTGGATTTGTATCTGGAGGGTTATCGTTTACGCGGTCTTTTGCGCGTCGTACTTCTTGACGTCGTCCACAGCCTTCTTTACGTTCACGAAGGGCAGCAGGATCAGGCCTGCGATGAAGAATACGATCAGGGACAAAATGCCGTAGCGCAGGCTGCCGAAGAGTTGGTTGGCCAGGCCGAAGACCAGCGGGCCGATCCACGACGTGCCGCGCTCGGAAATCTCGTAAAAGGAATAGAACTCGGCCTCTTTGCCATCCGGCACCATCTGGGCGAACAGGCTGCGGCTGATGGCTTGCGATCCGCCCATCACCACGGCGATGCACGCGCCAAGGATGAAGAACTGGGTGACGGCGCTCTCGCCTTTCAGGCCGCCATAGGCATAGATGACCACTGCCGACCAGATGACCAGGCTGACCAGAACCGCATTTTTGGAACCGATCCAGGCAGCCAGCCGCCCCCACAACAAGGCGCCGAAGAAGGCCACAAATTGGATCATCAGGATGACCGAGATCAACGTGGAAGTATCCAGCCCGATCCCTCCCTGGATGATGGGAGCTGCGGCAAAAATGGAAGCCACGGAAATCACAGTCTGGATGCCGTCATTATAGAAGAAATAGGCCAGCAGGAACTTGAGCGTTTCGGGGAAGTGTTTGACCTCGCCCAGGGTTTTCCGCAATTGGCGAAAACCGACGCGGATGTAGGTTTCGCCGGCCGGGATCTGGTGAACGGCATGGCGCGCGCGCAGGCGCGTCCAGGTGAAGAAGGAAAATCCCAGCCACCAGAGACCCGCAGAGGCCAGGTTGATGCGCACCGCCAGGTCGCCGGGCACGCCAATATCCTCGCTAAATGTGTAGAAGGCCAGGTTGAGCGCCAGCAGGATGCCGCCGCCCAGGTAGCCCATCGCCCAGCCGTAGGAAGATACACTGTCGCGTTGTTCCTCGCTGGCAATGTCGGGCAGGTAGGCGTTATAGAACACCATGGCCGTGCCAAAAGCCAGGTTGGCAATAATAAAGAGAAGTCCGCCCAGCCACCACAAACTGTCTGTCAGGAAGAACATCAGGATGGTGGCCAGGGCGCCGATGATGGCGGAGATTTCCATCATTCGCTTGCGCAGGTGGGAATAGTCGGCGATTGCGCTGAGAATGGGCAGGAAAAGAACCTGCGCCGCTACCGAAAACGAAATGCAGTAGGGGATGAATGAATCGGGCGCGATGGGCAGGCCCAAAAGCGAGACCGTGGAACTGCCTGCCGCCTCGGCGGTGGCGCGCGCCAGGCTGGAGACATACGGCCCGAGAAAGACGGTGCCGACCGTGGTGGTAAAGGCCGATGCGGCCCAATCGTACATGGCCCAGCCAAAGATTTCCTTCTTGTCGTTGATGATGACCTGTGAGCTTAATGTTGCCATGCTGCCTCCAATGGGAATGCGTCCATTCTACTGGAAAAACCCTCGATTCGGTTTCCAGTTTCGAGCCGTGTAACAGCGGGTGAAACATGCGCTTTCCGCTCTCAAAAAAACGCAAATTCCGCCCGAGTGCGGTATACTCGGGCGGTCCACAAGGAAGCCGGGCGGGAATGTCAATTTAGAATTTAGAAAGTGGCTCTTGCAAAGTGAATAATCTTCGTATATAATCATCGATTGCTATCCCGCTTGCCCGCGGGATGGTTTCATGTGCTTAACAGGCGTCCCAAGAAGCTAAGGTCAGGAGCAAACGAATGGCATCTTTGCCCAAAAAGAATTATGCGCGTATCCCGTTTACGTTGAACCTCCCCGATTTGATCGAAGTACAACTGGATTCATTTGAAAGGCTCAAGAAGGAAGGCCTTGGCGATCTCTTTCACGAAATATCCCCCATCGAGTCCTATAACAAGGGCATGAAGTTATATTTCCCCAGCCGCGGACCCGAGTCCCAGCAATGGGGGTTGAAGTACTGGTTTGGGGAACCCAAACATTCCATCGAAGATTGCGTCGAGCGTGACCTGACCTACGCCAGCCCGCTGTACGTGTCCGTGCTGCTGGCCGGCTCAGACGTGCCCGAGCCGATCAAGCAGGACATCTTCCTGGGCGATTTCCCCGAGATGACCGACAAGGGCACCTTCATCATCAACGGCACCGAGCGCGTGGTGGTGTCGCAGCTCATCCGCTCACCGGGCGTGTACTTCGAGGCGCCCGTTGACCGCTCCACGGGCCGCCCGCTGGCCATGTCCAAGTTGATTCCCGACCGCGGCGCGTGGATGGAGTTCGAGACCCGCAAGTCCGATTACATCATCCTCAAGTTCAACCGCAAACGCACCGTTCCGATTACGGTCTTCCTGCGCGCCCTGGCCGCTGTGGACGACGGCATCAAGGAATCGCCGATCAAAACCGGCAGCGACGAGGAAATCCTGGGCATCTTCCAGGATGTGGATAACAACCCCGACCGCCTCTTCATGGCCTCGACCCTCAAGCAGGAGCCTGAGTGGGAGACTTCCGGCAACAAGTCCATCGCCGAAGCGGCCCTGATCGAGTTCTTCAAGAAAATGCGCCCGGGCGACCCCGCCACGCTGGATAACGCCCGTCAGTTCCTCGAAGAGCAGCTCTTCGACCAGCGCCACTACGACCTGGAGCGCGTCGGCCGTTATAAACTGAACCAGAAGCTGGATCAGAACATCCCGATCCCGCATCGTACCGTTTCCAAGTCCGACATCATCCGCCTGCTTCGCCGCATGATCATGATCAACAACGGTGTCGAGAAGCCCGATGATATCGACCACCTGGGCAACCGCCGTGTGAAGACGGTGGGTGAGTTGATCCAGAACAAACTGCGCATCGGCCTGCGCCGCATGGAGCGCGTCATCAAGGAGCGCATGTCCATCCGCGACCAGGAGCAGCTCTCGCCGGTCACGCTGGTCAACATCCGCCCGGTGGTGGCGGCCCTGCGCGAGTTCTTCGGCTCCTCGCAGTTGTCCCAGTTCATGGACCAGACCAACCCGCTGGCGGAACTGCGCCACAAGCGCACGCTCTCGGCCCTCGGCCCGGGCGGCCTGCGCCGCGAACGCGCGGGTTTCGACGTCCGCGACGTGCATCACTCGCACTATGGCCGCATCTGCCCGATCGAGACGCCCGAAGGCCCGAACATCGGCCTGATCGGACGCCTGGGTTCCTTTGCGCGCGTGAACGAGTACGGCTTCATTGAAACCCCCTACCGCAAGGTGGTCAAAACCCTGCCAGCCGACGACGAGCGCCTGCTCAACCGCGCGGCGCGCGAGGACATCAACGATCCCAAGACGGGTGAAGCCATCATCGCCCAGGGCGAACGCATCGACGCCAAGGCGATGAAGAAGCTGGCGAAGATCGGCGCAGAGGTGCCGGTGGTACCTTACGTTTCTGACCGCGTGGATTATCTCTCGGCGGACGCAGAGGACAAATACGTCATCGCCCAGGCCAATGCCCCGCTGACCGAAGTCAACGAGTTCGTGCGCGAGCGCATCTCCTGCCGTTATCACTCGGGCTTCATATTCCAGAATCCCGAATCTGTGGATTACATGGATGTGGCTCCGCACCAGGTTGTGGGCATCAGCGCCGCGCTGATCCCCTTCCTCGAACACGACGACGCCAACCGCGCGCTGATGGGTTCGAACATGATGGCCCAGGCCGTGCCGCTGGTGCGCCCCGAGATCCCGCTGGTTTCCACGGGCATGGAACAACATGCCGCTTTGGACTCCGGCCAGGTGGTTGTCGCCGAAGCGGATGGTGAGGTCATCTCGGTGACGGGCAGCCAGATCGTTGTCAAAGAAAAGAAGAACGAGCAGCGCACCTATCAGTTGCGCAAGTACCAGCGCTCGAACCAATCCACCTGTATCGACCAGCGCCCCTCGGTTGTCAAGGGTCAGTTAATCAAGAAGGGCGATATCATCGCCGACTCTTCCTCCACTGACAGCGGCCACCTGGCCCTCGGCCAGAACGCCGTGGTGGCCTTCCTCTCCTGGGAGGGCGGCAACTTCGAAGACGCCATCCTGATCTCCGAGCGTCTGGTGCAGGAGGATCGTTTCACCTCGGTCCATATCGAAAAGTACGAGGTCGAGGCGCGCGATACCAAACTCGGCCCCGAGGAAATCACCCGCGACATCCCCAACGTGGGCGAGGACGCGATCAAGGACCTGGACGAGAGCGGCATTATCCGCATCGGTGCGGAAGTCGGCCCGAACGACATCCTGGTCGGCAAGATCACGCCCAAGGGCGAAAAGGAACTGACCCCCGAAGAGCGCCTGCTGCGCGCCATCTTTGGCGAAAAATCCCGCGATGTCAAGGATACCTCCCTGCGCATGCCGCACGGTGAGCGCGGCAAGGTCGTGGACGTGAAGGTCTTCACCCGCGAAGACAACTCGGACCTCTCGGCCGGCGTGGACATGATGGTGCGCGTCTCTGTGGCGCAGCGCCGCAAGATTACCGCCGGTGACAAGATGGCCGGCCGCCACGGCAACAAGGGCGTGGTCTCCAAGGTTGTGCCTGTGGAAGATATGCCCTTCCTCGAAGACGGCACGCCCGTCGACATCATCCTCAACCCGCTGGGCGTGCCCGGTCGTATGAACATCGGCCAGGTGCTGGAAGTGCACCTCGGCTGGGCTGCCAAACGCCTGGGCTTCCGCGCGCTGACGCCCGTGTTCGACGGCGCCTCCGAGGAGCAGATCGAAGCCGAACTGGCCCGCGCCTGGATGGTCGACCATTCATGGAAGGAGGCTGGCCGCCTGGCATGGGACTGGCTCAGCCAGGAAGAATACGACCCCGAGTCCATCCAGGACGACGACGAAGTGCGCCGCCTGTATCTGGAACAATACCTGGGCGACCGTGAATATGACGTGTACGCCTTGAACGATCCCGAATTCGCCCGCTTTGCGACCGCCAAGGAATGGCTGCGCGATCACGGATACGACCCTGACCTGATCCTGGGTGTCGAAAAGACCATTGCTTTCCACGACGCCGCCCGCGACGAGGCGACCATCCAGGCCTGCCTGCGCCTTTGGATGGAAAGCCTCGGCCACGCGAAGAAGGTTGCCGACGACAAGCTGTACGATGCGGCCCAGGAAGTGGCGCGCGCTGAAGGCCTGCCGCTCCCGATCCTGGGGAAGCAGATGCTGCGCGACGGCAAGACCGGCCAGCCCTATGACCAGCCCGTCACCGTCGGCGTGATGACCATCCTCAAACTGCACCACCTGGTCGAGGACAAGGTTCACGCCCGCTCGACCGGCCCATACAGCCTGGTGACGCAGCAGCCCCTGGGCGGCAAGGCCCAATTCGGCGGCCAGCGCTTCGGCGAAATGGAAGTGTGGGCGCTCGAAGCCTATGGCGCGGCCTACACCCTCCAGGAGATGTTGACGGTCAAGTCCGACGATGTCCAGGGTCGCGTGAACACCTACGAAGCCATCGTCAAGGGCGAACCCATCGAGGAACCCAGCATCCCCGCCTCGTTCCGCGTGCTGGTCAAGGAACTGCAAAGCCTCGGCCTGGCGGTGGAAGCCATCAATGAGACCGGCGACGTGGTCAAGTTTGGCAAGGATGAGGAAAAACAGCATCCGCCCAGGATGGGTACAGGCTTGATGGAACTCGGAGAGAATCTGTCAGGTGGCAGGCACAAATCTTGACGATTGAAATACGGCGTGATAGAATGACACGCCGTTGCCCAAGCGGGTGGCAGTCATCCCACCCATAAATGGCAGCTGAAAATGAGGCCATCATTTTCGTTCTGATGGCCTTGTTTCTTGTAAAAAGTCTTTGTAATAAAAAGAATTTGTAATCGGAGGCTGAGGTGCCGACAATCAATCAAATGGTCCGCAAGGGCCGCAAACATAAGAAAGTAAAAAGCAAGGCCCCGGCTCTGCAATATACGTTAAACTCGTACAAGCAGCGCCGTGTCCGACAGGACAAAGGCGCCCCGCAGAAGCGCGGCGTGTGTACTGTCGTGCGTACCATGACCCCCAAGAAGCCGAACTCGGCGCTGCGCAAGATCGCCCGCGTGCGTCTGACCAACGGCATCGAAGTCACCGCCTACATCCCGGGGGAGGGTCATCAGTTGCAGGAGCACTCCGTGGTGCTCGTCCGCGGCGGACGTGTGAAGGACCTGCCCGGTGTGCGTTATCACATCGTGCGCGGCTCGCTCGACACGACCGGCGTCGCCAATCGCCGCCAGGGCCGTTCCAAGTACGGCGCGAAGCGTCCGAAGTCATAAAGGGAGTTTTTTCATGCGCAGAGCTAAACCAGAACATCGGGAAATCCTGCCCGATATCCGCTATAACAGCACTCACGTTCAGACGATGGTGCAGCACGTTCTCAAGCGCGGCAAGAAGAGCACCGCGCTGCGTTTGGTCTATGATGCCATGGACTTGGTTCAGGAAAAAACGCAGAAGAGCGCCATCGAAGTTTTCGACACGGCCCTCAAGAACGTCGGCCCGTCGATGGAAGTCAAGCCGCGCCGCGTGGGTGGAGCCACCTACCAGGTCCCGATGGAAGTTTCGACGGACCGCCGCATGACCCTGGCGATTCGCTGGGTCCTGTCTGCCGCGCGTGACCGCTCCGGACAGTCCTTTTCCGAGAAGTTGGCCGCCGAACTGATCGACGCCGCCAACGAGACCGGCTCCGCGATCCGCAAGCGCGACGAAACCCACAAGATGGCAGAGGCCAACCGCGCCTTCTCCCATTATCGCCTTTAATTTGGCACGCATTTCATCGACTGAGATAGGTAGTTAAGAAAAATGGCACGCGAATTTCCGCTGGAAAAATATAGGAATATTGGGATCATCGCCCACATCGACGCCGGTAAAACCACCACGACCGAGCGGATCATGTTCTATACCGGTATGACGCACCGCATTGGGTCCGTGGATGACGGCACGACTGTGACTGACTGGATGGTCCAGGAGCGCGAACGAGGCATCACCATTGTTTCGGCTGCCGTTTCAGCGGAATGGAAGGGATATCAGGTCAATATCATCGATACTCCCGGCCACATCGATTTTACCGCCGAGGTCCAGCGCTCCCTGCGCGTCCTCGACGGCGGGGTGGTGGTCTTCGATGCCGTGCAAGGCGTGGAGCCGCAAAGCGAAACGGTCTGGCGACAGGCCGATCGTTATGGGGTTCCGCGCATTTGTTTTGTCAACAAGATGGACCGCGTGGGCGCTTCCTATGAGCGCACCATCGAGACCATCAAGGACCGCCTGGGCGCCAACCCGATCCCCATGCAAATCCCGATCGGGTTCGAGGCCACCTTCCGCGGCGCGATCGACCTGCTCGGCATGAAAGCCGTCATCTGGGAAGATGATCTGGGGAAAGAACCGAAAATTGTGGAAGTCCCCGAAGATTTGAAGGCCCAGGCCGTCGAAGCCCGCGCCCAGATGGTCGAAAAGATCGCCGAACTCGACGACGACCTGACCCTCAAGTACCTCGAAGCGCAGGAAATCAGCGTGGAGGAGTTGAAGGCTGCATTGCGCAAGGCGGTCATTGCCAACAAGGCTGCGCCGGTCTTCTGCGGTTCCTCGTTGAAGAACAAGGGTGTGCAGGTGTTGCTGGATGCCGTGGTGGATTACCTGCCGTCGCCGGCCGATATTCCCTCGATTAATGCGTCCGAGCCTGGCAATCCCGAGAATACGTTTGAACTGCCCGCCCAGGATGACGCTCCGTTGAGCGCCCTGGTCTTCAAGATCGTGACCGACCCCTACGTGGGCCGCCTGGCCTACGTGCGCATCTACTCGGGCGTGCTGACCCAGGGTCAGACCGTCCAAAACAGCACCAAGGGCCGCAAGGAACGCATTGGCCGCCTGATCCGTATGCACGCCGACCATCGCGAGGATGTGACTGAAGTCCGCGCGGGCGACATCGGCGCGGTGCTGGGTTTCAAGGAAAGTTTTACCGGCGATACTTTGTGCGACAACAAATCGCTGGTGCTCGAAAGCATCTCCTTCCCCGAGCCGGTTATCTCGATTGCCATCGAGCCGAAAAGCTCCTCTGACCAGGAAAAGATGGGCGAGGCCCTGCGCAAGCTGGCCGAAGAAGACCCGACCTTCCGTGTCAATTCCGACGATGCCACCGGCCAGACCGTCATCCGGGGGATGGGTGAACTTCACCTCGATATTATCGTGGACCGTTTGCTGCGCGAATTCAAGGTCCAGGCGAACGTGGGCACTCCCCGCGTGGCCTACCGCGAATCGATCACCAAGCCCGTCAAGGAAGTCAATTTCAAATACGCCAAGCAATCCGGCGGCCGCGGCCAATATGGGCATGTGGTCTTCTCCATGGAACCGGGCGAGCGCGGCAGCGGCGTCCTATTCGAAAACAAGATCGTCGGCGGGTCGATTCCGAAGGAATACATCCCTGCCGTGGAAAAAGGCTTCAAGGAAGCCTCGGAGACCGGCGTGTTGGCCGGTTACCCCGTGGTGGACTTGAAGATCACCCTGTTCGACGGTTCCTTCCACGAAGTCGACTCCAATGAAATGGCCTTCAAGATGGCCGCTTCGATGGGCTTCAAGGAAGGCGTTCACAAAGGCAATCCCATTCTGCTCGAACCGATGATGAAGGTGGAAGTTGTCGTCCCCGAGGATTACCTCGGCGACGTGATGGGACAGATCAACAGCCGCCGCGGCCTGATCCAGGGCATGGAAGTCCGCCCTGGCAATGCGCAGGCCATTCGCGCCATGGTCCCGCTGGCGGAAATGTTTGGGTATGCCACGCAGCTCCGTTCGGCCACGCAGGGCCGCGGTGTGTTCAATATGGAATTTGACCACTATGCGCCCGTGTCGCAATCAGTGGCGGAAAACATCTTGAAAGCATAACCTCTTTCTTTTCATAATCCAAGGAGAATTCATAATGGCGAAGGCAAAATTTGATCGCAGCAAGCCACACCTGAATGTGGGGACGATGGGGCACATCGACCACGGCAAGACGACGCTGACCGCGGCGATCACGAAGGTGGCCGGATTTGCGGGGCAGGCAGAATTCAAGGCGTATGACCAGATCGACAACGCGCCGGAAGAAAAGGCGCGCGGCATTACGATCAACATCGCGCACGTGGAATACCAGACGAACAAGCGCCACTACGCGCACGTCGACATGCCTGGACACCGCGACTACATCAAGAACATGATCACCGGCGCGGCGCAGGTGGACGGCGCCATCCTGGTGGTGGCAGCCCCCGACGGGCCGATGCCGCAGACGCACGAACATGTGCTGCTGGCGCGCCAGGTGGAAGTTCCCTCGATCGTGGTCTTCCTGAACAAGGTTGACATGATGGACGATCCCGAACTGTTGGAACTGGTGGAACTGGAACTGCGCGAACTGCTGACGAAGCAGGGCTTCCCGGGCGACACGACCCCGATCGTGCGCGGCTCGGCCAAGCAGGCGCTGGACAGCGCCTCGACCGACCCGAACGCGCCCGAATATGCCCCGATCCACGAGCTGCTGCGCGTGGTGGACGAGTACATTCCGGAGCCGAAGCGTGAGACGGACAAGCCGTTCATGATGTCTGTGGAAGACGTGTTCTCGATCAAGGGTCGCGGCACGGTGGTGACGGGTCGTATCGACCGCGGCATCGTCAAGGTGGGTGACCCGATCGAGATCGTGGGTCTGCGCGAGACGCGCGCGACGGTCTGCACGGGCGTGGAAATGTTCCACAAGCAGTTGGACGAAGGCATGGCCGGCGACAACGTGGGCCTGCTGCTGCGCGGCATCGAGCGTGAAGACGTGGAGCGCGGCCAGGTGTTGGCCAAGCCGAAGTCGATCACGCCGCACAAGAAGTTCTTTGCGGAAGTGTACGTGTTGAAGAAGGAAGAGGGCGGGCGCCACAAGGCATTCTTCAGCGGGTACCGACCGCAGTTCTACATCCGCACGATGGATGTGACGGGCAACATCACCCTGCCGGAAGGCGTGGAAATGGTGATGCCGGGCGACAACGTGAACATGACGGTCGAGTTGATCGTGCCTGTCGGGTTGGAGCAAGGCTCGAAGTTCGCCATTCGCGAAGGCGGCCTGACCGTCGGCGCGGGTGTTGTGACCAAGATCATCGAGTAGGTGAGAGATGATGGCCAAACAGAAGATCCGCATCCGCCTCAAGGCTTACGATCATCGCGTTCTCGACCAGTCCGCCAAGCGGATTGTCGAGACCGCCGAACGAACCGGCGCCCAAGTTGTAGGTCCCGTACCCTTGCCAACCAAGGTGGAACGGTATACAATACGCCGCTCGACTTTCATCGATAAGGACTCGCACGAGCACTTCGAGATCCGCACGCACAACCGCCTGATCGACGTCCTTGACCCGGACTCCAAGACCATCGACATGTTGATGCGCTTGAACATGCCGGCCGGCGTCGATATCGAAATCAAAATCTAATTCGGTTCAAAGTCCGCAAGTTTTCTGCGGTTTTTGAGACAACATAAGAGTAGGTTCTGGAGCGAACCCAAACCCGCGTTCTGCTCCAGAGCCTGCTGACTGTGTTGTACGGAGATGATGCAGCCCAAGCCCCGGCTGACAGTCTCGTCAATAAAAAAATGAAGGAGAAAATAGAGCATGTTGAAAGGGCTGATTGGCAAGAAGATCGGCATGACCCAGATCTTCGATGAACAAGGTGTCGCTTACGCTGTGACGCTCATCGAAGCTGGGCCATGTTACGTTACCCAGGTGCGCGCGCCCCAGACAGAGGGGTACTCGGCCGTGCAATTGGGTTTTGCTGAGGTCAATCCCAAACGCCTGACCGGCGGAGAGTTGGGACACCTGAAAGCCGGCGAACTTCCCCCCCTGCGCTTCCTGCGCGAATTTCGCGCCAAGGATCATGGACTCAATGTCGGCGACAAATTGACCGTTGCCGATGCGTTTGCCGTCGGCGAGCGTGTGGACGTGATCGGCGTGAGCAAGGGCAAGGGTTTTGCCGGCGCTGTCAAACGCCATCACTTCCACGGCATGAATGCCACCCACGGCACCTCCGACCGCAACCGTGCGCCTGGTTCGCGCGGCTCGGGCACCACGCCCGGGCGCGTGTACAAGGGTTCGCGCGGCGCCGGTCACATGGGAATGGACCGCGTGACGACCCAGAACCTGAAGGTGGTCTTGGTGGATTCTGAACGGAATCTGATTGGCGTCAACGGCGCGGTTCCCGGGCCGAAGGGCGGCCTCATCATGATCAAAGAGGCGCGCAAGCAGTAGGCGCGCGGGAAACGGGAGCAAGATTAACCATGAAGGTAGACATTTACAACATCGAAGGTCAAAAGCTTCGCGAGGTGGAATTGCCCGCGAGCGTCTTCGAAGCGGCAGTCAACGTGGATCTGATGCACCAGGCTTATCAACGCCAAATGGCGAACGCCCGCCTGGGCACGCATGATACCAAGACCCGCTCCGAAGTGTCCGGCGGCGGCCGCAAGCCCTGGAAGCAAAAAGGCACCGGTCGCGCCCGTCAGGGTTCCACCCGCGCCGCCCACTGGGTGGGTGGTGGACGCATCCATACCCCTCATCCCCGCAGCTACGAACAGCGCATGCCCCGCAAGATGCGCCAGGCTGCCCTGCGCTCTGCGCTGACGGTCAAGGCCTCCGAGGCTGGCATCGTGGTGGTGGATGATTTCAATTTTAGTGAACCTAAAACCCGCCTGGTGGCCCAAGCCCTGACCAAATTGGTCGGTGCATCCAGCGCGCTCGTGCTCATGCCCGAAAAGAATGAGTCCTATGAGAACGTCATGCGCTGTTCCTCCAACCTGGATGATGCCAAGGTTCTGCTGGCCAGCTATTTGAACATCCGCGATTTGCTCGGCTACGACAAGGTTGTCCTGCCGCTCCAGACCTTGGATGTGCTGACCGCCCACCTCGGATAGGAGTAGAGACATGACCAACACCTATAATGTCCTCGTCCGCCCGCTGGTGACCGAAAAAACCAATTTCCAGTCGAGCAAATTGCAACAGTATGCTTTCGTCGTTGCAGATGACGCCACCCGCACCATGGTCAAGGATGCCATCGAGACCATCTACGACGTGACCGTCGTCCGTGTCAACATCGTCAATGCGCCCGCCAAGCGTGGTCGCCGCGCCCGCAGCCGCCGGTTGCTGGTGCGCCGCCCGTCCTTCAAGAAGGCCATTGTGACCCTTAAAGAGGGCCAGACCCTCGATCAGATCTTTGGAGGGGTTCAGTAATGCCCGTCAAAAAGTATAAACCGGTAACGCCAGGCACCCGCGGGATGACTGGCTACACCTTCGAAGAAATCACCAAGAGCACGCCCGAGCGCTCCCTGCTGGTCCCGTTGCGCAAGCAGGGTGGCCGCAACGCGCAGGGCCGTGTCACCGTCCGCCATCGCGGCGGCGGCGCCCGCCGTTACATCCGCCTGGTGGATTTCAAGCGCGAGAAGCACGGCATCCCCGCCAAGGTCGCGGCCATCGAGTACGATCCGAATCGCACCGCCCGCCTGGCCCTGCTGTTCTACGTCGACGGTGAAAAGCGTTACATCATCGCCCCGTTGGATCTGAAGGTTGGCGACACCGTCATCTCCGGTCCCAACGCCGAAATCCGTTCCGGCAACTGCCTGCCCATCGCCAACATCCCGGTCGGTACCATGATCCACAACATCGAGATCCGCGCCGGCAAGGGCGCGCAGATGGTCCGCTCGGCGGGCGGCGCAGCCCAACTGCTGGCCAAGGAAGGCGACTTCGCCCAGATCCGCATGCCCTCCGGCGAAGTTCGCCTGATCCACCAGGTTTGTTACGCCACCATCGGCCAGGTCGGCAACCTTGACCACAGCAACGTCAAGCTGGGCAAGGCCGGCCGCAAGCGCCACAAGGGCATCCGCCCGACCGTTCGCGGTACTGCGATGTCTCCCCGCGACCATCCCCACGGCGGTGGTGAAGGCCGCCAGCCGGTCGGTTTGCCCGGGCCGAAAAGCCCGTGGGGCAAGCCCACCCTCGGCAAGAAGACCCGCCGCAACAAGAAGACTGACCAGTATATCGTGCGCCGCCGCAGCAAGTCGAGCCGCTAGGCGCTGAGAGAATCTGAGGTACGAAGATATGTCCAGATCATTGAAAAAAGGGCCTTTCGTCCAGCCGAAGCTGCTCAAGCGCATCGAGGCCATGAACCAGAAAGGCGAAAAGAAAGTCCTGCGCACGTGGAGCCGCGCGAGTGTGATCTTCCCCCAGATGGTGGGGCACACGATTGCCGTTCACGATGGGCGCCGCCATGTGCCGATTTACATCACCGAGAACATGGTCGGTCATCGCCTGGGCGAATTCGCCCCCACCCGCACATTCCGCGGCCACATGGCCGGCGAGAAGGCGGCATAAGGAACCAGGGCCATGACTGATATTCGCGCTCAACTGCGTTTCCTGCCCCTGTCCGCTCAAAAGGTGCGCCTGGTCGTTGACCTGGTGCGCGGCAAGAGCGCCACTGAAGCCCTGGAGCTTCTGCGCTTTGCCAACAAGCGGGCCGCCCTGCCGGTCCAAAAACTGGTCTCCTCCGCGATTGCCAACGCCGAAGAAACTTTTGGCGTCAGCCGCGATGACCTGTATGTGGCCAGCATCTTTGCCGATGAAGCCCCCACCCGCAAGTGGCGCCGCTTTGGCGCCCGCGGCCGTTTCAAACCGATCCTGCGCCGCACCTCGCATGTGACCGTCATTTTGCGCGAACGCGGAGCCTAAAGGAGAAATTATGGGTCGTAAAGTTCACCCGATCGGAATGCGCCTGGGAATTAATCAACCGTGGCACGGCCGCTGGTTCGCCGAGGGCGCTCAGTATCGACAGCAATTGCACCAGGACCTGGCCATCCGCACCCTGCTGATGGGCAAGTCCTCCAAGGGCGGCGCTGCCGCCAATACCACCGTCCGCGAACTGCGCAGCAGCCTGCCCGAGACCATCAAGAACGGCAAGGCCGGCATCTCGCGTGTGGATGTGGAACGCACGCCCGGCAAGATCCGCGTGATCATCCACACCGCCAAGCCCGGCATCCTGATTGGCCGCAAGGGCGAGGGCGTCAAGAAGATCCGCACTGCGCTCGAGTCCCTGATCGGCAAGAAGATCGAACTCGATATCAAGGAGATCGCCTCTCCGGACATGGATGCCATGCTGGTGGCCTTCAACATTGCCGACCAGCTCGAACGCCGCATCGCCTATCGCCGCGCGATGAAGCGCGCCATCCAGCAGGCCATGCGTCAGGGCGCCCAGGGCGTCAAGATCATGGTGGGCGGGCGCCTGGGCGGCGCGGAAATGTCCCGCGACGTGTGGCTGCGCGAAGGCCGCGTGCCCCTGCAGACCCTGCGCGCCAACATCGACTTTGCCCTGGCTGAAGCCCGCACCACCTACGGCCAGATTGGCATCAAGGTCTGGATTTACAAGGGCGAAGCCCAGCCTGAAATCGAAGAAAAAGCCGAAGCGACCGAAGGCGTGTACGTCAGCGAGTAATCGCAGCGTCGCTTTGAGATGAGGTAGTTGCTATGTTGATGCCAAAACGTGTTAAATGGCGCAAGCAGATGCGCGGTCGCATGAAGGGCAAGGCCCTGCGTGGAGCAGAGGTTTCCTTTGGCGAGTTCGGCCTGCAGGCGCTGGAGCCGGGTTGGGTTACCGCCCGCCAGATTGAAGCCGCCCGTCGCGCCATCGTACGTGAGATGAAGCGCCGTGGCAAGGTATGGATCCGCATTTTCCCGGCCAAAGCCTACACCCACAAGCCCCCCGAGACCCGCATGGGCTCCGGTAAAGGCAACGTGGAATACTATGTGGCGGTCGTGAAGCCCGGACGCATCATGTTCGAAGTGGGCGGCCTGCCCGCCGAAATTGCGGTCGCGGCCCTGAAGAGCGCCCAGTACAAATTCTCGATCAAGACCAAGGTCGTCGTGCGCGAAGGAGGCGAATCATGAAAGCCGCTGATATTCGCAAGCTCAGCGCGGAGGAAATCCGCACCAAGATGGACGAGGCGCGCCACGAACTGATGAACTATCGTTTCCAGCAGGTGAGCGGACAGTTGACCGACTTTACCCGCATCCGCAGTTTGCGCCGCGACATTGCCCGCATGGAAACGATCCTGAACCAACTCGGCCGCGCCGCCGCAGTGGAAGGTGAAGCATGAACAATCGACGTCGAATGACTGGTGTGGTCACCAGCAACAAAATGACCAAGACCGTGGTGGTCGAGATCACGCGCAAGTTCCGACACCCCCTTTACAAAAAGGTGGTGTACAGCAGCAAGCGCGTCAAGGCTCACGACGAGATCGGCTGCCAGATCGGCGACCAGGTGCAGATCGTGGAATCCACACCCCTTTCGCGCGACAAGCGCTGGGTGGTGGAAACCATTGTGAAGCGCGAAATCCGCATCGCCGACCAGGGCGTGGGAGAATAAACCATGATCCAGCAAGAGTCCCGTATCAAGGTTGCTGACAACACCGGCGCGCGCGAATTGCTTGTCATCCATGTGTTGGGCGGTTCGACCCGCAAGTATGGATCGATTGGCGACGTGGTCGTGGCGAGCGTCAAGTCTGCCGCCCCGCAAGGCTCGGTCAAGAAAAGTGAAGTCGTCCGCGCAGTGATCGTGCGCTGCAACAAGGAATGGCGCCGCGAGGACGGTTCCTATATCCGCTTCGATGACAATGCCGCCGTCATCCTGGACGCGGATGGCACGAATCCGAAGGGCAGCCGCATTTTCGGCCCGGTGGCGCGCGAACTGCGCGACAAGGGTTACATGAAAATCGTTTCGCTGGCTCCGGAAGTCCTTTAGGCTGGCGTGGGAGCGTACGTATGAGAGTTAAGATCCGTAAAGGCGACACTGTGGAAGTCATCAGTGGCAGCCTCGAAGACAAAGGCAAGCGCGGTGAAGTGATCAACGTTTTGATCCAGGACCGCCGCGTGGTCGTGCAAGGTGTCAATATCCGCACCAAGCACCAGAGACAGGTGCAGACCCAGGCCGGGCGCAATCTCAACCCGGGCCGCATCCAGTTCGAAGGCTCCGTCGATATTTCGAACGTGATGCTGGTCTGCCCGAAATGTAATGAAACCACACGTGTGAGCGTCAAGCGCGATGAAGTCGGCGCGCACCGCGTGTGCAAGAACTGCCAGGCTATGATCGATTAGGCCGTGGAGCGACAAGCATGAATCGAATGTTGGAATTGTACAAAAACGAAGTGGCTCCCGCCCTGTTCAAGTCGTTCGAATTCAAGAACGTCATGCAGGTGCCGCGCATCCAGAAGATCGTGGTGAACATCGGCCTGGGCGAGGCGCTCGACAACCCCAAGGCCATCGAAGCCGCCACCTCGGACATGATGCAGATCACCGGGCAGAAGCCGGTCACCACCAAGGCGCGCAAGAGCATTGCGAACTTCAAACTGCGCGAAGGCCGCCTGATCGGCAGCAAGGTGACCCTGCGCGGCGACCGTATGTGGGCCTTCCTGGACCGCCTGGTCAACGTGGCCCTGCCGCGCGTGCGCGACTTTCGCGGCATTTCCCCCAACGCCTTCGACGGCCGCGGGAACTATACGCTCGGCCTCAAGGACCAACTGGTCTTCCCCGAGATCGAGTACGACAAAATCGACAAACTGCGCGGCATGGAGATCACCATTGTGACCACCGCCCGAAACGACGACGAGGCTCGCGCCCTGTTGAAGATGCTCGGAATGCCGTTCAGCAAGAAGGAAGCATAACTTATGGCAAAGAAATGCATGCAATATCGTGAAATGCGCCGCCAGCACAGCGTGCAGGTGCGCAATCGATGCCAGCGCTGTGGACGCCCGCGCGGCTACATTCGCCGCTTCGGCTTGTGCCGCATTTGCTTCCGTGAACTGGCGCTGACGGGCAAGATCCCCGGCGTTGTGAAGTCATCCTGGTAGCCGGTGGAGGTGAGATCATGAGTGTAAATGATCCGATCGCTGATATGCTGACCCGCATCCGCAATGCGGTCCTGTCTGGGCATGCCCAGGTTGCGATGCCCAATTCCAAGATCAAGGCGGAGATCGCCCGGATCCTGAAGGATGAGGGATTTATCGAGAGTTTTGAAGTTGTGGATGGCGAAGTGGTTGCCCAGAAGGTGCTGCGCCTGAAGATCAAGTACGTGGGCGAGCGCCGCCAGCGCCGCGCCGTGATCTCCGGGCTGGAGCGCATCAGCAAGCCCGGCCGCCGAATCTACACAAAGAAAACGGATATTCCCTGGGTGCTGTCGGGCATTGGCGTAGCCATCCTGTCCACCCCCAAGGGAGTGATGACCGGCGCACGCGCCCGCCAATTGGGGGTTGGCGGCGAGATCCTGTGCAAGGTCTGGTAGGAGGTTCGACGTGTCTCGTATTGGTCGTATGCCGGTTCAAATTCCGGGCGGCGTGCAGGTGAACGTAAACGGTTCACAAGTGCAGGTCAAAGGCCCGAAGGGTGAACTCCAGCGCCTCTTCTCCCCAATCATTGGGATTGCGATGGAGAACAACCAGCTGGTTATTACCCGCAAGTCTGATAATCCCGCGGAGCGCGCCCTGCATGGCACGACGCGCGCCGTGTTGGCCAACATGATCCAGGGCGTGAGCCAGGGTTTCACCGTGGTGCTGGAAGTGGAAGGCGTGGGCTATCGCGCCGAAATGGAAGGCAAGAACCTCATGCTCTATGTCGGTTATTCGCACCCGGTTCGGATGGAACCCCCTGCGGGCATTTCCTTCGAAACAGATGCCAAGACCCGCCAGATCAAGGTGTTGGGGTACGATAAGGAAACTGTCGGCCAGGTGGCCGCCAATATTCGCAAGGTGCGCCCGCCCGAACCGTATCACGGCAAAGGCCTGCGCTACAAGGGCGAACGCGTCCGCCGCAAGGCCGGTAAAGCCGGGAAAGGAGCCAAGTAAGCCATGGCCAAGAGTCGTTCTGCTGCCCGTGCAAGACGTCATGCGCGCGTGCGCGCGCGGGTGGAGGGCACTACTGCCCGCCCACGCCTGAACGTTTTCCGCAGCGTCAATGAAATTTATGCGCAAGTCATCGATGACAGCGCCGGCCACACCCTGGTTTCGGCCTCGTCCATCGACCAGGAACTGCGCGAGAAGATGAAAGGCCTGAAGAAGGCCGAACAGGCCAAACTGGTCGGCAAGGCCGTGGCCGAACGCGCCAAGGGCAAGGGCATCGAAACCGTTGTCTTCGACCGCGGCGGGTTCCGTTATTTTGGGCGCATCAAAGCCCTGGCCGAAGGCGCCCGCGAGGGCGGCCTGCAGTTCTAGCCTGGCCTGAGTGGAGTACATTATGTCGGAAAAAGAAATCACCGAACAGCAGCAATACGATGGCAGCGAAGACGGCTTCGAAGAGCGCGTGATCGAGATCGCCCGCGTGGCGAAAGTCGTCAAGGGCGGACGCCGCTTCCAATTCCGCGTGACCGTCGTCCTCGGCGACAAGAAGGGCACCATCGGCATGGGCGTGGGCAAGGCCAACGCCGTGCCCGATGCGATGCGCAAGGCCTCCGAGCGCGCCCGCAAGGACCTGCGCGTGGTGCGCCTGTCTGGCACCACCATCCCGCATGAGACTTTGGGCCGCGTAGCCGGCGCCCGCGTCCTGCTCAAACCCGCTTCGGCTGGTACGGGCGTGATCGCGGCCGGCGGCGTGCGCGCCGTGCTCGAAGTGGCCGGAGTGCGCGACATCCTGACCAAGTCCATGGGCAGCGCCAACGTGCTGAACGTGGTCATGGCCACCTTTCACGCCCTCGACCAGATGAAGTCTCCGCAGGAAGAAGCGGCCCGCCGCGGCAAGAAGGTCGAAGACCTGCTGCCGTTCTGGGAGCGAAGGAGACAACATGCCTAAGAAGACCACCGAAAAGATACTGCGCGTGACCTGGGTCCGCAGCGATATCGGTTACACCAAGGATCAGAAAGCCACCGTGAAGGCCCTGGGCCTGCGCCGCCTGCACCAGACTGTGGAGCACAAGGACACCCCGGCCCTGCGCGGAATGCTGAACAAGATCATTCACATGCTCAAGATCGAAGAGTAGGTCAAGATGAAGCTACACGATCTCAAGCCCAATGAGGGCTCCAAAAAGAATCGCAAACGCGTCGGACGCGGTATCTCGGCCGGCCAGGGCAAGACGGCCGGACGCGGCACCAAGGGCGCAGGCTCCCGCTCCGGCGAGGGCGGCCACCTGTACCGCCAGGGCGGCAACCTGCCCTTCTATCGCCGCCTGCCGTTCATCCGCGGCGAAGGTTTCACTCCGCCGAACCAGGTCGAATATAACGAAGTCAACCTCGACCAGTTGTCGGAAGCCTTCAAAGCCAATGCCGACGTGACCCCCGAAGCGCTCGAACAGGCCCGCCTGCTGCGCGACCCCCGCAACCCGGTGGTCGTGTTGGGACGCGGCGACCTCGACATTGCGCTCAACGTGCGCGTCCATCGCGTCAGCGCCGGCGCCAAGGCCAAGATCGAAAAGGCCGGCGGCAGCGTGGAACTGATCGCCTAAGTCCTGGAAAAGGAACTTTTCATGAAGAACTTCTTCTCGGCCTGGCGTTTCTTGTGGAAATCGGAAGACATCCGCCGCAAGCTGTTGATTACCTTCGGCTTGCTGGCGCTCTTCCGCGTGGTGGCGACCATCCCCGTGCCCGGCGTGAACCAGGACCTGCTCCGCAGCCTGTTCGAAGGCACTTCCGGTGGGAACTTCCTCAACTTCCTCAACCTGCTGTCGGGCGGCACGATCACGAACTTCTCCCTGTTGTCGATGGGCGTGTATCCGTACATCACGGCGCAGATCATCATTCAACTGCTGGTCCCGATCATCCCCGCCTTGCAGCGCCGCGTCGAGGACGACCCGCGCGAAGGCCGCCGCTGGATGGAAAAGTGGACCTATTACCTGGCCGTCCCCATGGCGGCCCTTTCCGCCATCGGCCAGATCAGAATCTTCAACAGCCTGGCCGGCGGGGAAGTCATCCAATTTGGTTTTAGCGGCGCCCTGTTGCTGCCATCCGTCTCGGTCCTGTTGTCGATGACAGCCGGCACCATGTTTGCCATCTGGCTGGGTGAGTTGATCTCCGAATACGGCATCCGTGGCCAGGGCCTGTCCCTGATCATCTTTGCGGGTATCGTTTCGCAACTGCCGCGCAACTTCGTTGCCCTGTTCTCCGACCCCAGTTCTGCGCTGGTGCTGTTTGCGCTGACCCTGGTTGTGATCGTGATTACAGTGTACGCCATCGTCTACGTCACCCTGGGCCGCCGCAATGTGCCCGTCATGTACCCCGGCCGCCGCATGGGCAGCCGCATGTCCATGCCGGTGCGCGGCACCCTGCCGTTGATGGTGAATCTCTCGGGCATGATCCCGTTGATCTTCGCCAGCGCCATCCTGCAGTTCCCGGCCATCATTGCCGGCTTCTTCCTCAGTTCGACCAATCCCGGTGTGGCAGATTTTGCCCTGAAAACGTCGCAATTCTTCAACGGCACCGGTACGAACAGTTGGATGTATTGGCTGTTGTACACAGTCATGGTGGTCGCCTTCACCTTCTTCTATACGTCGGTGTTGTTCGACCAGCAGAATTATGGCGAGAATCTCAAGCGCCAGGGCGCCAGCATCCCCGGCGTGCATGTCGGCGCTCCCACCCAGAAATACCTGAGCCGCGTGCAGAATCGCATCGCCCTGCCGGGCGCGCTCTTGCTGGGTTTCGTGGCCATCATGCCGTTCCTGATCAACCTGATTTTGCAATGGGTTAAGATTGGTTCGGCCAATACGGCAGGCCTGTTCCTGGTTTCCTCCTCGGGCCTGCTTATCGTGGTTGGTGTGGTGCGCGACACCTTCATGAACATCGACGCTGAATTGAAATTGCATGGATACCAGGACTCGATCCTAGTCAGATAGGAGAAACCATGGCCACCTACATTGTCTTGCTTGGTCCTCCAGGCGTTGGCAAAGGCACACAAGCCGAAATACTGGCTGAAAAGACCGGGTTGGCGCATGTTTCTTCGGGCGAGTTGTTTAGAGAGAATATTAAAAACCAAACCGAGCTGGGAAAACTGGCCAAGTCTTACATGGACAAGGGTGAGCTGGTCCCGGATGATGTGACCATCTCCATGATCCGCGAACGCCTCACCCGCCCGGATTGTCAGACCGGCGCCATCCTGGATGGTTTCCCGCGCACTCCCGCCCAGGCGGATGCGCTCGAAGTCATGCTTTCCGGGTTCCAGGGACGGGTGGACGCCGTTCCATACATCACGGGCGACGAGCCGGTCCTGGTGGAGCGAGTCAGCGGGCGCTGGACCTGCCGCGAGGCCGGTCATATCTATCACGAGAGATTCAGTCCGCCGCAACAGCGCGGGGTATGCGACCTCGATGGTTCGGAACTGTACCAGCGCGATGACGATAAGGTCGAAACGGTCAGGAAGCGCATCAGTGTCTACCTGATCCAGACCGCTCCCCTGGTGGATTATTACCGCCAGCGAGGCAAATTGGTCGAAATCGACGGCATGCAGGCCGTCGAAGACGTGACAGCAGTGTTGCTGTCTGCATTACAACAGAAGTAGCGATTATCGATGAATTGGGCACGCCAGATACACCTTAAAACCCCCGCCGACTTGAAGATCATGCGCGAGGCGGGTCACATCAATGCCAGTGTCCTGGCGGCCACCAAGGCTCTTTTACAACCCGGTGTGACCACAGCGGACCTCAACGCGGCTGCTGAGGAAGTGCTGAAGGCACACGGATGTTTTTCGCCCTTCAAGGGCTATGGCCGTCCGCCGTTCCCGACCTCCGTCACGATTTCGATCAACGACGAGTTGGTGCATGGCATCCCCAACAAGAAGCGCAAGCTGAAGGACGGGGATATCGTCTCGGTGGATTGCGGGACGGTCTACCAGGGTTTTGTCGCCGACTCGGCCTACACCGGCTGGGTGGGGGAGATTTCCCCCGTGGCGCGGGCCTTGCTCGAGGCGACCGAAGGCGCGTTATACGCCGGCATCGACCAGATGCGGGCGGGCAGACGCAGCGGCGACGTCTCGTCGGCAATCCAGAAGTACGTCGAAAGCCGTGGCTATTTCGTGACGCGCGAATACACAGGCCACGGCGTTGGGCGCGAGATGCACGAAGGCCCGCAGGTCCCGAACTATGGGACCGCAGGCAGCGGCGTGTTACTCCGCCCAGGCATGACCATCGCGCTCGAACCGATGGTGCTTGTTGGAACGGAAGAAACACGCGTCCTCCCCGACCAGTGGACGGTTGTCTCCGCGGATGGTTCACTGACGGCGCATTTCGAACACAGCGTCGCCGTTACCGAAGGAGATCCCCTCATCCTGACTGTCCTGTGAAAGCCCGCAGCGACCGAATACTGGACGGATTGAGAAAGTGCAAGTATAATCGACTCTTTGGCTGTACTAATGTATGCCGTTGAGCAAGGAGACAGAATTCATGAAAGTATCACCCTCCATTCGCAAGCGTTGCGCCAAGTGCCGTATCGTACGGCGCAAGGGGCGCATCTATATCATTTGCGAAAATCCCAAACACAAACAGCGACAGGGATAGTAGGACAGTGACCTATGGCGAGAATTGAAGGTGTTGACCTGCCCCGCAATAAGCGGGTTGAAATTGGCCTGACCTATATCTTTGGCATCGGGCCTACGCGCGCAAACGAGATCCTGGCTCACACCAAGGTCAATCCCGACATCCGGGTAAAGGACCTGAGTGAGGCGGACGTTTCTGCTTTGCGCGAATATATTTCCAAGAATTTCAAGGTGGAAGGCGACCTGCGCCGCGAAGTTCAGATGAACATCAAACGTCTGATCGAAATCGGCTCGTATCGCGGTCTGCGCCACCGTCGCAACCTGCCCGTCAACGGGCAGCGCACGCGCACCAACTCCCGCACCCGCAAGGGCACCAAGAAGACGGTGGCCGGGCGTGGGCGTCGCCGCGGCGGCAAGAAGTAATCCTGACCCGAGAGGAAAAAAGAAACATGGCTCAGAGTGTACGTTCCACCCGGCGCTCCACCGGCGCCAAAAAGGGAAAACGCGCCCTGTCCTCCGGGCAGGTGCATATTTTTGCGTCTTTCAATAACACGATCGTCACCGTGACGGACACCGATGGAAACACGGTGGCCTGGGGCAGTGCCGGCTCGGCCGGCTTCAAAGGCTCGCGCAAGAGCACGCCCTTTGCCGCCCGTCTGGCTGCCGAACAGGCCGTCAAGGCTGCCCAGCAGTTGGGCATCCAGGAAGTTGACCTGTTCGTCAAAGGCCCCGGCCCCGGCCGCGAGAACGCCATTCGCGCCGTACAGTCCATGGGCATGAAAGTGCGTTCCATGTCGGATATCACGCCAGTCCCGCACAATGGCTGCCGTCCTCCGAAGAAACGCCGCGTGTAGTTTTAGATTGAGGTAGTTCCCTATGTCGAAATCACTCAGTCCGGTATGTAAACTCTGCCGGCGCGAAGGCGAAAAACTATACCTGAAAGGCGAACGCTGCTTCACCCCGAAGTGCGCGTTCGAGCGACGTAACTTTGCCCCCGGTCAGCATGGCCGCACGGCTGGACGTTCCAGCAATGCCAGCCGCACCGGGCGCGAATCCGACTTTGCCCGCCAGTTGCGCGCCAAACAGAAAGCCCGCCGCGTGTATGGCGTGCTCGAGCGTCAGTTCCGCCGCTATTACGAGACGGCGCTGGGCCGCCGTGGTCTGACGGGTTTGAACCTGCTCCAGATCCTCGAATCCCGCCTGGATAACGTTGTCTTCCGCCTGGGCTTCGCCTCCAGCCGCGCCCAGGCCCGCCTGCTCGTGACCCACGGCCATTTCACCGTGAACGGCCGCCGCACAGACGTCCCCTCCATGCTGTTGAAGGAAGGCGACCAGATCACCGTCCGCGATGGTTCGCGCCGCCTGGTCTACTTCAAAAACCTGGAAGCCGAATCCCGCAACGCCCCGTCCTGGCTGAACCGCGACGTGAAGAACCTCGCGGGCGCAGTCATGCGACTGCCCGAGCGCGCCGAGATCGACGGCAGCCTGAACGAACAGCTCATCGTCGAGTACTACTCACGCCGCTAATTCGCTGGCATTGGCCTCGGCCGCAAGGCGGCCGAGGCTCCTTCTGTAACATTGCGAGAGGTGAACCGTGACGGGTATTACGAACATGGTCATGCCGAAGATCGAGCGCGAAGCAGAAGCTCGAAATTATGGCAAATTTACAATCAGCCCGCTGGAACGCGGCTATGGTGTGACGTTGGGCAACGCCCTGCGCCGCGCCCTGCTTTCCTCGCTAGACGGCGCGGCTGTATCGTCCATTCGAATTGCGGACGTTTTGCACGAATTCAGCGACATCCCCGGCGTGCGCGAGGACGTCATCCAGGTCATGCTGCAGATCAAACAACTGCGCATCAAACTGGACGGCGTGGACAGCACCCGCATGCACCTGGAAGTCCGCGGCGAGGGCACTGTCACCGCCGCCGATATTATCACCCCGGCCGAAGTGGAGATCGTCAACCCCGATCTGTATCTCTTCACCGTGGACAACAACAAAACCAAGCTGGATATCGAATTGACGGTCGAACGCGGGCGCGGATATTCCCCCGCCAACGACCGCGCCGGGCACATGCCCATCGGTGAACTGCCGGTGGATGCCATCTTCAGCCCGGTCAAGCGCGTCAATTGGGAAGTGGTCTCGGCCCGCGTGGGTCAGAGCACTGCCTACGACAAGCTCGTCCTCGATATCTGGACGGATGGCACCATTTCGCCGGAGCGCGCGCTCAGCACCTCGGCCAAAATCCTCATCGACCACCTGCGCTACATTGCGGGCGTCAATGAAGAGACCCTGACGGTGGCCGTCGAACGCGAAGTAAGCGGCACCCGCCTGAGCAGTGAAGTGGCCGAGACCCCTGTGGAAGCCCTTGACCTTTCGGTGCGCGTCTTCAACTCCCTGAAGCGCACGGGCATCACCACGGTCGGCGACGTGCTCGACCTGCTCGAAAAAGGTGAGACGGCGGTCATGAGCATCCGCAACTTTGGCGAAAAGAGCCTGGATGAATTGCGCCAGAAAATGCGCGAAAAAGGCTTCCTGAAAGACGATACGAACTCTGCGGAGTAATTGAAAGATGCGACATTCGGTTTCTGGTTACAAATTGGGACGGAGCATGAGCGCGCGAATCGCCCTGCGCCGCAACCTAATCAAACAGCTCTTTACCCACGAGCGGATCCATACCACCAAGGCCAAGGCGGCCGCCATTCGCGGCGAAGCCGAGCGCCTGATCACCATCGCGCGCAACAGCGCCGAATCCAGTGACAGCGCCAAGGTTCACGCCCGCCGCCTGGTGGCTTCCCGCCTGGGCGACAATCAACTGGTCCAGCGCCTGTTCGATGATATTGCCCCGCGCTTTGCCACCCGTCCGGGCGGCTACACGCGCGTTCTCAAGCTCGGTCCCCGCCTGGGCGACTCGGCTGAGATGGTCATCCTCGAACTGGTCGAAGAATAATTTTGTGATGGACGGTTGGCAGACCGCCAACTGACATGGCACGTTACCAGGTGATCCTTGCCTACGACGGCGCCCATTTTATGGGAAGCCAGAGGCAGGCAAACTCCCGAACCGTGCAGGGCGAGTTGGAAAAAGCCCTGCGCAAACTGGGATGGTCCGACCGTTCGGTCCTCATCGCCGGGCGGACGGATGCGGGCGTTCACGCCAGCGGACAGGTGGCCGCATTCGACCTCGAATGGTCCCATGCGGACGAAGACCTGATGCGCGCCCTGAACGCCAGCCTGCCTGTCGACCTGGCTGTGCGCGAGGCCCGTGTTGTTGCGGCGGATTTTCATCCCCGTTTCGACGCGGTCTCCCGCCGCTACCGCTACCGCCTGTTCAGCCATCCCGTTCGCGACCCGTTACGCGAAAAAACGGCCTGGCGGACCTGGCCCGCGGTGGACGGCGCACTCCTTGCCCAGGCGGCCTCGCTGCTGATCGGCACGCACGACTTTGCGGCTTTCGGTTCCCCGACCGGCCCCATGGGAACGACCGTGCGCACCGTGATGCAAGCCGGGTGGCGCCCTGTGGAAGAAGACGAGTGGCAGTTCGAAATCCAGGCGGATGCTTTTTTGTACCGCATGGTGCGGCGGCTGGTCTTCGTCCAGGCGGCGTTCGCACAGGGACGGGTTTCGGCGCAAGTTGTGGCCAAGTCCCTGGCAGGGCCGGCTGAAGTTCCCGCAGGGGAGCTTCCCGCAGGCCTGGCCCCCGCCCACGGTTTGACCCTGGTCGAGGTTCACTACTAGATCATCTGGAAGCAAAAAATAACGAAACGGAGAGACGAAAGTGCAACAGAAGACGTACTATCCGAAGGCGAGCGAAATCGAGCGCAAGTGGTATGTGGCGGATGCCAACGGCCAGAACCTGGGCCGCCTGGCGACCCGCATTGCCCACATCCTGCTCGGCAAACACAAACCGACCTTCACGCCCGGCGTGGAGATGGGCGACTATGTGGTCGTGGTGAACGCCGGCAGCCTGACCGTGACCGGCACCCGCACGAACAGCCGCCTCGATACCAAGTTCTATTATCGGGTTTCGGGCTACCCCGGCGGCATCAAGAGCATCAGCCTGCGAGACCAGCTCAAGCAGTACCCCGATCGCGCCCTGCGCGATGCCGTGTGGGGCATGCTGCCGCACAACCGCATGGGCCGCTCCCTGCTCAAGCGCCTGAAGATCTATGCCGGGCCCAGCCACCCGCACGGCGCGCATCAGCCCGAGGAATTGAAGTAGAAAGGAACGGAGAGCGATTATGTCTGTTCAATATTTTGAAGGCGTGGGCCGCCGCAAGGAAAGCAGCGCCCGCGTGCGCTTGATGAACGGCTCCGGCAAGTTCATGGTCAACGGCAAGGAAGCTGCCGCCTATTTCAGCCGCCTGGGCGACCTGCAGGACATCCTGCGCCCCTTCCTGGCGGTTGGCGAGGACAGCCAGCGCTACGACGTGACCGTGGTTGTCAACGGCGGCGGTCCGACCGGCCAGACCGAGGCTGTCCGCCTGGGCCTGGCGCGCGCCCTGCTGCTCATCAACGGCGAGTGGACCTCCGCCCTGCGCAAATTCGGCCTGCTGACCCGCGATGCCCGCATCAAGGAACGCAAGAAACCAGGCCTCAAGCGCGCCCGCAAGGCCCCCACCTACACCAAGCGCTAAACCCGCTTCCGCCATCCATTGCGTGGTACGTAATGCGTAATTCGTAAGGGTCACTTTACGGATTACGTTTTACGTTTTAATTTCCAGGAGATTCTGATGGACCTGACCCAGATCGCTGCGACCTTCGAAACGCTCGGCATCCAGCCGCCCCCGCGGCTGGTCCTGCTCGACGCGCGCACCCTGCGCCCGGCTCACGTCCTGCCGACCCCGCCCGATTGCGCCACCCTGCTAACCGGCATCGACTCGGCGGAACTGGCCGCGCAGGTCAAGGCGCTGCTGTTGTCTGTGTATCCCCAGGAACATCTGGTGTGCCTGGCGGCGCAGGGCGGGAAGCGGGAGGAAAGACTGGGGGAGTGGGGCTTCGATGGCGCTGCCAGCCTGTACATCCCGCCCCTGGCGGCGGGCATGAGTTTCGAGGCCTTCCAGGAGATTGTCGCCCACCTGCGCGCGCCCGACGGCTGTCCCTGGGACCGCGAACAGACCCACGCCAGCCTGCGCACCCACCTGCTGGAGGAATCCTACGAGGCCCTGGGCGCCATCGACAGCGGGGATGCGGACGCGATGCGCGAGGAATTCGGCGACTTGCTGCTCCAGATCATGCTCAACGCGCAGATCGCCAACGAGGCGGGCGACTTCAACGTCAATGCCGTGGTGAAGGGCATCTACGATAAGATCGTCCGTCGCCACCCGCACGTGTTCGGCGAGGCCGAGGTGGACGGCGTCGTGGGGGTGCTGCAAAATTGGGAGAAACTGAAGGAAAAGGAACGCAAGGATAAAAAGGAAAAGAAGGGCATCCTCGACGGCGTGCCTGCCGCCCTGCCGGCCCTGATCCAGGCGCAGGAGTACCAGGACCGCGTCGCGCGTGTGGGATTCGACTGGCCCGAGATCGCGGGCGTGCTGGAGAAGGTTCTCGAGGAGATCCGCGAAGTGCAGGAAGCTTCCGAACCCGATCACGTGGCCGAGGAATTGGGCGACCTGTTCTTCGCGCTGGTCAACCTGGCGCGCTGGAAGAAGGTGGACGCCGAATCTGCCCTGCGCGGAACCAACCTGAAGTTCAAGACACGTTTTGCCCACATCGAAGCGGGCGCAAAGGCCCAGGGCCGCAACCTGTCGGACCTGTCGCTGGATGAGATGGAAGCCCTGTGGCAGGAGGCCAAGCGGGCATAGGGATGTTTCCTAACAGGAGTGATAGGCCGGGTTCACGACGAAGGACTTATAATTTTCCAGGGCCCCGGCACTCATTCCAGGCCTTTGTTTGCCACAGAAAACGGGATTTGTTTTTTTGGGAGGGCATGATCGAATGAGCACACAGGGGAATCAACAGGAAGCAGAACTGACGCCCCGTCGGGATATTCCCGACGCCTGGGCAGGAAATGGACATTGCCCCATTTGCGGGGCGGCTGGCTTTTCCGTGGTGCATCTGGCGGGCTACGCCGACTATTTCGTCTGCAAACATTGCGAGCTGTCTTTCGAAGTGGAGCAGGGCGGGAAACTGGTGCGCCTCAAGCACATCCCCGATGATTACGACCAGCTATATGAAAAACTGCGCTTCCGCTGGACGGAGATATTCGCCGTGCGCGCCCTGGCGCTGCGCGACCGCCCGTCCCTGCTTTCGCGGCAGGTTCCCGAGGTCGAAGCCGCTCCCGCCCCGCCGCCCTCCTTCACGGATGATGAAGTCATGGAGCGCGCCCTGGGCATGTACCGCCTGGGCAACCAGCCGAAGATGATCGAGGTAATCCTGCTGCAGGCGGGCGCGAGGCCCGATCAGGCCGCCCGCGCTTTTGCCCGCTTGAAAGCCATGCAGGGGCAGGCGGCCAGGAAACAATCTGCAAAATTTGCCTGGCTGGGAACGGCAGCGGCTCTGACCCTGCTGCTGCTGCTGGCGATGGTGGTCGGTTTGTATTTCAGCGGCTGGTTCGAGCAGCGCGCCCAGGCTGCCGCCCCGACCATCAAGCCCCCGCAGGAATTACTGCTCAAGGAAGTGCAAAAACAGCTGCCCGACTCAACCGTGTACAACTCGGGGCCTGGTAAAAGCGATTGCCCCGGCAGCCGCGCGGATGCCGCCCGCTTGTTTGGCGGGTCGGCGGAGGACTGGGAGCACAAGAGCCAATACTCCTGGCAGTTGACCAGCACCGCGCAAGCCGTCACGTTAAGAGTTCCCGCCGGCATGACCGTGGGCTATTTCAAAAATCCGACCCTGGAATTCGCCAACGGATACGGCCCGCTGACCATCACCAACGTCAACTTTGCGGTGGTCTCCTGTCAATGAGCCTGTCGGGTCGACGGGGACAAGCACTGATGCGAACAGCGGCGACTTTGACAGCCCTTGCGGAGCCGTCGGATGATCGAGATTGCACCTGCCAGGCTTTCATGCGCTGAGTGTTATCACGCCTCCACGGGGCGGGACATGAGGTATTCATCGTAATATTTCCCCGCATAGAAAATAACCTGCGGCTCGATGCCGTAGGTCTGGAAGCCGAGCCGTTCGTAGCAGCGGATGGCGGGCTGGTTGCCGGCCACCACCGCCAGTTTGACGACAACCACACCGCCAGTCTTGGCCCACTCCAGGCAGGCGCGGATCAGGGCCTCGGCGATATGTTGCCCGCGCCAGGCTTCTTTGACGTATACGCCCCAGATGGTGGCGCTGTGCTGGAATTTGGGGGCGTCGCTGCGCACGATGCCGGTCATGCCGACCAATGTCTCGCCATGTTCGGCAAAATACAGGCGCTGATTTGGGTTGGGTTCGAGGCGTTCGAGCCAGTAACGTTGCGGCTGGGCCAGGATCGTTTCGTAGCTTTGCCCAAAGGAGGTGGGATGCTTGAGGAGCGCCTCCAGCCGCAGGGCGCGGTAGCCCTCCGCGTCGGCCAGCGTGGCGGTGCGGATGAGGACATCCCCCAGGGTGGTGGTGTGAAGCAGGTCAGGCATTTATTGTCCGCAGGTGAAGCGCGCCAGTGCATTGTCGAAGAGTGCCTGGGCCGAGCCGCTGTCTGGGGTGTAGGCCTTCCAGGCGAAGACGCGGTCGCCGCAGGTCCAGCCGCCGACTCCGCCGAAAGGCAGCATGGGCGAGGCGTTGCTGCCGATGGAGGTGTACAGCACGTTCATGTTTTGTACCAGTTTGGCGCTCATCTCGCCTGTGCGGGTATCGTAGGCGTCATCCTGGATCAAGTCCATCAGGAATTGCGGGTCGCTGGCGCCGGGCGCGGTTTGCCAGAGCACCTGGATGAACAGGTTGGCGCTATAGGCGGCCAGCATCCCTTGCGCGTAGCCGCTGACGTTGCCCGGGTTCTGCTGGGCGCTGACATCGAAGAAGGCCATCTCGGGCGGGTGCCCGATGCAGAACTGATATTCGCAGAACAGGCCGACCAGGCTAAAGGGCGTGGCGGTCGGAATGGGCACGGGCATTTCCGAGCGGGTGGGGGTGGGGATGGCGGCCAGGGTGGCGGCCACCGATTGTCGGATTTGGATCTGTGGGTCAGGCGTCGCTGGAGAGCCGCAGGCGGCCAGTAAAACGGAACCAACCAACAGTCCAGCCAGGAATGGGTAAAATTTTTTCATGGGCGTGATTATACAGTCAAAAGGGTGGACAATTCCGACTGTGGCGGGAATTCCCAGAAGGAGACAAATGTCCTCCAAAAAGATTACTTTCCTGGGCCTGATTTTCTTGACTCGGCCCATCCTTATGATAAGATAGATATACCCATCCCCCCTGGGGGGGGTAAGAGCCGAAGGATTGACGCGCTCAGAGAGATTGAGGTACCCATGGAAAACGATAATTCGCTCCGCCGTTTGAAAACAATCGAAGGCCACCTGAAAGGCGTCATCCGCATGGTGGAAGAGGATGCCTACTGCATCGACATCATCCGTCAGATCCAGGCGGTGGAGGCAGCCCTGAACAAGGTCAGCTCGCAAATTCTGGAGAACCACCTGAACTCGTGCGTGATCACCGCCATCCAGGGTGACGACCAGAAGGAACGCGAGCGTGTGCTGAAAGAGATCACCGAAGTGTTCGATATGGCCAATAAAGTGTAATCTACGTCCTGAGCGGAGCGACCGCCAGGGAGCGAAGTCGAAGGACGGTTATATGCGCTTCGACTACATTCGGCCCATTCGGGCCTCACTCCGCTCAGCGCGAAGAACAATCCCAA
>JBMOMS010000143.1:82962-87415 GCA_049324895.1 Chloroflexota bacterium
CAATTCATTTCCAGGAGAAATAAACCATGACTACCGTTACCTACACCGTCCCCGCGATTTCCTGCGGACATTGCACCCACACCATCGAGACCGAAGTCGCCGAACTGGCGGGTGTCCAGTCCGTGAAGGCCGAGATCGACACCAAGAAGGTGGTCATCACCTTCGATGCCCCCGCCGACGAGCAGAAGATCAAGTCGCTGCTGGCCGAGATCAACTATCCCGCCGAGGGACTGCTGGCTTTGTAAGAAACGAAACCTGACAGGTCTCATCCGCGCCGTAATTGACCATGATCCATGCGCAGACCGCGGAGTCTGTTTATCCGCAGACTCTGTGAGACCTGTCAGGTTTTTTTAAAGGATTGAAATGACCGATACGAAACAACTCACCCTCCCCATCACTGGCATGACCTGCGCCAACTGTGTCGCCACAGTGGAGCGCAACCTTAAGAAACTGGATGGCGTGCAGACCGCCGTGGTGAACCTGTCCTCGGAGCGCGCCACCGTGGAGTTCGACGCCTCGAAGCTGGTGCTGACGGATGTGATCGCGCGCGTGCAGCGGGCGGGCTACGGCGTGGCCACGGGCGAAGCCGACCTGGTCATCAAGCGCCTGGCCGACGACAACGATGCCCGCCGCCTCGAAAAGGCTTTGTCCAAACTGGACGGCGTGCTCGAAGCGCAGGTCACCTTTGCGACCGAGAAAGCGCGCATCCAGTATGTGCCGACCGTCATCAGCCAGGCCGAGATCCGCCGCGCGGTGAGCGCTGCTGGATTCGAGGCGCTCGAATTGGGCGGCAATACCGAAGACGCGGAAGCGCAGGCGCGCGAGCACGAGATTACCGAACAGCGCAATTTGCTGTGGATCGGTCTGCTCTTTACCGTGCCGCTCTTCCTTTTCTCGATGGCGCGTGACTTCGGTCTGCTCGGCATGTGGGCGCACGCGGAGTGGGTTCACTACGCCATGTGGGCGGTGGCCACGCCCGTGCAGTTCTACGTGGGCTGGCAGTATTACGTCGGCGCGTACAAGTCGCTGCGCAACGGCTCGGCCAACATGGATGTGCTGATCGCGATGGGTTCGTCGGTTGCGTATTTCTATTCGATCTTCATCACGCTCGGGATCATCGGCGGGCATGTCTATTTCGAGACGGCGGCGGTGATTATCACGCTGATTCGTTTGGGCAAATATCTCGAAGCGCGCGCCAAGGGACGCACCTCCGAGGCGATCAAGAAGCTGATGGGATTGCGCGCCAAGACCGCGCGCGTTATCCGCGACGGTGTCGAGACCGAAGTGCCCGTGGATGAAGTCCGCGTCGGCGATATGGTGCTGGTGCGCCCTGGCGAGAAAATCCCCGTGGACGGCGTGGTCGTCGAAGGCCGCTCGGCCGTGGACGAATCGATGCTGACGGGGGAATCCATGCCCGTGGAGAAGAAGCCTGGCGAACCCGTCATCGGCGCGACTCTCAACAAGCTGGGCCTGCTCAAGTTCGAGGCGACCAAGGTCGGCAGGGAGACTGCGCTGGCGCAGATCATCAAACTGGTGGAGGATGCGCAGGGCAGCAAGGCGCCCATCCAAAAACTGGCGGATCAGGTCTCGGGCATCTTCGTCCCTGCCGTGATCGGCATTGCGGCGCTGACCTTCATCGGCTGGTATTTCTTCGGGCCTGCCCTGCCCGTCAACGCGGAGATGGACAACTTCACGCGCGCGTTGATCAACATGGTGGCCGTGCTGGTGATCGCCTGTCCGTGCGCGATGGGCCTGGCCACGCCGACCGCCGTCATGGTGGGAACGGGCAAGGGCGCGGAGGCGGGCATCCTCTTCCGCACCAGCGAGGCGCTCGAACGGGCAGGCCGTATCGATGTGGTGGTGCTGGACAAGACGGGCACGATCACGAAGGGTCAACCTGCGGTGACGGACATCGTTACCAATTACCAATTACCAATTACAAATGACGATTTCCTGCGTTTGGCTGCATCCGTTGAAAGAGGCAGTGAGCATCCGCTGGGAGAGGCCATCTGGGCCGAGGCCACCCGTCGCGGATTGGTTTTGGCGGAAGCGGCTGGGTTCAAGGCCGAGCCTGGGAACGGTGTCCAGGCCGAGGTCGAGGGCAGGCTGGTTGCCGTCGGGAACGTGAGAATGATGCAGGCGCGGAATCTCTCCTTAAGCGGAATCCAGTCCGAGGTCGACCGTCTGCAATCCGAGGCCAAGACTGCCATGCTGGTCGCCGTGGACGATCAGATCGCGGGCATCATCGCCGTGGCGGATACGCTCAAGGACGGCTCGGTCGAGGCCATCCAGGAATTGCATCGGCTGGGGCTGAAGGTTGCCATGATCACGGGCGACAACCAGAAGACCGCCGAAGCCATTGCGAAGCAGGTTGGCATCGATGTGGTGCTCGCGGAAGTGTTGCCAGCGGGGAAGGCAAGTGAAGTGAAGAGCCTTCAGTCAAAAGTCAAAAGTCAAAGGTCAGGTGACCTTCGACCTTCGACTTCTGACCAGATTGTTGCCATGGTCGGCGACGGCGTGAACGATGCGCCCGCGCTGGCCCAGGCGGACGTAGGAATTGCCATCGGCACGGGCACGGATGTGGCCATGGCGGCTGCGCCCGTAACGTTGATGAGCGGCGACCTGCGCGGCGTGGGGCGCGCCATCTCGCTCTCGCGCAAGACGCTGGCGACGATCAAACAGAACCTGTTCTGGGCGTTCTTCTATAACATCATTTTGATCCCCGCTGCGGCGCTGGGTTATCTCAACCCGATGCTGGCGGCTGGCGCGATGGCGTTCAGCAGTGTGTTTGTGGTCAGCAACAGTCTGCGCCTGCGCGGACAGAAAATTTAATCATGCCATCGAAACCCTCATCTCCCAATGTGGATCCCGTTGTGCTGACGGCGCTGGGCATCTTGTTGGTCGCCGTAGCCGCCCTCATGCTGGTTAATCCGTCGCTGGGACAGCAGGGCGTGGCGGTGGACGTCGGCGCGTTTTCGATGAGCCAGTTGATGGTGGCCTTTGTCACGGGCGTGACGACAGGCGGACTGAGTTGTTTGGCGGTGCAGGGCGGCCTGCTGGCCAGTTCGCTGGCGCACCAGATCGAGCAGGATTATCTTCAGGATATGCCGCAGGGCAAAAAGGGGAAGATCAAAGTCCAGCCGAAGCGCTCCAACAGCGCCCTGCCGATTCTGCTGTTCCTGTCCTCCAAACTCGTGATGTACACTCTGCTGGGCGCACTCTTCGGCTGGGCAGGCTCCTTCCTGACCTTCAGCCCCGTCACCCGTGCGGTGCTGATGATCGCCGTTGCGGTCTTCATGCTGGGCAACGGCCTGCGCATGTTGAACGTGCATCCGATCTTCCGCTATTTCTCCGTCGAGCCGCCCAAGTTCATTACGCGCTACATCCGCCGCACGGCTAGGAACGGCACGGAACTGTTTACTCCGCTTTTCCTCGGCGCACTGACGGTCTTCATCCCCTGCGGCGTGACCCAGGCCATGCTGGCAACCGCGCTTGGCACGGGCAGCGCCCTGGCAGGCGCGGCGTTGCTGTTCGCCTTCACGCTCGGCACCAGCCCCGTCTTTTTCATCGTTGCCTACCTGACCACTGAACTGGGCGCGCGCCTGGAAAAATTCTTCATGCGATTTGTGGCTGTGACGGTGCTGGTTTTGGGACTCGTGACCCTGAACGGCGCGCTCAACCTGTTGGGTTCCCCGCTCTCCTTCGAGAACCTGACTCGCGGCCTGCTCCCGTCATCCAGCCCAGTTTCCGCGCCGGCTTCCTCGACGGGTGGGATCACGCTCATGGTTCGGGCGGATGGCTACTTCCCGCAAACGCTCAAAGCGCCCGCAGGACAGACCGTCACCCTCAGCCTGGTTACGAACCAGACCTATTCCTGCGCTCGCGATTTCGTCATCCCAGATTTGAACTATTACCGGCTCCTGCCCGACACGGGCACCGTTACCGTGGATATCCCCGCCCAGGCCGCAGGCACGAAGATGTTCTTCACCTGCTCGATGGGCATGTACACGGGCCAGATCGTATTTGAGTGAGGCGCTCATGATCAAGAAAACCTACTCCGTCCCCGACATGCACTGCTCGAATTGCTCGATGAAACTCGAAGGCATCGAGGATGACCTGCCTGGCATTCGTGAGATCAACGCCAGCTATCACAAACAACAGATGACCGTCGTGTTCGACGAGGCGCAGGTCAGCGAGGAACAGATCCTGGCGGCGGTGAAGAAAAAAGGTTACCAGGCGCTTCCAACTTCGTCGTGAAGGTCGCATTACGAACATGACCTGCTGGCGGACGGTGTGATGCCGTCCGCTTTTTATTTACAAATGCAGCATCCCGCGCGGAGTATAATTTCCGCCTACAATTCCTCGTTGCATCCCATTGGTTCGGCCAGAGGTGAATATGAATAAAGGTATCTTATACGGCGTCGGCGCGTATGCGCTGTGGGGCTTCTTCCCC
>JBMOMS010000144.1:0-11926 GCA_049324895.1 Chloroflexota bacterium
GTCGGGCTTTCGACCTTTGACCTTTGACTCAAATTGAACGCCTTCGTAAAAATACGGCATGGCATGTTCGCGGTGTTGGGGTTCTTTGGCTTCCTTCCAGGCTTTTTCCAAGGCATTGAAAGTGCAGGCTTCCACGTCCAGGCCGATGGGATAGGTGCGCTGCCAGGTCGGTGGGAGGCGGTTGCAGACGAAGTCATATTCGCCATCGAGGATGGTGTTGACCACATCGTCGATCAACGCAGGGTCGATCACTGGACAATCCGCGGTGATGCGGACGATGATGTCCGCTTTGGCCTCTTTCGCGGCTTGATAATAGCGGTCGAGCACGTCGTACAGGCTGCCGCGCGTGAACGGGATGCCGCTGAAGTCGCAGTACTCAGCCACAGGGTCGTCGCTGGGATCGGTCGTCGTGGCGAAAACGGTTTCGGTAACGGTGGCCGCCCGCGAGGTCCGCGCGAAGACGCGAGTCAGCATGGGCTGGCCCGCGATGTCCGCCAGAATTTTTCCGGGCAGGCGCGAGGAGGACATGCGTCCTTGAATGATGGCAACAATTCTTGGTTTCATATTTTTTCTGTGGGGCAAATTGCAATTTGCCCTACGCAGTCTGCGCCTCGGAGGGAATCGGCAGTGGCTTGACAAATCCTTTGGCGCGGAATTTCTCGACGTAGTCGCGCACCATCCAGTAATCGAGGCCGACCTGCTCGGCGATGTCGAAAATAGTGTGCTGGCCTTCGAAGCGCATCATGATCTTTTCGATGGCGCGGTTGAGCGCCCAGTTCTCGCGCCAGTCGACCCACAGGCCGTTGCCGCTCAGGAAGACGGGGCCGCGGAAGGTGCGCTTTGGAATGTAGTTCGTGGCGTAGATGCGGATGATCTGCTCAGCCAGGTCCGCCGCGCCGACCAGCATATCCTCGTGCATGATGTCGAGGTTGTCGTCGGTGGTGTGATACTCGTCGTAGGGCCAGCGGTTGATCGAGATGCACGGCACGTTGACGCCCGGCCCATTGATGACGCGCTCGTCATTGGCGGGCGCGGCGGCGAAGTCGCGCTCGTCGTGGGGCGTATCCCGTAACACGTAACTCGTAACCCGATCCAAAAGATGCTTGTGCTGACGCGAATGATGCCAGGCAATTTGATTTTGGTTGCCTGTCATCTCCATGAAGATGCCGCCGCGCAGATGCGGGATGATGTCCTCGTTGTGGGCCAGCCAGGCGATGGTGCCGATGGTCTCGGGCCCAAACCAGAAGCGGACGCTCATCGACCCTGCCGGGAGCGGATTCTGGGCGAGGCGCCGCGCCAGCTCGATGGCGCTGACCACGCCTGCACCATCGTCGTTGGCCTGGGCGGGGTGGCAGGTATGCGCCTGGACGACGATCTCGCCCGCCTCGGGGTTGGGTCCGCCCTCGGGGTGGACGACCGCCGTGGCCACCTTGAATCCCTGCGCGGGGTCGGTGATGAATTCGACATCGATGACCGCATGATATTTTTTGTCGCGCGGCAGGCTGTCGAAGAGATTCTTCGGCAGGCAGAAGCCCCAATCGCGCTCGTAATATTTGAAGATCCACGGGATGGCGTGCGGAAGTTTCTCGTTGAAGTACAGGTGCGGCTGAAGCTCGTCGAAGGTCAGCAGCTTGTCGGTCGGCAGCGAGTACGAGACGATGTGCAGCGGATTGTCCTTGAAGTCCACCACACGCTCGCCGCCTTCGATCTCAAGATAGGCTTTATGTACCACATAACGCTCGGGCACCTGCCAGGTCCACACCTTGGTGAGGGGCGCGTAGGTCTCGACCGTGTAGTTGGACGACTCGGGCATGTACGAGCCGACGATCTCCAGTGTCCTGTCATGGTCGTCAGAGGCCAGGGTGCGGTGCAACGGCAGAAATTCCGCCAGGATGGATTTGAGGGAGGTGGTTGGTTTCATACGATTTACGAGTGGCGATTATCCCTTACGGGCGTGGGGACTACTCTCTAATCTCTGTTCTCTATTCATCTTTCTTTATGTAATACAACAAATACGGATCGCGCCGCATCTCGCGGGCGGTGAAGGCGTAGGCCTCGTTGGCCTTCATCAGCTTGACCGCCGCCTCGCCGATCTGCGCGGATTGGATGACGCCTCGTTCCTCCATCAACGCGCCCATCGGGTCGACCATGGTCAGCACGCCCTTGTCGATGTCGCGCACGAGCATCTCGAAGGTGTCGGTGTAGGTGTTGCCGTCCGAATCGGTGACCTGGCCCGTGAACTGCTTGAGGAAGCGATAATCCACGCCTTCCATCTGTTCGATGTGATGGAAGAAGGTCATGCTGTCGTTGTAGGACAGGCCAATGACCATGATCTTGCCGTCCAGGTCGCGCAGCTTGCCGAAGACCGAGTTCCGCTCGTAGGCGCTCTTGTAGCGCAGGCCGCCCAGCATCTCCGCGTGTTTGCCCAAAATCGCGAACGAATAAAACGGATGGAAGACCCGTTTTGCGCGCGGGTCCTGGCGGACAATTTCCGTCAGCACGCCCATCTTCGACGGGGTGGAGCGCACGTCCCAGGCCTGGCCCTTGTTGAAGTCGAAGTTGAAGGTCGGCATGATCAGCGTTCCGTCATGCTCGGTGTCGAGGGCCAGCTCCAGGGCGCGGATGACGGTCTGCGGGCCGCCGTCCACGGGGCCGAGGGATTTGTACGAGCTGTGGACCAGCAGGGTGTCGCCCGCCTCCACGCCCAAGGAGCGAAATCCAGCAACGAGGTCGTTCAGGGTCAGCATTATTCCTCCAGAGGTTTATTTTTTTCCACAGGCTTGACGGGGGGGTGTTCCATTTTGGCAAGCTGCTTCTTGTGACGCGATACGATCACCTGGTTCTTGATCGCGCCCGGCGTCATCAGGATCACACCGATCAACACACCCAGACTCAAGGCGATGATCAGAATCAGGCCGAGCGGACCGGATACCATAAACCCGAACAGGGAAACATCCACAACGGCCGTGTTATACGAGGAAAAGATCACTGCCGCAATGGCGACCGCAATGATCACGATCAGGGAGAACAACATGGGAGCCTCCTACTTCAAATGGATCACCGCTGCATAGGTTTTCATCAACGTTTCGGTGTTCTTCTTCCAATCGGCGCGGGCCTCGGCAACCGAGCGGGAGTTCCGCCCGATCTGCGCCAGCGTTTCGCGCCGTTCGATGGCCTGCAAAATTTTCGCAGCCAGGTCATCCACGTTCCCGTCGCGGAAGAGCCAGCCGTTTTCGCCCTCGGTCACCCATTCCTTGTTGGCGGGGATGTCGGAGACGAGGCAGGGCAGGCCACAGGCCAGGGCCTCCATCAACGAGACGGACGAACCGTCCACGTGCGAGGGCGAAATGTACAGGTCCGCCTGATGATACCAGCTTGGCAGGTCTTTTTGGGCGATATGTCCGCCGAAGTGGGCCTGCTCGATCACCCCGCCATTCGTCAGGATTTGACGCAGGGCCCCGCCCTGTGAGCCGCCGCCCAAAAGGATCAACCCGACCTCGGGCCGGGTCGCCGCTACCTTGACGAAGGCCTTCGCGAGGACGTCCACGCCGTAGCGCGGTTCCCAGGAGCGATTGCAAAACAGAGTGAAGTTGGACGGCGGATGTTGGACGGTGGACGGTGCGTAATGCTGCAAATCCACGCCCCAGGGGAAGACGACCGTGCGCTCGGGGTTCATGCCGTAGGCCACGGCCTTGTCGCGGGTCACGTTGGCGTCGCTGGTAAAAAAGGTGGAGCGCTTCAGCGTGTAACGTGTAACAGCTTCCCACCAGCGGTTGCGGTGGACGTCGTCCATCAGGTCGAAGCCCCACGACATGGTCAGAATCGGGCGGAAGCCCGTCAGCACGGCGAGGAAGGCGCAGGTCTGGATCGGCCCCGCGTGGATCAGGTCGGGCTGAAAGTCGCGGATCAGCCGCTTGAGGTCGAGCACCAGCGCAGGCAGGTCACGCCACTCGAAAGGTTTCTTCCCGCCCTTCCACAGCGCCATGTGAACACCTGCGGGCACGGGACGATCCTCCACCTGCCGCCGATTGCCTTCCAATTGAACAAAATAAACGTCATGACCACCGCTCGTCATGGCCGACAAGAAGCGGTGGTCGTGGGTGCAGTAGCCGAGGGAGAGGTAGAGAATTTTCAAAGTTTCAAGTTCCAGGTTTCATGTTTCAAGGTTTCGATGGCGATGGGGGTTTGGCGGGGCGATGAGGATTTTTGAGAACGGCTTTCTTTAGTCCACCGATAATGGCTTGAGTCTTTTTCGCCTGGTCATAACAGGCCTGGAAATCCTCTTGGTTCATGTGATTGACGTCAAGTGCCGCATAACACAAAGACTGAACCTCGACGGCAGAGCGACGCGCCATCCCGAGGAAACGGGCAAACTCGATGGACAATTCGTTATCAAATCCTTCCGCGATATTTGTCATTGCAGAAAGAGCCGCAGACTGAAACTGCTCCTTCATTTCAAAATCCTTTGCAAACGACCCTTTCGACGTAACCGCGTAAGCCAATCTCACCAATTTCCGCGCTTCCTGCCACGCAATCAAATCCTCGAATCTCGTGATCGTCGCCATCTCATCCTCCTTTGTTGTTTTGATAGGCAATGTGATCTCATCCACCACGCTCGCTTGAAACGTGGAACGTGAAACTTGAAACGCCAAACTCACGCGCCCAAATCCGTCCAGCGCAGTTCCTTGCCGAGCGGCATATCGAAGAGCGCCTTGGTGCCGAGCACATTCTCGATCTGGTCGGGTTTGATCGCGCCAGGGGTGGCGGGGCGCAGCACGTCGATCATGTCGCGGGTGAAGGTCTCGCCCGCCTTGACCTCGCGCGCGGCGCGCAGGCAGCGGCGCTGGACGATGGCGGTGTCCACTTCGTTGGCCGCGATGAACTTGTCCGCGGAACCGAGCGCGCGCTCGACCAGGCGCGTCTCCTCGACCATCTTCGCCCAATTCTCGGGATTCATGGCGAACTTGTGGTCGGGGCCTTCGCGGTCGTTGCTGTCGGTGAAGTGGCGCTCGATGACGCGCGCCCCCAATGTCACGGCGGCGATGACAGGCGAGACGGCGTGGGTGTGGTCGGAGAGTCCCAGGATCACATCGGGGAACATGCTGGCGTAGGTCTTGAGCACGTTGATGTGCAGGTGGTCGTAATTCTTCGGGCTGGCGGTGTAATTGGTGTTGCACTGCATCAGCACCAGTTGCCTGTTGATCTTGAGGATGGCATGAACCGCCTTCTGCACCTCGCCGATGGTGGATGCGCCTGTGGCGACGAAGAACGGCTTGCCCTTGGAGGCCATGCGCTCCAGCGCCTCGATCCAGTCGATCTCACCGGAGCCGGCCTTGTAGACCTCCACGTACCGGTCAAGGTGGTCAATGGCCTGGAAATCGTATGGCGAGGAGAAGTAGTCAATGCCGACCTCGTTGCACTCTTCACTCAGGATGTTCGACCACTCGAACGGGATGGACGCGCCCTTATAGACCTCGAACACCGACTTCTTCCACGTAGCCTGGTGCGAGACCTGCCCGCCGCTCATGGCCTTGAAGCCGTAATCCGAGACGATCTTGGGGGCGTCGAAATTCTGGAACTTGGCCGCGTCCGCGCCCGCTTCCTTCGCCAGGCGGATGAGCTGCTTGGCGCGCTCCAGGTCGCCGTCGTGGTTGGCGGCAATGTCCGCGATGAAATAGGTGGGGTGATTCAGGCCGATGGTGTGTTTTCCGAATGTGATATCCATGGTTCCTCCGAAATTGTGGATAAGTGGGCTAAATCTGTGGATAACTGTTTTTTTTCTGTGGATAAACTGTGTAGCGCAAATTGGCAATTTGCGCTACACCTGTTGATAACTGCGGATTTTCTGTGGATAATCCTGCTGAAACTGTGTATAAAACTGGTCAAGCCCTGTGGAGAATACGGGTAGGGCTTCGCCCAAAGCTGTGGATAGCCTGTGAGTAGACAGCCACAAATTGGGCGCGCGCCGCGCTGTCAGGCCAGAATCCAGCACGGATCTGGGAGAGATCAGCGTTTCATCCAGCCCGAACTGGCGCGCCACCTCGACCCCGAACTGGTACTTGCTCATCGGCTGCGGGCCGACGACGTGATACAGTCCGCACAGGCCGCGTTCCAGCATCTTCACCAGGGTGCGTCCCGTGTCGTTGACCAGCATGGGGCAGAAGGTGACATCCGTAAAGCCGCTGGCCTTCAGGCCTTGGGACAGGCAGTTGTAAAAGAACTCCGCCAGGCTGCGCTTGCCGCTCGGACTCCAGCCGTAGATGTTGACCCGCGCCACGACCGCCTCGGGATACTCCGCCCCGACGGCCTGCTCGCCTTCCAATTTGGTCCGGGCGTACACTCCCAGCGGATTCGGCGCATCGTCCTCGGTGTAGGCGCCCTGCTTGCTGCCGTCGAAGACCGCGTCGGTGGAGACGTGCGCCAGGCGGATGCCGCGTGCCTTGCAGGCGCGGGCCAGTCGCGCGGGCAGATTCGCGTTCAGGCGGCGGGCCAGGCCCGGGTCCGCCTCGCAGGCCTCCAGGTCCGCCAGGGCGGCGCAGTGGATCACCCCGTCGGGCTGGGCCGCGTCGAGGGCGGAATCCACCGCCCCCGCATCGAGCAAATCCGCCTGCAGGATGCCGAACGGCGTCCGCGACAGTTTGCCGCGATCCACCGCGATGACCTCATGCGCCGACGTGGCGTCGAGCGCCAGGTTGATTCCGAGCAGTCCGCTTGCACCCGTGATGAGAAGTTTCATGGTTAGATTCCAAAAGACCTGACAGGTTTTCGGAAACCTGTCAGGTCTGAAAATTATCCTTCGAGTTTGCCTTGCGCGTACAATTCCTCGAAGGGCGCGATGAATTTCTTGATGCCTTCGAGGTCGAGCCATTCGCTGTTGTTGTCGCTCGAATAGAAATAACCTTCGGGCGGGATTTTACCTTTGGATTGCCAGGAATAACCAAACCAGGTGGCTTCGGCGGGCTGCACCACGAACATCTTTTCAAGCTCGATGGTGTGGCGGGCCTCATCTTCCGAGATGAGCGCCTCGTGCAGTTTCTCGCCTGCGCGGATGCCGATGACCTTGATCTCGGCGTCGGGCGCGATGGCGCGCGCCAAATCAATGACCGTGGTGCTGGGAATCTTGGGGACGAAGACTTCGCCGCCTTCCATCTGTTCGATGCAGTCGATGACGAAGCGCACGCCCTGTTCGAGCGAGAGCCAGAAGCGGGTCATGCGGTCATCGGTGACGGTGATGCTGCCGCCGCCGCGCTGCTTGAGGAACAGCGGCACGACCGAGCCGCGCGAGCCGACCACGTTCCCGTAGCGGACGCAGGAGTAACGCGTGGCCGTCCCTGCGGCATAGGCATTGCTCTGGATGGTCAGCTTCTCGGCGGCCAGCTTGGTCGCGCCGTACAGATTCGCGGGGCTGACGGCCTTGTCGGTGCTGATGGTCATGACCTTCTTGACGCCCGCATCCAGCGCGGCTTCCACCACGTTGGCGGTGCCCATGATGTTGGTCTTGATGGCTTCCATCGGATTGTACTCGCAGGCGGGCACCTGCTTGAGCGCCGCGGCGTGGACGACGATGTCCACGCCGTGCATGGCGCGCAGCAAACGTTCGCGGTCGCGGATGTCGCCGATGAAATAGCGCAGGCGCGGATCGTTGTAACCGCCGACCTGCATCTCGTGCTGCTTCAACTCGTCGCGGCTGAAGATGATGACCTTCTTCGGCTGCTTTTCTTCCAGCAGGATTTTGGTGAATTTCTTGCCGAACGATCCTGTGCCGCCTGTGACGAGCACGACTTGATTTTTCCAGTCCATGATTGCTCCTTGTGCCGTAGGGCGAGTTAGTAACTCGCCCTGCAATTTTTTCTAAAAGCCTGAGTTATTATTTCTTAGCCTCGAATAATCCCGAGTCTTTTGTGATGAAGATCTCGCCGTCTTTGGTCAGCATGTCCTGGAACTCGCCTTCGAGCTTCGCCAGTTCCTCGATGGACAATTGCTCCACGCTGATCATCGATCGGACGTAATCCAGCAGCGGCGCGACTTCAGTGACCTTGAGGTTGTCCTCGTAGCGATCCACCGTCACATTGGAAAAGAACGCGCGCAACTGATCTCCACCGTTTTCGAGGGTGAACAACTGGGTAAATTTTCCCTGGCGCGGTTCCATGGAGGCGCGCCTGATCCACGCGCCCATTTCGTTCAGATGATTCCCGCCGACCGTCGCGGCCATGAGTTGTCCATCGTCCTTGAGCACGCGGCGGATCTCGGCCAGCGCCTTGGGTCGGTCAGGGACGTGATACAGCATGTGATTGGCGATGACCGCGTCGAACGTCCCGTCTTCAAAAGGGATTTCCTGCGCGTCGATCTCCTTGAACTTGTAGCTGCGTCCCGTGACGACCAGGTTTCTCCAGGCCGAATCGATCATCCCTGCCGACAGGTCCGAGAGGGTGATGTCCCAGGCGGGGGGGATGCGGGATGCATTCTCCTTCCACAGATAGCCAGGCCCGCAGCCCAGTTCGAGGATTTTTGCGTTTGCAGGCATTACGAGAAGATGGTCGAAGACCCAGGGCATCCAGCCGTGGGGATTCGTGCTGAAACGCTTGTGGATTTCCACGCGCGCGTCCAGGTTGGACGAGTCCTTGTATTGAGCGGTCTTGAGGTATTGCGGGTCGGTGAAACGGGACATGGTTACTTTCACGGCTTGATGATGTGCGCCGGGGGCGAACTCGCCCAGGTTGCGCGCGGCCAGCTTCGGATCCTGCGTGGAACGGGCAGCCTGACATGCGATCATGACTTGGCGGGTCTGTGAAATTATACATCACCAATTGCGCAACCTTTACGGCTGCGCAATTGGATTTTGGGATTGCTTCGCCGGGTAAGGAGCGCCCCCTCACAGCGACATCATTATGGCCGGTCAGGTCTATTTTTTGACCGCGCCCCAAAGCCGAACCGTGCCGTCCCAACTGATCGAGGCGATCAGGGTTCCGTCCGGGCTGAAGGCGACGCGCAGGACCTCGCCTTCGTGGCCTGTCAATTGGGTGATTAACTTGCGCCCCGCCACATCCCAGACGCCGACAGTTCTGTCGTGACTGCCGGAAACCAGCAGGGTCTCATCGGGGCTGAAGGCCACGCCGTTGACATAGCCTTTGTGTCCCTCGAACATCGCCTCTTGTCGGTAATTCGATGTGGACCATAGGTGGATGCGCCAATCGTCACTGCCAGCCGCCAGCCAGAGGCCGCCCGGGCTGTAAGCGATACCGCCGATATTGTGGCGGGAATCGGTCAATTCAGTGAGAAGCACGCCGGTTTCCGCATCGAGAATCCCCAGGCTGCCGCCAATCGAACCGTAGGCGATGACCTTTCCCGAGGGGTGGAACGACAGACTCAAATAATCCCGGGTTCCCGAATATAGCCAAATGGGTTGGGCATCGAGCGGCGACCACAGACGGACATCCCCCCGCCCCGCGCCTCCGCCGAGCAAACCCAGGCTGCAGGAAGCCAGGGACTTTCCATCGGGATGAAAGGCGAGGTCCCAAACGGGGGCGGTATGACCGTCGAGTCTGCCGATCTTCCCACCCGTGGCCGCGTCCCACAACGTGACGGCTTTATCGAACCCTCCGCAGGCGATGTACTTTCCGTCCGGGCTGAAGGCGCAAGCGGCAACCTGCACGGGCGCGTCGTAGAGCGTGTAAACCAGCGCGCCGGTCTGCACCTCCCAAACAGGCGCGCGGTTTTTTCCGCACGCGCCGACCAGCAAACGGCCGTCCGGACTAAAGGCGGGGCTGCACTGGCTGAGTTGTCCCTTGCTGTAATCGGGAATGTTCATGCTGCGCAGCAATCGAATCGCGCCGGCATTATCGACTCCCAGCTGCTGCAAGGAGGGGAGCGCGGCGCCTGTGGTTGCGCCGGGGTCGGGAAAAAGCGGGATCGCAGGGGTCATGGTCGGTGTAGGGGAGGGAGGCGGCGGAACTGGAGAGGATCTCGGCTCTCGGATGCTGGAACAGGCCTGGATGAAAACGATCAGGCAGAGGAGGCCAAGGAATTTTTTCATGCCATCCCCGCGCGCTAATGGCACAGCGGGATCATTTTATCCGACTCCCGCAACGCCGCATCCCAGGTGAATTCCTGGTTGTCGCTGAAATAATAGTAGGTGATTCCGTTGGGGAACAGCGCCACCACGTTGCCGCTGACGCCCAGCATTTGCGTCACCCAAAACTCGCACGCATAGCCGCCCGATTGGGGATAGCGACTCGCCCAAAACGAATTGTTGTACATGCGCTGGCCGTCAATGCTCACGCCGCGGTCATCGGGATTCTGTTGCAGCGACGCCGCCAGCAAATCGGGTTGCAGGATTTGTTCGCCGTGGATTTTGCCGCCGTTCAGCAGGAAGGTTCCGATCTTGGCGATGTCGTCGGGAACCCACCATTGACCGTAGCCGCCCTCGGCCTGTCCCTGCCAGTCGTTGTCGGCGGTGCGCATGGATGTGAACGCGCCGGGGCCAAGTCCGAGCGGACGGTAAACCTCATCCACCACGAACTGGTAGATGTCGGCCTCCGTGCCTTCCTGAGTCGCCAGATAATTTTGCATGGCGCTGGTCAGGATAAAGGTGTCGCTGGTGCGGTAGACCCAACGCGTGCCCGGCTCGACGCGATGAGGCGCGCTGAACGCGGCTCTGATCCGTTCAGCGTAGGGTTGCGCACCAAAGAAGACGCCCATCTTTTCGCTTTCGTCGTCGGTCATGTAGCCCGGCGATTCGTAATTGCCGGTCGCCATGTCGAGCGCGTGGTTGAACGTGACATTTTCCCAATCTCCCGCGCTGTCTGCATATTCCGGCACGTAATCCTTGATGAGCATGTTTGCGACATCCGCGTCATACTTCTGCGCCAGCCGCATCCACGCCACGCTGACGAAGGCCGACTTCGCCGTCGAATACGATGTGGCGCGCATCGCTTCACAGTAGGGATAAACGCCAAACCGCGTCTGGCATCCGCCGATATAGTTGACGCCGTTCACCGCGACGCCGTACCAGGTCATGTGGTCGGGAGTCACGCCGCGCCCAAAAGCGGAGACATCCACGCCGGGATAATCCTCCGCCAGCGACTCGATGGGCTTGACCGGCATCCGCGCGGCCAACTCCGCGGTGAAATCCGCCCGGATCGTTTCGGACCCCGCGACGGGTTCCGCGTGATACGACGCGTCCAGCAACCCCCACAGGTTGGCGCGGCTGTAGGTGGTGGTCTCCTGCGTGACCTGATACCAGACCTTCGAGACCCGCTCGTCATCGAACAGGAAGGTCAACGTGCCGTTGAAGGCGGCGTTCCCGCCTTTGACGGTCAAAGCGAAAGGAAGCGAGGCGCGCGAGAAGCCGTTGTCGCCCGCCTCCTGCCAGACGCGTCCCGGCTCGAGGATGATGTTCCAAACGGGATGGTCGGCGATGAGGTTGCCGCGTCGAACGGGAATCAGCCAGCCGTCCGCCTGCACGAACTCGAAATCGAACTCCGGCAGGGAGGCGTATTCCGTCCCCAGTTCGCCGCGCAAATATTCGATGTGACCGTTTTCGTTTTCGCCGAGCAATTCCAGGCGGCCTTCGAACGTGTGCGCGGGTGGCGCGGACTCTTCGGGCGGCGTGAGGGCAGATTCGTCCACTGGGCTATCGAACTCGAAACCGTCCGTCAACGCGGCCGCGGTGAGGAGAGTCCGCGCGGGCTGGGACGAGGCCGGGGATGGTACGGTGCCCCCCCACGACGGCCAGAGTTCGCCGCGGCTGTGCGGCGCGAATGGATGCTGGTCTGTGCCATCGGCGTTCATCACGTAGATTTCGAAGTTCCCATCCCGTTCGGTTTGGAACGCGATTTGACTCCCATCTGGCGACCAGGCCGGGTTCTCGTCGAAGCGCGGCGTGTCGGTGAGTTGACGCGCGTCGCTGCCGTCGGCGTTCATCACG
>JBMOMS010000145.1:0-4368 GCA_049324895.1 Chloroflexota bacterium
GCGACCCCGGAAGAGAACGCCCGCCTGGTCATCGAGTATCTCGAAAAACAGGGATACCTGACGCAAAGTTAATCAGACGGAACACGCAGCGCGGATGACAGATTTCGTGTTGCGTGTTCCGTTTTTTGTTGAATGAGACCCTTCCCCGCCTCCCGCCTGCCGCGACCGACCTGGGCTTTTTTCGCCGCCCTGGCCTTGCTCGCCATCGCCGGAGGCGGGTTGCTTTTCTACGCCACCCCGCAGGGACTCGGCCTGAACGATGACTCGATTGCCTACGTGGCGGGCGCGCGTTCCCTGCTCGAAGGGCGCGGCTATCGCGAGATCTGGATCGTCAGCGCCGGGCCGGTCACACACTTTCCGCCCGGCTTTCCCACGACGCTGGCGTTCACCAGTCTCGTCACGAACATCGACCCGCTGCGGGCGGCGCGCCTGCTCAACATTTTGCTCTTTGGCCTCAACACCTTTCTGATGGGTTGGCTGGCTCTGCGCATGACCCAATCACGGGTTGTGGGCCTGCTGACAGCGGCATTTTTTCTGCTGACTCCCTCGCTGCTCAAAATCCATTCCAACGCGATGAGCGAGCCGCTGTACGTGTTCTTCACGCTGGTCACGTTCTTGTTGCTTGACTTTTATTTTTCCCCTCACCCCTTGCCCCTTCGCGAAGCACCCCAGTGGGGCTCCCGAATTCGGGAGAGGGGTTGGGGAGAGGGCCTGCTCTTTGCCGCAGGCTTGATCACCAGCCTGGCATTCCTGACGCGCTACGCCGCGCTGGCCCTGCTGGCCACGGGTGTGGTGGCGCTGGTCATCCTGCACAAAGAGTGGCGCAAGCGACTTGTCAGTGCTGGAATTTATCTGGCGGGTTTCGTCCCGTTCGTGCTGGCCTGGACGATCCGCAACCGCATCGTGGGCGGGACGGTCACCAACCGCGCCATTGGCTGGCATCCCATTGTGGAGTCGAATGCGCGCACGGGCATCCGCACCTTCTCGGAATTCCTCGTTCCGATCCAGAGCTGGCAATTGAGTCTGATCAAGATCGATGGCTTGTTCGAGATCATCCTGATCGCGCTGGCGCTGGGGCTGTTGGCCTGGACGCTCAAGGCCGGCCTGCCGCGTTTCTTTCAGCCCGAAAAGAATCCCCAGCCCGAGGTCATTTCGTTCCTCAACGGACTGTATATCTTCGGCTATTTCCTTTCGCTGGTCGTGACGATGACCTTCTTCGACCCCGCCACGAAGTTCCAGCTGCGCATTATCTCGCCGATGCTGGTCTCGCTGCTGCTGTTGCTGGCGTTCGGCTTGAAAACGGTGGCAGGCCCGGGTCCAGGCAAGCGGATCACCCTCGGGCTGGCGGTCGTCCTCTTGGCGGTATCCGCTGTCGGCATGAGCGAGTCGCTCGTCGACCTGCGCCACGGCGGGCAGGTCTACGCCAACGAGCGCTGGTACGATGCGCCCGCCATTGCGGAATTGCGCAAGCTCCCCGCGGAGGTGGTCATCCACAGCAACCAGCCGGGTGTGATCTACCTGTACGTGGAGCGGCCTGGTGGGCTGCTGCCCGAAACCATCGAGAGTGCGAATGAATTGCAGGAGCAGGTGCGCGCGGGCAAGGCCGTGATCGTGATCTTCAGGGAAGCCAACCTGGATGAGGCCACGGCGGCTTATTACGAGGCGCTCGGCCAGGGATTGCGAATCGAAAAATACAACGGCGACGTAATCTATTCCGCGCCATAAACCGTAGCGCGAGATATTATCTCGCGCAACAGGAGACATCATGAAAATTCAGGAAAAATTCGATCTTACGGGCCGTGTGGCCGTGGTGACGGGCGGTGTGGGCTTGCTCGGCGCCGAGTTTTGCAAGACGCTGGCCGAAGCGGGCGCGGCGGTGGCTGTGGTCGATTTGAACGGTGCGGCTGCCGAGAAAGTGGCGGCGGGACTCGTCGCGGATGGCTATCGCGCCAAAGCGGTGCCCACCGACATCACCCAACCCGAGTCGGTCAACGCAATGTTGGCCGCTGTCGTGGCGGAATTCGGGCGGCTGGATATCCTCGTCAACAGCGCGGCCCTCGACCCGAAGTTCGATCCCGATGCGGCGGCCAAAGGCATCGCCCCGGGCGCCTTCGAGGATTATCCGCTCGAGCAGTGGAACGCTGCGCTGAACGTCAACCTGACGGGCATGTTCCTGGTCACGCAGGCCTGTGTCAGGCAGATGAATGCCCAGGGCAAAAAGGGCAGCATTGTTAATATCTGTTCAACGTATGGTTTGAATGGCCCCGACCAGCGCATCTACATCAAGGACGGCAAACGCGTGGCCTTCAAGCCTGTCTATTACACGACCACCAAGGCGGGCGTGATGGGCTTCACCAAATACCTGGCGGCCTATTACGCCGAGACCGAGATCCGCGTCAACGCGTTGACGCCTGGCGGTGTGTTCAATAATCACGAGGATTACTTCGTCAAGAATTATTCCGCCAAGACCATCCTGGGCCGCATGGCGAAGAAGGACGAGATGAACGGCGCGCTGCTGTTCCTGGCCTCGGACGCGTCCTCGTACATGACGGGCAACAACGTCGTGGTCGATGGAGGGTGGACGGCGTGGTAAATGGTAATTGGTAAATGGTAATTACCACTTACCAATTACCAATGATGGAACACAGAAAACCAATGACCGATGTATTAGCTCTCATCCCCGCGCGCGGAGGCTCGAAAGGTATCCCGCGCAAGAATATTCGCAGCTTTGCAGGCTGGCCGTTGATCGCGTGGAGCATCGCCGCGGCGCAGCAATCGAAGTACGTCACGCGCATCATCGTCAGCACCGACGACGAGGAGATCGCGGCGGTGGCGCGCGAATGCGGCGCGGAGACGCCCTTCCTGCGTCCCGCCGAGTTCGCGCAGGACAAGTCCACCGACCTGCCCGTCTTCGAGCACGCGTTGGGCTGGCTGGCCGAGCATGAAGGCTATCATCCCGAGGTGGTCGTGCAATTGCGGCCCACCTCGCCTGTCCGCCCGCGCGGGCTGATCGACGATGCCATCCAAATCCTGCTCGACCATCCCGACGCGGATTGTGTGCGTGGCGTGGTGCCTTCGGGACAGAATCCGTTCAAGATGTGGCGCTTCGACGATCCCAAACAGCCGATGAAACCGCTGCTCACAGTCGATGGCCTGGCCGAGCCGTACAACGCGCCGCGTCAGATCCTGCCGCCAACCTACTGGCAGACGGGCCATATTGATGCCATCCGCGTCTCGACGATTTTGGAACGACACACGCTGACGGGCGATGTGATTTATCCGCTGGTGATCGATTCAAAGTACACTGTGGATATCGACACCCTGCCCGACTGGGCCAAATACGAAGCCCTGGTCTACAGCGGCCTGGAGATGGTCAGCCCTGGAAAAGCCCGCCGCCCGATGCCTGCTTCCGTTAAAATGGTCGTCACCGACTTCGACGGCGTCATCACCGACGGGCGCGTCTGGGTGAATGGAGACGGCGTCGAAACGGTGGCCGCCTCCCGCGCCGATTCGATGCGCATCAGGCAGATGCGCGCCGCGGGCATCGAGGTCATGATCCTGTCTTCGGAGGTCGACAACGTGGTCAGCGCGCGCGCCAGGAAGATGGGCATCCAGGCCATCCACGGCATGGGCCTCGACGGCAAGGGCGAGGTGCTCAAGAACATCCTGGCTGAGAAGAATTTGAATGCGGCGGAGGTGGTCTATCTCGGCAACGACTTCAACGACCTGCCGTGCTTCGAAGTGGCAGGCTGGGCCGTGGCCGTCGCGGATGCGTATCCCGAAGTGCTGCGCGCCGCGGATTATGTGCTCAAAACGAACGGCGGCTTCGGCGCGCTGCGTGAGTTGTGTGATCTGATTTTGAAGAACGCATAATCCAAATAAACAGGAGGCCAGAATGAATTGCTTCAATCATCCTAACGTTCCCGCTGTTGGCATTTGCAAATACTGCCAAAAAGGTCTGTGTATGGAATGTGCCATTGATTTGGGACACGGAATCGCATGCAAGAATCATCGAGACGAAGTGGAAGTGCTTAACAATTATCAATCTGGTATACGGCTACGGCCGCTTTATATCCTTATGCTCCTTGGAGTTGTCTTGTTCCTGAGCGGGATTCTCATGGGTACCATGGATACAGGCTCGGTTTTAAGAATTATGGGAACAGGGATGGTAGTTTTGTCTAGTCTCATTAGGGCACTCATTTGGGCACTCAAAAAAATCAACAAACAATAAAGGATTAAACATGGCACGCGAAATTAAACTCGGAAATCGAATGGTCGGCGACGGGCATCCTGCCTACGTGATCGCCGAGATCGGCATCAACCACAACGGCGACATGGATATCGTCAAGGGCATGATCGACGCCGCCG
>JBMOMS010000145.1:4468-11898 GCA_049324895.1 Chloroflexota bacterium
ATGGCACGCGAAATTAAACTCGGAAATCGAATGGTCGGCGACGGGCATCCTGCCTACGTGATCGCCGAGATCGGCATCAACCACAACGGCGACATGGATATCGTCAAGGGCATGATCGACGCCGCCGTCCATGCAGGCGCGGACGCGGTCAAGTTCCAGAAGCGCACGCCCGAAGTCTGCACTCCGCCCGAACAGCAGAAGCAGATGCGTGAGACGCCCTGGGGCTACATCACCTATCTCGACTACCGCTACAAGGTCGAGTTCAACGAAGAGCAGTATCGCGAGATCGACCGCTACGCGCGCGAAAAGGGCATCTCCTGGATGGTCTCGGTCTGGGATGAACCCTCGGTGGACTTCATGGAGAAATTCGAGACGCCCGCCTACAAGGTGCCGTCCGCGTCGCTGACCGACCACGCCCTGTTGAAGTACGTGCGCAAGACGGGCAAGCCGATGATCATCTCCACGGGCATGTCCACGATGGAACAGATCCACAAGGCCGTGAAGGTCATCGGCACCGAGAACCTGATCATCATGCACTGCACCAGCACCTATCCGTGCGAGCCTGAGGAACTCAATCTCAAGATGATCGAGACCCTGCGCCGCGAATTCCCCAACAACCCGATCGGCTACTCGGGCCACGAGGTGGGACTCGTCCCCTCGGCGTTGGCCGTGGCCCTCGGCGCCTCGTCCGTGGAGCGCCACCTGACCCTCGACCGTGCCATGTGGGGAAGCGACCAGGCCGCCTCCGTGGAACCTGGCGGCTTCGAGAAGCTAATCAAGTACATCCGCGTGACCGAAGCTGCGCTGGGCGATGGCGTGAAGAAGGTCTACGAATCCGAGAAGGGTTCGATGAAGAAACTGCGCCGCGTGGTTTCGGACGATTAATTGGTTGCAGGGGCGACGCACTGCGTCGCCCCTACGTTGAATCATGACCCTGACCCAGAAAATCCGCCGCACCCTTCGCCCCGCAGGGAAGACCGTCCAGGCCATCTGGCGCTGGAAGCAACTCTCCTTCCACGAGGCGCCGCCCATCTTTGGCAACTCCAAGCCGAAGAGCGGATCGCATTTGTTGTTGCAGATTCTCAACGGCTTCACGCAGATCATGCCGTATCGCTACGTGGATGCGGATCCGATTCGCACAATAAGAGCGGAAGGCGGAAGGCGGAAGGCGGAAGAAATCGCCGCAGATTTGCAGCGTGTGCCGCAGGGCGTGATCGGTTGGGGCTATGTGGATGCAACGCCCGAGAATGTGGCGGTGCTGTGCCAGCCGAAGCGCGTGAACTATTTCATCTATCGCGATCCGCGTGACATGCTGGTCTCACAGGTCTTCTTCGCGACCGACATGCACGAAGAACACGGCATGCACGCATACTACAAATCCCTGCCCGATTTCGGCGCGCGGCTCAATGTGGCCATTACAGGCATCGAACGCGACGGGCTGAAGATGGTCAGCGTGAAGCAGCGCTATGAAGGCGTGTTCCAGTGGCTGGATCAGAAGCATGTCATGTGCCTGCGCTTCGAAGACCTGATCAACAACCGCGACGCCACGCTCCACGCCATGCTCGATGAAGTCGAAAAGACGGGCTATAAAATTCCCACGCCGCGCGAAGAGGCATTGTCGATTTTGGTCGAGGCCATCCAGCCGAAGAAGAGTCACACCTTCCGCTCGGGCAAGACGGGCGGCTGGAAACAGCACTTCACCGGCGAGCACAGGAAGTTATTCAAGGATGTGGCGGGGGATTTGTTGATAAGGCTCGGTTACGAAAAAGACAACGATTGGTAACGGCAGAGACAGAAACCCAAAACCGAAGTGTTGTATAATCCTCGTAGGAGATTTGCCATGAATACTCAACAAATTCTTGCCGATATTCATGCGCTGGAAGAGGAATTAATCGCCTTCGAGCGCAAATATGGGATTCGCTCCGAAACATTCTATGCAGCTTACATGAACGGCGAAGAGCCGGAAAATGACGACTGGGTTCTGGATTTTAGCGAATGGGGGAGCGTGTATAAAACATGGCTGGAACGCCAGGCGCAGTATCGAGATGAAATCCAACGGTTCCAGCGCAACAAGCCTTCGCTGGCGGGCCTGATCCGGGTTTCTGGCGCATGAGCGACCCTTTCCGCACGCCTGAAGATTACGAATTGTTTTTGTACACCCTCGTCGAGCGGTCTCCCATCATCAACCGCTCGACGCTTGTTTTTGTTCGTGTAGGCGCTGCCATGGCGCGGGTTTCAGGAGAGTTGTTCCTGAAAAATGGGATCAGGATTTCCGTCCGCGAGCGAGTGATCTTTGACCGGTTGCCGCTGTTGATCGACGGATACGGCTATGAAATCTGGCGGGAGGACGAGAAAATATACTGGTACGATTCTCAGCCTCACCCCAATGACCCTGCATTGCAAAGCACACATCCCCATCATAAACATATCCCGCCAGATATAAAGCACAATCGTATCCCTGCGCCAGAGATGAAATTCACCCAGCCGAACATTCCATGGTTGGTGGAAGAAGCGGGAAATCTGTAGGATATTTGCATACCCAATGCATCCAGTGCGGACTTTTCCGCAGGCTCAATAAGAAGTTGTTCAAGGATGTGGTGGGGGGAGGTCAGGACACGAAAGGAATAGCGCTTGGTAATTGGCGGAAATCGCCTGATTTGCGCCAGTCAACTGGCGGAAAATGGGCGTTTTCGGCTAATTCGAGGCCGGAAGAGGACATGGGGCATGGCGGGGAATTGAGTAAAGTATAATAACTGTGGAGGTCGAAATGTTGACGACTGAGAAGATTACCATTCAAGTAACGCCCGAAGCGGCGAAGGCGTTTCGGGCTGCTTCTGAAACAGAACGCAAAAAAATGGAAGCGCTTTTGAATCTGCGCCTGTTGGAAGTTACCCGGGCGCGCAAGCCTTTGGAGGAAGTCATGCGCGAGATCAGCCGCTCCGCGCAGGATCGCGGGTTGACCCAGGAAATTCTGGACGACATTCTCAAAGATTAAGATGCGCGTTGTCTTCGATACTAATGTCCTGGTCAGCGCTTTGTTATTCGAACGCTCCACGCCCGCGAGAGCGTTCTTTTTTGCCATCGAACATGGGGATGTTCTGATTTCTGTGGATTTGATCAACGAAATTCAACGTGTTCTGTACCGCTCAAAATTCGACCGTTACCTGACCGATACCCAGCGGGAGGATTTCATGCTTGCCTTCGTCGAGAGAGGGACGCTGGTGGAAATAACCCAAACCATTCATGCCTGTCGTGATCCAAAGGACAACCTGATTCTTGAATTGGCGGTCGATGGCGCTGCGGATGTAATTGTGACCGGGGACAGCGATTTGTTGACATTGAATCCATTCGAGGGAATAGCCATCCTTACCCCTCAAACGTTTGTATTCATTCATTCTGCTTAAACTTTCATGTTCAAAGAATTCCTCACCCAACGCATCAAGCGCGGACTTGTCCGCCGTTTCAATAATCTCAAGGTCGCCGCTGTGGCGCGGCAGGTGGCGCGGCGCGAACCTGAACCAAAAGGCGCGCCTGTCGTGTTCTTCAAGGCATCCACCGGCATCGATGACCTGTCATGGAACAGCGGATTTCATCTGCTGGCCTCGTGGGCGCTGCGCCTGCGTGGGATTCCCGTGGTGTATTTTGCGTGCAACGCGGGCATGAGTCATTGTGTGCTGGGCACGAACCGTGACGATCCGCACAAAACGCCGCCGTGCAGCTCGTGTATTTACCAATCAAAAGCGATATATGCGGGAGTAGAAACGTTGAACGTTGAACGTTTAACGTTAAACGTCAAAGGTCAAAGGTCGAAGGTCAAATGGTTTGAGTTTGAACGTGACCCGCAACTTGCCTCGGCCATCGAAAAACTTTCCCTGCAAAACTTGATGGATTTTGTTTGGAAGGAAATTCCCCTCGGCCCCTTGTGCCTGCCTGGACTGCGCTGGATTTTGCGCATCCACCACTTGAGCGATGATGAAAATACGCGTTATTTGCTGCGCGAATATATTTTGTCCGCGTGGAATGTGGCGCGGAAATTTGCGGACTTCCTCGACCAGACCCAGCCGAGGGCGGTGATTGTCTTCAACGGGCAGTTCTTCCCCGAAGCGACCGCCCGCTGGGTGGCGCAGAAGCGCGGACTGCGGGTCATCACCCACGAGGTGGGCTTCCAGCCCGCCACCGCGTTCTTCACCGAGGGCGAAGCGACTGCCTCTCCGATTCCGCTTCCCGATGACTTCGAGATGAACGCGGAACAAAACGCAAAACTGGATGCCTACCTGGCGAAACGCTTTCAGGGCGATTTCACGATGGCGGGCATCAAGTTTTGGGCGGACATGCAGGGGCTGGACGAGTCCTTCCTGCAAAAGGCGGCGGGCTTCAAGCAGATCGTGCCCGTCTTTACCAACGTTATCTTTGATACGAGCCAGCCGCACGCCAACACGGTCTTCGAGGACATGTTCGACTGGCTCGACTTGACGCTGGAACTCATCCGCGAACACCGCGATACGCTGTTCGTCATCCGCGCCCACCCCGACGAGCTGCGCGTCCGCAAGGCCAGCCGCGAAACGGTGGCAGGCTGGGCCGAAAGCCGCGCCGTCGAAACGGAACCAAACGTCGTCTTCGTCGGCCCGAAGGAGACGCTCAGTTCGTACGAGTTGATCCTGAAGTCGAAGTTCGTCATGGTCTACAACTCGACCATCGGCCTGGAGGCGGCGATCATGGGCGCGGCGGTGCTGTGCGCGGGCAAGGCGCGTTTCACGCAATACCCCATTGTCTTCTTTCCCCAGACGGTGGAAGAGGTCAGGCGAAAGACGAAAGAATTTTTGAATGCCGATAAGATTGATGTCCCCGCCGAGTTCAAACGCAATGGGCGCCGATTTTTATATTACCAGTTGTATCGGACTTCCCTGCCGTTCGGCGATTTCCTCGAACCATCCGTGCGCACGACGCAGACGAGATTGAAGACCTTTCCGCTGGATGCTTTGTTGCAGTCCGCTGCGGTCAAGGCGATCCTGGAGGGGGTGTTGAAGGACGAGGATTTCCTGCTAAAGGAATAGCCTGTGTCAAAAAACAACCGTCACTAATCGTGGCGCTTTTGATTTAGTTATGTGAAGGTTTCTTTGAAGACATGGTCAATTTTGACAAATTAACATAAAGCTGTATAATATATATACTCCCCTGCCTGACCGAAGCCTGACGTTATGCGTCAGGTACTGATGTAGGTCAGGTGGGGTTTTTTTATTTTTTGCGCCGTGATTTTGTTAATGACGCATCAAAAGACTCATTGTTGGGGATAAAAGCCCAGTGCATATACGGTAGTCTCCACCTGTCCGTAACTGTCTCGATCCTTGTGCTTACACCGATATTAAAACCTGGGCGTATCTGACGAATCTCTGAAAGGATGGATTTGTAAAGTTTTTCCTTGGCGATTGTTCTCTTTCCTCGGCGCCTGCTTCCCTGTGGAAATTCTTTATACTTATCGTTCAAGCGAAAGGACATGGAACCGAGGACGATATCCAGGCATTGCAACAACACGTGGTCATGGGAATGGACTTCAGTAATATCCTCTTTATTGATTTCAACAGACTTCCACTTTGCGGTTTTGGTCAACCCAAGTAGAAATCCCTTGAATTGTTCGCTTTTCTCCGCCGTATCAGGGAATGTGTCAAAATATAAACGCAGACGAACATTTTCCCCAACATGTTCCAACCCAAATCCATGTTTGACAAACTGATAATAGAGCAGATAGTATTCCCAGTCCACCTGTTCCCGACTCAAGCCCTGGGGCAGGTGGGCATTCTGGCGAAACATGATGCGGATACGCAAATTACCTTGTACAATTTCTTCGAAGAACACACGAATCAACTCTTCATATTTCGAAAGATATTGCTCGGTAACTTTTGCCCACTTCACTTCCTGATATAAATTCAATTCCGCTTTTTTATTGTTCAGGAGATCCGTTATGCGCTGATACTGTGAAGAACCAACAATAACTCCGCCATAGAAATTGGAATAGTACTTTCCATGTCTGTCTGATTCGTCGCAGAAGAGGATATATTCTTTATCCCGCATTTGTCGCCTGTGGCGCTCATTATACCAATTATCATTCCTCTCAAAACCTATTCGTTTCAGATGGACGCTCTTTTCAGGTGGTTAAGCCCTGATTTAAAAAGGTTCTTTGAAACAAGGTTTGCAGGCAAACCTTATTGACACTTTGGTATTTTTCCCATCACCGTTCCAGTGTGATTTCCTTCCTTCTCGGATTGATCCCCACCTTGCCCGCAAAATAGCCCTTGATGGCCTTCAAGTCCGCATCCGCATCCTCGGTGGGGTGGAAGATTTGTCCCACCATGACCTTCCTGCGAATCCCATCCACCACGGCCATGACCACGGGAATGCCCGCGCTTTTGGCGATGTGATAAAAGCCCATTTTCCATTCGGCGACGCGGTGGCGCGTGCCCTCGGGCGCGATGACCAGGATGAATTTCTGCGAGGCTTCGCAGGCGGAGACCATCTGTTCAACCAGGCCCGTGGACTTGGAGCGGTCCACGGGGATGCCGCCGCACCAGTAGAAGAACCAGGCGAAGGGTCCGCGGAACAACTCGGCCTTGCCCATGAAGCGCACGTTTGCCCGCAGGTGGAAGATGATTCCCAGGAACATCATGAAATCCCAGTTGGAAGTGTGCGGCGCACCGATCACGATGAACTTGGGCAGGTCGGGAAAGCGGCCTTCCACCTTCCAGCCGATCAGGCCCAGGATGGCTCTCGCCAAAAGATGGAGGAGGTAGCTCAGGATGGGGGTGTTGAAGATCGTTATTTTCACGGCAAAATCCTTGTCGAATCCATCCGCAGGTTCGAACAGACCACAAACCGCGGTGTCATATCAGATTGATAATAGCATAACCCCGCCTGCCTTTGAAAGTCACTCACGCCCGCCTTTCTGTGGTTAAATATCCCCATGAATTTGAAAAGCTCCCTCCGCTCCCTCGTCTATCAAACCGAAAAGATTGCCCAGCGCGTCCGCTTTGCCGCCCAGCCCGCGCCCCAAAACGGATGGCCGACCCTGCTGGGCATCTCCTTCCCCAAGAGCGGCACACACCTGCTCGACCAGATCCTGCTCGGCCTGGCGCAGGTCGCGCCCTTCTCGAAGCGGATTCATTCCTTCTACGCCGAATACGACGGCGAGAGCGGAGTCAAGCGCGCGCCCGAACAGGCCCTGCGCTGGCTGGATGCCCTGCGCCCAGGCGACATCGCCTCGGCCCATCTCTTCGCCCGCTCCGAGGCCGTGACCCGCGTCTGCTCGCCGCGCTTCGCGCCGTACTTCATCTTCCGCGACCCGCGCGACGTGGTGGTCTCGCACGTCTTCTACGTGACCGATATGGAGCAGCGCCACGTTCATCACGAATACTACCAGTCGCTCCCCGATTTCGACG
>JBMOMS010000146.1:0-1151 GCA_049324895.1 Chloroflexota bacterium
CTGTTGTTGGGGGGTTAGGCGGTTGTCCATGATTCCTCCAGGCGGGCGAGCGATCTGCGGAGCTGTTCCTTGGCGCGGAAAATGCCCGTTTTAACGGTGCCAAGCGGCAGGTTCAGAGTCGAAGCGATCTCTTCGTAGGAGAGTTCGTTTTGGTAGCGCAGGGTAATCAGTAATTGGTAATTCGAGTCGAGCAATTGAATCGCATCCTGTAAATGCCGACGAGTTTCGTTCGATTCGAATTCATGGGCGGGGTTGGCGAAATTCGGCTCGGGGATGTCTTCCATCACATCGTCACCCAGGTCGTTGAGCGAGCGGCGCAGGTTGGGCAGGCGGTTGTAGCACAGGTTGGTAACGATGCGATACAGCCAGGTGCGGAACTGGGATTGTCCCTTGAAGTTCGGTAAAGCCGTCCACGCGCGCACGAAGGTTTCCTGCGTCAAGTCGAGCGCCTCGTTTTCATCCTTGACGACGCGCAGGGCCAGGTTGTAGACGTAGCGTTGATGCTCATCGACCAACGCGGCAAAGGCGTTGTGATCGCCTTTTTGCGCGCGCTGGATGAGGGTCTGTTCGTCGGGGGGCATGGGGTCTCTACAGGGTTAGACAGGGAAAGCGGGAAAAGGTTTCAGCCGACTGTTGCATCATTGCGAGGGCGATAGCCCGAAGCAATCTCAAGTTTGTTGGTAATTTTGAGATTGCCTCGTCGGGAAAAGCATCCTCCTCGCAATGACGAACAATTTGAAACTTTTTTTTGGAATGCCTGTCAAACGTAGTGAAAACCAATATTAGACAGGAGCAACCTCATGAAAAAAACTCTTACCATTATCGCTTTAATTGTAGCACTCGTGCTGGTATGCGCAGGCATCGGGGGGGTGGCCTTCTTCACCCTTGGCCCGGCTGTGAGCACCACCTTCAACGTTGATCTGGTTTCGGCCTCGTCCGATGAAACCAAGACCGTGGAAATCGGCAAGACTGTGGCACTGCAGGTGGAGGATGACGCGGGCAATGTCACCGTCCAGGGCGGGAACGTCGAGAAGATCACCGTCGAGGTGCGTAAGACCAGTTGGGCCGAGACCCAGTCGAAGGCCGAGCAGGAATTGAAGGATGTCAAGTACGAGATCGTCCAGCAGGGCGACACCCTGATCGTGCGCTAC
>JBMOMS010000146.1:1251-11861 GCA_049324895.1 Chloroflexota bacterium
GAGATCAGCCTGTCCCTGCCGGCCGACACCGCCGTCGACGTGGACTTGCAGACCGAGTTCGGCAACATCACCTCCGACATTCCCGTGACCGTGATCCTGAGCGGCGAAGTGGAGAAGTCGCACCAGGTCGGGACGATGAACGGCGGCGGCCCCGAGCTGAAGGTCAGCACGCAGAGCGGCAACATCACCATCAAAGCCCTCAAGAAGTAAATCTGAACGAACTTGAGAGCGCGGAGGAGACTGATACAATACAGTCGCTCCGCGCTCTTTTTTTCTCTGTGTCACTCTGAGGGAGCGTTCTTTGCGACCGAAGAGTCTCGTACGCGAGAGTAGAGGTCATTCGCTTCGCTCAGGATGACACACTGTATTTTGAGAAAGGAATCATCATGGACGGTCTTGTAATCTGCTTCGGTGTGATCGGCACGCTGGTCGTCATCCTCGGATTTATTGTGCTGATGCGTTACATCGGTTACAAGGAAACGCTTGCCCTGGCCGAAAAGGGGCTGTCCCGCCCCGAACAGCCCCAATCTGGGAAGGCGCTCCTGCGCTGGGGAATCGGCATCTCCGCCCTCGGGCTGGCCCTGACCCTGGGCCTGTGGCCGCTCGGCTTCGGCCCAGGCGCGGATTATCCGCTGGGGCTTGGCCCGTGGATGCTGGGCGGATTCGTGCCCCTGTTCCTCGGCCTGGCGTTGATCCTCATGCATTACCTGACACGTAAAGATGGCTAAACAAAACTGGGACGTGATCGTCGTGGGCGGCGGCCCCGCTGGATTTTTCGCCGCCATCCGCTGCGCGGAGTTGAATCCGCTCCTGAAGGTGTTGATCCTCGAAAAGGCGCAACAGACGCTGGGCAAGGTGCTCATCTCGGGCGGCGGACGCTGCAATGTGACGCATGCCTGCTTCGACCCTGCGCAACTGGTCAGCTATTATCCGCGCGGAGGCATGGCCTTGCGCGGCGCGTTCACCCGCTTCCAGCCTGCGGATACGGTCAAGTGGTTTGGGGCGCGCGGTGTGTCGCTCAAGACCGAGGCCGATGGGCGCATGTTCCCCGTCAGCGATTCGTCCGAGACGATTGCGAATTGCCTGCGCGAGAGCGCAAAGGAAGCAGGCGTCACGGTTTGGACAGGCGCGAGTCTGCTGGACGTGAAGAAAATGCGCGTGGGCGGTTTCTGGGTGGAGGTTCGCAAGGACAAGGAAGCGCTGAGCCTGCAAGCTGGAAATCTGCTGCTCGCCACGGGCAGCGATGCCAGGACGCGCGAGATCGTTCAAACGCTGGGCCACTCCATCGAGGAACCTGTCCCGTCGCTGTTCACCTTCAACGTCAAGGATGCGCGCATCGACGGGCTGGCGGGCGTCTCGGTGGAGAATGTGACCGTCAAGATGGACGCCTTGACCCAGCGCGGCCCATTGCTTATTACGCATTGGGGCTTGAGCGGGCCCGCCGTGCTGCGACTCTCCGCCTGGGGCGCGCGGGAGTTGTTTGCGAAAAAATATCGCGCCGCGTTGACGGTCAACTGGCTGGGTGATGTTACTTTTGACAAGGCGCTGGAAATTTTGCAGCGCAACAAAGACTGGAAGGAAAACGCGCGCAGGAAAGTTGCAGCGCATCCTGCCTTCTCGCAAATCCCCGTCAGGTTATGGAAGCAGCTGGTTCAATTTATCGGCGACAAGAATTGGGCGGACTTGTCGAAAGCCGAGCTGCACAAGCTGGCCGCCGAATTGACCGCGGGTGAGTTCAAAATTTCGGGCAAGGGCCAGTTCAAGGAAGAGTTCGTCACCTGCGGCGGCGTGCGCCTCGACGAAGTGGACTTCAAGACCATGCAAAGCCGCATCGCGCCCGGACTGTTCTTTGCAGGCGAGTTGCTGGATATCGATGGCATTACGGGGGGCTTCAACTTCCAGTCCGCGTGGACGACGGGCTGGCTGGCGGGCAGTGCGCTGGCTGCTTCGTCCTGACCAACCCCCGTTTTGTTTATCCCAGCATACTCCCCAGCGCCCATATCCCAAAGGCCAGAATGACCGTGCCCGAGATGCGATTGACCCAGGTCATGGCCTGGGCGTTGAAACGGTTGCGCAGCAGGCCCACGCCGCCGCTGAGCAGCAGCCACCACAGCGCGGAGCCGAGGAAGACTCCCAGCACGAGCAGCGCCGCCGAGGCGTAGTCCGCGCGTGTGGAGGCGATGCCCAGCCCCGCAAAGATGGCCACGAAGGACAGGATGGTCATCGGGTTGGTGAGCGTCAGGAACAGAGTGGATGTGTACGCGCCCAACAAGCCTGTCCCCTGGGCGGAGGCGGCCTCCTGCGCGGGTTTGGTCAGCAGGGTGCGGATGCCCAGATAGCACAGGAACGCGCCGCCGACCAGCTTGAGCCACAGTTGCTGGCTGATCAACAGGTCCGAGATGAAGGTCAGGCCGAAGGCGGCGATACAGCCGTAGAACGCGTCGGCGCTGGCGGCGCCCAGGCCCGAGACCAGGCCCGCAGCGCGGCCATCCGTCAGCGTGCGGCGGATGCACAGCACGCCGATCGGACCGACCGGCGCGGCGATGGAAAATCCGAGCAGGACGCCTTTGAGCAGGATGGGAATGTCCATTTAGAACAGGCTGCCTTGTCTGGGTTGGTCGGCCTCATTCGGATTCCAGCCGTATTTCTTCAAATCGATCCTGTCCTTGACGAACTCGATCCCCTCCTCTTCGAGCAGCGCGCGTTGACGCTCCGCCCCGGGCCGTTCGCTAATCTTGCCCTGCGAGTTGATGATCCGCTGCCACGGCACATCGTCCGGACAGGCGGCCATGGCCGCGCCCACCCAGCGCGGCGCCATCGCGCGGTAGGCCTCGAAGTCCACGCCCATCGGCGGGGGGAGCATCAGCGCGATCTGACCGTAGGTGGCGACTCGTCCGCGCGGGACCTGGCGCACCAGGTCCCAGACTTGCTGGTTGTAGATTTGCGGGTTGGGGGGAGAGGTGAAGGGCATGGGATTCTCCTGCAGGGGCGGCAGGACGCCGCCCCTACGATTCGATCAACGTTCCGCCGTTGACCTGGCTCTCGATCAGCCTGCGGGCCGCGTCGAAGGTCAGTTCGACCTCGACCTGCTGGAAGCAGCGTCCGCCGCCCATCACGACCTTGCGGACGAAGTAGCCGCTGGCCTCGTCGTTGAGGCTCAGATCGTTGGCCAGATTGACGCGGCCTGTGATGCTCTCGCCGCAGCGCTTGCACTGGACGGTGAATGTGTGGAAATTGCCTTGCGGGGCAGAGGGTTTGGCGGGGAAGAGTTTTTTAAGGAAGTCCATGAATCTCTCGGTGTGTCACTCTGAGCGGAGCGAAGAGTCTCCGCGCCGTGGTAGAGACCCTTCGCTCCCTATCGGTCGCTCAGGGTGACACGAAACTAACTTTTCAACACTTCTTCGATCTTATTCAATTCCTCATCGCTGAACTGGAGGTTGTTCAACGCGGCCAGGTTGTCGTCCAATTGCTGGACGCTGCTCGCGCCGATCAGCGCGGAGGTGACGGCGGGCTTGCGCAGCACCCATGCGATGGCCATCTGCGCCAGCGACTGTCCGCGCGACTGGGCGATCTCGTTCAGCTTGAGCGCCTTGGGCAGGTTCGAGTTGACCTGGTCGGGGGTCAGCCAGACGCGCTCGGTCTTGGTGGCGCGCGCGCCAGTGGGGATTCCGTTCAGGTAGCGGTCGGTCAACTGTCCCTGGGCCAGCGGCGAGAAGACAATGCAGCCGATGCCTTCCTCGGTCAGCACATCCAGCAGGCCGTTCTCGACCCAGCGGTCGAACATGTTGTAGGACGGCTGGTGGATCAGGCAGGGCGTGCCCAGCTTCTCCAGAATGCGCGCCGCCTCCTCGGTCTTTTCGGGGCTGTAGCTGGAGATGCCGACGTATAGGGCCTTGCCCTGGCGGACAGCGGAGTCGAGCGCGCCCATCGTCTCTTCGAGCGGAGTCTCGGGGTCGAAGCGGTGGCTGTAGAAGATGTCCACGTAGTCGAGGCCCATGCGCTTGAGGGACTGGTCGAGGCTGGCCAGCAGGTACTTGCGCGAACCCCATTCCCCGTACGGCCCCGGCCACATGTCGTAGCCCGCCTTGGTCGAGATGATCAGCTCATCGCGGTAGGGCTGGAAGTCCTGCCTGTACAGGACGCCGAAGGTTTCCTCAGCCGATCCAGGCGGGGGGCCGTAGTTGTTGGCCAGGTCGAAGTGCGTGACGCCCCTGTCGAAGGCGCGGCGGGCGATGGCGCGGCCGTTCTCCAGGTTGTCGCGTCCGCCGAAGTTGTACCACCAGCCGAGCGAGACGGCGGGCAGTTTCAGTCCGCTGTAGCCGACGCGGTTGTAGAGCATATCGTTGTAACGGGTTTCTGATGCTAGGTAAGGCATGGTTCCTCTTTTAAGAGAATGATTCTTTGGTACTGATCGTTTTATTTTCGTACACGGATTTCACGGAAAACAGTATCTTCTCAATATTTTGGGGCGTGTTCTGGAGTCCCGAAGTTCTACTTCGGGAAAATGCGCAAGTAGAACTTGCGCACTCCAAATTACCCCAGGAAATTGAGAAGGTACGGAAAACACGGAAAAGAGCATTTGAACAGACTCAAGGGTAAATAACTCGAAATCGTTCGCAAACGAGCGGCATCTCTTCTGAGAATTCACGACCGATCCTGCCCAGCGTGCGCGTGAAGAAACGTTTATGCGCGTCGCGCCAGTACGCCAGCGACAGGTCGCCCTCGCCTTCCGCGCGGGCAAAATCTGCGTCGACTTCATTGTACTTGCGGACGGTGGTCTCCACCGTTTCGACGATGCACAACGGCTCGCCCTTTCCGTCCAGGACGACGGTCAGCGTGCCAAGCCCAGGTGGAGTCTGCCCTTCGGCCTCCCACTCCCAGATGGAGCTGCAAGTGGCGGTCTTGGTTCCCTGGGCGATCAACGCACCGAGTTCATCCGCCAACTCGGGGCCGTCGCCCCAGCCCTCGGCGATGAAGTCCCTGCCGCGATAAGGCGAGTCCGCGGGCAGGCTGGCGAGGAATTGATTCCAATAGGTGTTGACGATGTCGGTGTTCATCGAAAAAGACTCCAGGGATGGATCATGTCGGGAGAGGCGCTTTCTCCGTTCAGGCCAACCAGCCGTACCTGCGCAGCCGGATAGGAATTCTGGAACGCGGAAAATACGGATGGGTTGCCGCGCGGAAATTGGGACTTTGCTTCGTAGGCGCGTAATTCCGTTGGAAGGTTCACGACGAAATCGATCTCCTGTTTGTCGGTGGTGCGCCAATAGTGAACAAATTGTATGCCATATCGCTTGACCAGTTCACTGAAAATGCTGGTTTCATACACCGCGCCCAGCAATTCCTGGGGCAGGCGCTTCAACCACAGCAATTGCATCAGGCCTGTGTCGTAGAAGAAGACCTTGGGAGTTTTGGTAATCTCGGAGCGGATATTGCGGCTGTAGGGTTTGACCAGCCGCAGGATATAGGTCTGTTCGAGCAGGAACAAATATCTTTGCACGGTTTCCGAGTTGAGACCGCAAGTGTTGGAGAGTTCGCTGACGTTGACCAGGTTGCCGCTTTGGGAGGCCAGCGCCTCCAGCAGGCGGTTGAACTTGTGAATATCCTTGATCTCGGCCAGGTCGCGGATATCCTTGCGGATATAGGTGTCCACGATCTGCTGGAGATACCGTTCCTTCGAGCTTACCTCCGCCGTCAATACGATTTTTGGATATCCGCCGTACAGGGCGAATTCCCTGTACAGGGATTGCAATTCGTTAATCTTCTTTTCCGTGTATCGTTCGGAATATTCAAAAGGCACTTCCCTGAAGCGCAGGAATTCCAAAAAGGAAAGCGGATGGATTTCAAAATTGACCGTGCGCCCTGCCAATGAGTTCTTGAATTTGCTTTTGATCTCGAAGCTGGACGAACCCGAAACGATGACCTTCAGGTAGCGATGATGGTCAACCAGCAGTTTCAGGAAGGAGGACGGATTCTCCATGTACTGAATTTCATCGATCAGGACGAATAATTTTTTTCCAGAATCTTGGAAGGAGGCCAGGTCAAAACCCTGCTCTTTCAGATGCAGCAGAAACTCGTCCACGCCCTGGTCGACGATGCGCAGGAAGCGGCTGTCTTCCAGGTCGATGTAATGCGTTTTCTCCCCCTGGGAATCCAGCCTGGATTGCAGGTACATCATGATGGAAGTTTTTCCCACCTGCCTGGCGCCGTGGATGACGATGATTTCATCCGTGCGCAGGAATGTTTCGATTTCGTCAGCGACATCGCGTTTTAGGATGGGTGTGGACATAAAATGCTCCTTTTGCCAGTACACCCGTGATTATATTCCATAATTTTCATGGTCGACCATGAAAATTATGGAATATTTTTCCTAGAACTTCCACTTCTTCAGCACATCCATCGCCTTGTAATGGGTCAAATCCAATTGCAGCGGGGTGATGGAGACGTAGCCTGCCTTCAACGCGCCGAAGTCGGTGCCTTCCTCTTCCACGCCGGTGGGCGCTTCGCCGCCGATCCAATAGTACGGCTTGCCGCGCGGATCGAGGCGGGCGTCCAGCGCGTCGCGATAAACGCGCAGTCCCTGGCGGGTGATCATGTAGCCTTTGAGTTCATCCTTCTTGAGATACGGCACGTTGACGTTCAGCACCACGCCGTCGGGCAGGCCGTCCTTGATGACCATCTTCGCCACGCGGCGGGCGACGATGGCCGCCGTGGAATAATCCAGCAGGCCCTTGAAACGCTCGGGCGAATCGAGCGAGACCGCAATGCCGCGGATGCCGTCGATCACGGCCTCCATCGCGGCGGTGACGGTGCCCGAGTAGGTCACGTCGTGGCCGATGTTGGCGTTGGGATTGATGCCCGAAACCACCAGGTCGAATTTCTTTTGGAGCAGGCCGAGCAAGGGCAGGGCCACGCAGTCCGAGGGCGCGCCGTCGGAGGAGTAGGCCGTGCTGCCATCGGCCAGCATCGTTTCGCGCACACGCAGCGGACGATCCATGGTTTTGACGTGACCCGAGGCCGACCAGTTGCGGTCGGGCGCAAAGACGGTCACGGTTCCGAGTTTGCGCATCTCCTGCGCGAGGGCCAGTAAGCCGGGCGCTTGCACGCCGTCGTCGTTGGTGACTAGGATTTCCATAAGTGACTTCCGATTTTCCGATTTCCGATTTTGGATTTGCGATTGACGATTGTTGCCTCCATGATTATAACGCCCTCCCGCTATAATACCTGTATGTGTCGACTGCTCCCTGTTCACTGGTTACTGATCACTGCCTTCCTCTCCGCCTGCACTCCCACCCCTGCTCCGGTCTCCACGCCCGTTCCCTCCACCCTGGCCCTGCACGTCTTTCGCTTGAATCCACCCGCCCTGCTGCAACTCTCCGCGGATTTGAAGTCCGTTGAGCGCGAACTGCCCCTGTCCCTGCCGCAGGATTGCGTCCTGGATGGACTGCATCCCTCCCCGCAGCGCGAGCGGCTCATCGCCGAGATGTTGTGCGCGAACGGCCCAAACGCCCTGTGGGTTGATCCCGCGACTGGAACGTTCACCCCGCTGATCGCAGAAAACGTGGACAGCCATTTCCTCGCCTGGGGTGCGGACGGTACGACCGTCTATCTGCGCGTCGACTCGCTTGGCGATCCGCGTATCATCAAAGTGAACATGAGCCAATTACCAATTACCAATTCCCCAATCACCAATTACACCTACGACCTTGCCATTTCCCCCGACAACACCACCGCCTTCACCTTCTCACGCGGATTCGGCTTTGGCAGCGAAACCTGGCTGACGCAAGACGATGGCCGCACCATGCGACTGCTGATCGCCGATCCGCTGCATTACCTGTCCTTCCTGCGCTGGTCGCCGGATGGGACGCGGTTGGCCTTCATCAAAATTCCCGATTCGCAGATCCCCTTCACGGTGGGGGAGGTTTGGGTGGTGAACGCCAACGGGTCCGCGCCGCGCAAAATCGCGGAGGCAGACGCGGGTCACGGCTACGCCGCCAACTGGTCGCCCGACGGGATGCGGCTGGCCTTCGTCGTCCGCTCGAATCCCGACGATTCCGCCGCGGACCTGGCCGAGGGTGCGCTGGTCAGCAACATTGTGGTGGCCGACCTCGTCAGCGGCGCCTTGGCCCAGGTCACGCATTTCGAGCGGGGCCGCGTCGAGACGCCTGTCTGGTCGCCCGACGGAAACACTCTGGCCTTCGTGCGCGTCGTAGATGGTAGAATGGATGTGCAGGTCGTGGACTTGCTTTCGGGTGAGGTGACGCTCCTTTTGACGGAATCCGCCCTCGGTCCGACCTGGCTCCAAAGATGAGGCCCCATGTGGCGCTTGATTCCCCTTCTGCTTTTGTTTTCCCTGTTGGTGTCGGCCTGCGGTTCGGCCATGCCTGCCACCCTCGCCACCGAGGCGCCCGCCCTGGCCGCGACGGAGGCGCCGCTCGAACCCCTGGAGACTCTCACGCCCGAGCCTCCCACCGAGACGCCGATTCCCTCGCCCTCGCCTTTGCCCTCCCCCACGTCATCGCCAGCCCCAACCGCCACCGAGACGCCCCTGCCCCCGCTCGACCTGCCGACCCTCGCGCCCGACCTGCCCACGCTGGCTGTGTGGGACGGCCTGCCGACCTACCTGGGCGACTCGCTGCCAGGCTATTATTTCCGCGTGGAATATGATCCCGAACGCTGGGCGCTGACCACCGACCAGTTCGGCCAGCCCGCGCTGGGACACCGCCAGATCGAATACTGCGTCATCACGCCGGCCGCGGGGCGCGGACTGCCGCCCAACGTGCGCGTCGAGCACGATATCCTCTACGTTGGCGATGTAACCTTCGATGTGGGGATGGCCTACGTGAACGGTGCGCTGACCTTTGCCACCTACCAGGGCAGCAACGGGACGATCTTCACGGGCTTCGAAGTGAATTTTACGGACCAAAGTGAAACCTGCCTGGCCGACGCGCTGACCGTGCTGTCCACCCTTCAGGCAATTCCCATCCCACAGGCCACACCCCAGCCCTGACGCGCCACAGGGAGGACTCTTGACCCGGCTGACCCGCCTCATCGTTGCCATCATGCTGACCTGCGCCCTGTTCGTGGGCGCAAGTGTGGTATTTGCCGAACCTGCCTCCGCAACGGTGGACCCGTTCCTGTATCCGCCCTATCCCGGCAGCGCCTCGCAATCCTCCATCTTCGATCACAGCTCCCCGACCTACAACAACGACGACAAACGCATCGTGACCTTCAACGGGCACAAGGCCTTCAAGGAATGTCCCGTGCCGCCGCCGGCCGGCGCGCGTCCGCCGGGCGGGGTGTGCGATGCGGGTTACAACATCTACTGGTCCTACAGCCTGGGCGACTGGGTCTCCTACAACGGCCACGACGGAATCGACTATGGCATCTCGTACCGCCCCATCTACGCCGCCGCCGATGCCGACCAGGTGGTCTACGCGGGCTGGTGGAATCCGCAGGACCACAGTTCCAACGTGGGCATCTACGTGCGCCTGCATCACCCCAACGGCTATACCTCGCTGTACGGTCACATGAGTTCGGTGGCCGTGCAGACCTGCACGACGCCCGGCTGCGTCTACCTCTCGCACGGCGAGATGCTCGGCATCAGCGGCACGACCGGCAACTCCACAGGCCCGCACCTGCACTTCCAGGTGCGTAACGAGAATGCCAAGGTGATCGATCCCTACGGCTGGACGGGCGCAGGCGCCGACCCGTGGAGCTATAACCAGCCGCAATCGTTGTGGGTGACGTACCCTGCGCTCATCTACTACGGCGCGGAGATTCTGCCCTCGGGCGGCCCGCTGGCCTATCCCGCGCCTGTCACGGGCGGCTTCATCATCGACGACGGCAGCGAGGGCTTCACCGAGAGTCCCGTCAACTGCTGGACCGTCACCAGCACGTCCAGCGCCACCAACGGCGCCATGCGCTACGTCAAGCCGCGCCTTTCGACGCCCAACTGCACCGCCACCTGGGGCTTCCCCTCCAATGCCGCGCTGGGCGTGTACGAGGTCTACATCCGTATCCCCGCCGTCAGGGCCACCTCGCAGGGCGCGGTCTACACCCTGCATCATGCGGGCGAGGATGACCAGGTCGTCATCAACCAGAACGTCTTCCCCAATAATTTCTACGTGACCGACGGCTGGGTCTACGTCGGCAAGTACCACTTCAATGGCGACGGCACGGAATACGTCCAGCTCACCAACCGCACCCAGGACCAGCCTGGGGATGTGGGCGGATTGGACCTGGGCGCGGACTCGATCCGCTTTGTGCGGCTGGGGGATGCCACCCCCACCCCGCCGCAAATTGTTACCGTTACCCCCAGCCTGACCCGCACCCCCACGCGGACTCCCACCCATACCTTCACCCCGACCATCACCCGCACCCCCACCGCCTCGCGCACGCCGACCAATACCCGAACCTTCACGCCCACCCGCACGTCGACTTTTACGCGCACGCCGAGCAACACGCCCACCGCCAGTTATACGCCGACCGCCAGCAAGACCCCGACGGCCTCGCGCACCCCCACATCCACCCGCACGCCGACGAATACCCGCACCTACACGCCCACCCGCACAGCGACCTTCACGCGCACCGCCACCTCCACCCGCACC
>JBMOMS010000147.1:0-11764 GCA_049324895.1 Chloroflexota bacterium
TGACCGACTTCACCACCCACGCCAGTTCCCCCAAGTGGATGCCTGACTCGAAAGGCTTGATCGTGCTGACGGAACGCGACGACGCTGACCAGTTGGTTCTGACCGACCGCGACGGAGCCTGGCCGCGCGCCCTGACAACCGACTCCCTCGGCGACCACTGGGACGCGCGGTTCTCGCCCGACGGCAAATCCGTGGCCTTTGTCTATCGTCCCTTCGATGACTTGAACCGCCTCGACATCCGCATCATCGACCTGGCCAGCGGGGAGATGCGACTCGTCCACGGCCTGCCCAAGGTGCGCATGTGGATGCCGCGCTGGTCTCCCGACAGTCAGTGGCTGGCTTTCATTTCACAGGAAGCGGGTCACGATGACGTGTGGCTGGTCAAACCCGATGGATCGGGTCTGCGACAGTTGACGCAGGAAGGACTCGACTTCGCCGAGTTTGCCTGGTCGCCCGATGGCAGGTCGCTGGCAGCGACGCGCATCCACAACGTCTCGTTCGAGTTGGTGCAGATCGATGTCGCTTCGGGCCAGGTCACGGAGCTGAAAACGGAACCTGGCGTCCACTCGCGGCTGTGCTGGCTGCCCGACGGCGGGTCGCTGACCTTCGAGTTCGAGTCGCCCATCCTCTCGCCTGATATTTACCGCATCGACCTGGTCAGCAAACAAGTCACGCAATTGACCTTCTCCACGCCGCCCGCGCTGGCCGCGTTGAAGCTGGTCATGCCCGAACATATCACCTACAAAAGTTTCGACGGGCTGGACATCCCTGCCTTGCTGTTCAAGCCTGAGAAGCCCAACGGCGCGGCGGTGCTGCATCCGCACGGCGGGCCGTCGTCGCTGTATTCGATGGAGTTCGACATCCTGGCGCAATACCTGCTGGCCAAGGGCTACACCTTCATCGCCCCCAACTATCGCGGCTCGACCGGCTACGGCGTGGAGTTCGAACATCGCAACTATGGCGACTGGGGCAAAGGCGACTTGCAGGACTGCCTGTACGGCGCGAAGTTCCTGGGCACGCTGCCGTGGATCGACCCAAGCCGCATTGCCATCTTGGGCGGAAGTTATGGCGGCTACATGACCGTCGCCGCGCTTTCGCGTGACCCCGAGTATCTGTTCGCCTGCGGCGTTGCCAAATACGGCGACTCGAACCTCATCAGCTCATGGGCGCAATGCAACCGCGAACTGCGCCTGTACACCGAGATCTTCCTCGGGCATCCCGCGAAGAATCGACAAGCCTACCTCGACGGCTCGCCGCTGTACGATGTGAAAAACGTGCAGAAACCTGTGCTGGTGCTGCACGGCCTGCTGGATGACATCGTCCCACCCGAAGCATCGGAAGAATGGGTCGAAGCGTTGAAGCGTGAAGGCAAGACCTTCGAGTACAAGACCTACGATGACGAGCCGCACGGCTTCCTACGCCGCGACAACCTCGGCGACGTATACGAGCGCGTCGAGCGCTTTTTGGATTGGTATTTACTGCCGTAGGCGCAAATTGCCAATTTGCGCTACCCGAACCTATGAACATCTTCATCCGCCCCGAACAACCCAAAGACATTCCAGTCATCCACGCCTTGAACGCCTCGGCTTTCCCCACGGACGCCGAGGCGCGGCTGGTGGACATCCTGCGTGCCAACGGCAAGGCGATCTACTCTTTCGTCGCTGTGAACGAGGATGACGAAGTGCTCGGGCATGTCATGTACAGCCCCGTGACCACTCCCCTGCCCTCACATGGATTGGGACTTGCACCTGTGGCAGTCAGACCCGATGTTCAGAATCAGGGCATTGGCTCGAAGTTGATTCGCGTCAGTTTGGCCGAGGTCAACGCAGATGGATACGACTTCGTTGTTCTGTTGGGCGACCCCGCCTACTATCAGCGCTTCGGCTTCGGGGCCGCCAGCACATTTGGCCTGCAAAACGAATACGGGGTGGATGAGGAGTTCATGATCTTGAACCTGTCGGGCAGGGAGTTGCCGCGTGGGTTGGTGCGGTATGCGGAAGAGTTTGGGATGTTTTCGGTTTAATTGCTTAGACTTGCGCAAGTTTTCTTATGCTAAAATGGCTACACGCAATACGTAGAAATGGATAAAAATCATGACCAATTTCTTCGCCTACGATGAACTAACCTGGCCCGAAGTGGCCGACTTGCCGCGTGACCTGCCGCTGGTCATTCCACTCGGTTCGGGATATGACCACAATCTGTTGGCATCCGCCCTGGGCAATCCGCCGCGTGTGGGGCTGCTGCCGCCGATCCCGTTCGGCTGGCGCGGCAGCGGATTGGAACTCCCCGAGGCTGTCTTCTTCCCGTATATTGCCAATCTGCTCGACAGCCTGCGCGATGACGGATTTTCACGGGTCTACTGGCTGACCCCACAAGGCCTTGACCCGCAATCCTTCCAACGCTCAACATTAAACGTTGAACGTTTAACGCAACTGCATCCTGCTCATTACGCAGCCAACATTTTCCTGCCGCTAGACTCCGAGCGCGGAAAAGTGATCCTGATTCCCATCGGGCACACCGAGCAACATGGCTACCACCTGCCCCTCTCAGTGGACACCCTGATTATTGACGCCATTGCCCAGGGCACGGCCTCTCAAGTGGCTACACGAAGTACCATTTTACCCGTCATGCCGTATGGGGTCAGCACACATCGTTCCGCGTTTGCAGCCACGCTCAACGCGGGCGGACGGGCTTTCGAGGATTTCTGGGTGGCGGTGATCGATGTGCTGGCCGCGCGCGGCTTCGACCGCTTCTACTTCATGAGCGGGCACGGCGGCAACATGTCCTTCCTGGTCAACATCGTCAAGTACGCGGGCGAACGTCACCGCCGCATCTTCTGCGCGACTTCCTTTTTGCACACGGCTGGCCCCATCGGCGCGGCGGCGCTGGAGAAGTACCGCACCTCGCCCATCGGCGGGATGGGCCACGCAGGTGAACTCGAAACCTCGTTCATGCTGCACCTGCGTCCCGACCTGTGCCACATGGAGCGCGTGGTGGACGAGACCGATTTCGTCAGCACGCCCTCCTACTACATGGACTGGATCGAAGGCGGCGCGCTGGTAGCCAATCCGCCCTGGGACGACGACTCGAAGACGGGCGCGTATGGCGCGGGCAGTCATGCTACAGCCGAGAAGGGCCGCCTGTGGCTGGAGGCCGCCATCGAGGAAAAGATCGGCCATGTGGAGGAGATCCACGAGCAGCACGAACGCCGTGAGAAAAGGCGGAATGAGGGGTATGGGTTATGGGGAGGGAAGCCTACGCCCTGAGCGGAGCCGCTGGGTTTCGATACGCCCAAAAGCATGGGCTACTCAACCGCCAGCGGTGCAGTCGAAGGGCGGTGTATCCTGAAAACAAAACATTCCCAAGAAACCCGCCGCTTCGACTGCGCTCGCCTGACGGCTCACTCCGCTCAGCGCGGATTTATTCTTCTTCCTCAGGCTTTTCACTCGGAAGCGTGAAACTGTGGGATGTCCACAATTCCTTTGCCAGGGATTTGGGGTCGAGGCGCAGCCCCTGCCGCACAAAATATTCGCACACGCGCCGCACGTCGCGTTCGAAGATGCGGTAGGCGTGACGGTTGACTTTCGGCGAGATGACCTGTGGGAAGTCGATCAGGGTGATGTCGCCGTCCCAGTACAGGATGTTGTAGGCCGAGAGGTCGCCGTGGATGCGTTCGTGGGTCAGCATCAAGTCCAGGTTGCGCAGGACGCGCTCGAACAGCGGCCCCGCTTCGGCGCGATCCAAATCCACCTCGCTGAGCGTCGGCGCGGAGCCGTCCAGGCCGCCGACGTATTCCATCAGGATGGCATTGCTCGACAGGGTGTATGGTTCGGGGACATCCGCGCCCGCGTCGTGCAGTTCCTGCATGGCGGTGAACTCATAAGCCATCCAGGATTGGTGCAGCAGTTCGCGCCCATATTCGGTCTTCTTTCGCATGGCGTGCAGCATGCCATCGTCGATGACCTGGCGGCCTTCACTGTCGAGGTCGGCGCGGCCCTGACGGTACAGGCCGTCATTGCGCAGGTTGCGCAGCATGCGCGGACGATAGACCTTGGCGGCTACGAAGTCCGCGGCGGGAATGGCGGCGCCCGGCTTGCACAGGTAGACCGAAGCCTCCTTGCCAGCCTTGACCTTGCGCAGCACATCCGAGATCCACTGGTGCTCGGCGATCTCGAACAGGGAATCCAGCAGCCAGGCCTCCTCGAAGCGGGCGGCCTTGTAGGTAAATTGGAATTCGCGTGAAAGTTCCTGGGCGCGGACGAAGAGCCGGGCGTCCGTCTCGTTCTTCTTCGATTCGCGCTTCCTGGAAAGGTGCTTTTGTGACGACAGCGGAAGTGCTTCGTTGGAGTCTTCGATGTCTTCGAAGAACTCGATCAGTTGATTTTTACTCATTTTGAAAATAAGCCTTTTGCTCGTAAAAAGGGAAAAGATTCCGACCTGCCCCCGCGTTAAAACAAAACCGCAGGGCGTAACGCGCCTGCGGAAAGATCACAAAACTCACGACGAGTTATGCCTGTTCTTCACCTGCAGGAGGCGCGCTGAAAAGAATCCGAATGGACGCTGAGATGGTTTGCATCGATGTCACGTGCCTCCTTTCTTGAAAAGATATGTCAGGATTCTAGCCGAGACGGGACTGCCCGTCAAGCATCATTTTTGCCCCGACGACGGGCGCGGATCAGGACCGTCAGATACAGGGCGATCCCAAAGTTGAAGTAGCTGGCGCCGCGGATGTCGGGCGCGGAACCGATGGCCAGCCCGCTCGGCCAGATCAGGGCCAGCAGGTCGGCCAGTTGCGGCACGATGACCTTGTCGTACAACACGATGGCCGCCGCTCCCAGGATGGCGCCAGGCACGCTGCCTGCCCCGCCCAGGATAACCATCGTCAGGATCATCGATGAAACGTGAAAGGACATCGTCTCGGGGTCGACGTACGACAGCGTCCCCGCGTACAGGACGCCCGCCAGCCCTGCCAGCGCAGAGCTGAACACGAAGGCCCACAGGCGCGAGCGGCCCACATCCACACCCACAGCCAGGGCGGCAGATTCGTCCTCACTGGAGGCCAGCCAGGCGCGGCCCGTGCGGGACTCGGCGATGCGCTGGCTGATCAGAGCAGCCAGCAGGACAAAGCCATAGACGAGGTAAAACCTCATCGTCGGGCTGACCAGGCTGAGGCCCAGGAAGTGGGGCGCAGGGAAACCTCCCAGGCCGCCCGCGCCGCCCGTCAGCGTCGGTAGGTTGATCGCCGCCTGCCGCACCAGCAATCCCAGCGTGAGTGTGGCCACTGCCAGGAAATCCCCGCGCAGTCGATGGGCCAGCACGCCTTTCAAGGCCCCCAGCAGGCCCGCCAGCGCCATCCCTGCCAACAGGGAAAGCGTCAGGTCGTAGCGGCTGAGCAGGGCACCCGCATAGGCCCCCAGGCCAAAACTGGCCGCAAAGCCGAAATCGAGCAAGCCCGCCAGGCCCAGGGCCAGGTTGAGTCCCAGGGTCAACAGGATGAAAACCTCTGCCAGGCCCAAAATGACCTGCCCGCCCCAGCCGAAGGCCCGCGCCAGGAGCGGAAAGAGGCCCAATGCGGCCAGCAGCACGATCATCCCGCGCCGCATCCCCACCCTGGAACCGGCATCCCGCGCCAGGACAAAATCGCGCAGCGGAGCGGATTCGGCTTCGGCTGCGCCCGAGACGGCCAGCCCGCGCGGCCTCCAGGTCAACAGGAGCAGCACCAGGACCAGCAGCAGGACGGGCGTCCATTGCGCGCTGAAATAATAGTCTGACAGGGAGGAGAAGACCCCGACCAGCAGGCCGCTGACCAGCGCCCCACGCGGCGAGCCGATGCCCCCCAGCAAGGCGGCGGCAAAGGCCATCAGGCCGCTCTGCGCGCCATGCACACCAAAGGGACGACCGTAATACAACGCGAAGACAAAAGCTGCCGCGCCCGCGAAGGCACCACCCACCGCAAAGGCGCGGCGAATGGTGGCGTCCACATCCACGCCCAGGATTTGGGCCGCCTGCGTATTCTGCGACAGGGCTTGGATGGCGCGGCCCGTGCGGGTGCGCTCCAGGAACCAGGCCGCCAGCAGGACAAAAAAGACCGCCAGCCCGATCACGAGCAGGTCGCTGAAGCGCAGGACAAGGTTGGGAATGCCCAACTTCGCCGCCAGGTTGATCTCGGGCAGCAGGCTGGGGATGCCGTCGATGGGGACTTCGGGCAGGCCGGGCACACTGCGATGCTCGCCTGGAATCCACGATCCCTGGAAGGTGCGCCAGACCAGCGCGCCCTGGAAGAGGATGAACGACACTCCCAGTGTGGCGATCAACGGGGCCAGGCGCGAGGAGCCGCGGAAGGGTCGAAAGGCCAACTGCTCCACGCCCATGCTGAGCAAGGCCCCCACTCCCGCCGCAGCCAGCAGAACAAGGATCAACGCGCCCGCCAGTTGCAGGGGCGGCCAGGCCTGCGAGAGCGCCACGGCGTTGACCGTGGATGTGACCAGGGCGGTTGTCAATGCAAAGACGTCGCCGTGCGCCAGGTTGAGGGTGCGCACCGTGCTGTACAGGATGGTCACGCCGATGGCGTTGAGCGCCAGCACCGCGCCGTTCGACAGGCCAAAGACCAGGATCTGCAACAGGGTGATGAACGGATTGGGACGGTGCGCGCGGGGCATGGTCGGTTCCACAGCTAACTGGCGGACGGCCGTCCAGTCGACTTCGTAATCGCCGTTGCAATGTTTCTGACGGTCATGCCAGCGCACAAAAAGATGTCCCGAAGCGTTCCCTTCCCCATGAAAGGAGGCAGTCAGGGCCAGACCATTCAGGGGAATGTCAAGGTTTCCCCGGACAATGGCGGGCTGTTGTTCGAGCTGCGGCGTGGGAATCACCCCAAAACAAGCCAGGCCGTCGGTGCCCGCAAAGTTGTAGGTGAAATCAGTCAAACGTCCGCCGCGCACAACCATGCGCAGCGCAAAAACCGTGCCGTTGGGGGTTGTCCCCTGCCCCTGCCATTCGCCGTCGTAGGGCGAGGCGGGAGCGGCGGATGTCGGCGCAGGCGTCGGCGTGACCTGCGCGGCGCAGGCAGTGAGGAGCAAGGCCAACAGGAACAGGCCAAAGGGGAACCAGCGAAAGCCTGCGTTCATCCGATTCAAGCGCCTTCAATTACGCTGTGCAGGGGGAGGAAATCTTGTCCCTGTCGATTCTGCGTCACGGCGTCCCTTTCACGTGGAGGTCGAAAAAGCGGGCGGAACGTTCCATGAAGGCCACCCACTGATCGGCGAAAAAGGAATGGCCCTCGCCTTCATAGGCAAACAGTTCGGCGGGCCGGCCCGCATCCACGAGGCCTTGATGCAGTTTCTTCGACCAGGCGGGCGGCGTGCCGCCGTACTCCTTTCCATCTTCCGTGCCAAAATGGATTTGCACGGGAACCTCGACCAGGCCCAGATGGTAATAGGGAGAGACCGCCTGGTTCAGGTCCGCATCCAGGGCGGCGAACTGGTAGGCATCGACCAGGCCGCGCGGCAGGTCATCGGGCAGGATGTCGGACGAGTTGCAGCCGTAGCGCGCTTCGCCCGCAGCGATGTCGCCCACGCAGCCCATGCCCCAGCGCGCAACCAAATCGGCATTGTCGGCGCTGACGGTGGAGTACAGCACCGCCGCGCGGACAGGCGCGTTCAACGTAAGCACCTTCATGGTCACGCCGCCGCCCATGCTGTGTCCCCACAAGCCGACGCGGGTTGGGTCGGCCTGCGGGATGGAGGGCAAGGCACGAATCAGGTTGACCACGTCGATGGCCAACCCCGAGTAGAACAGGCTGGGGCCGCTGTCCGAGTCGCCCCAACTGCGATAGTCGGAGGAGATCGTCAGGTAACCGTGGCGGTTGAGGTATTCGGCGGCGCGGTCGGTGCCGTCGCCCGAGGCGAAGTCGGCGCGGGTGAAGAAGCCGTGATTCATCACGATGACGGGAAATGGGGCCTGGCCCTGCTTCGGGATTTGCAGGATGGCCGTAATGCTCAGGCCGTCGCTGGGATAGGCAACCAGAAAGCGGGTGAAAATCTCCGTTTCATCCAGGGTTGCCAGGATGCTCACCTCTCCGCCTTGGAAGTCGTGCTGGCGCAGCCCTTCGATGGTGTAGGGTGCAATCCATTGCTCCACTGTCGGGGTGGCGGTCGGAATCGGCGTGCGGGTGGGGGGCGGCGTATTCGTCAGGATGACCACCCGCGGCGGGGGCAAAGTGGACGTGGGGGGCGCCGCCTGTGGCGTGCAGGCCGCCAGCCAAAAAGCCAGGAGCAGAAGGGTGCGGCTCGACGGCCTCGCCCGCCAAACGGCCTGCAATCCGCTCACAGCGTAGGCGCCTTCCATTTTGAGATGAAGTCCGCAAAAGGCGGACGAAACTTGCGTTCGCGATACGGGTACCAGCCCAATTCCGCGCGCACGGCCTGGGTCTTCAATTCGGTCGCCCCCCACAGCAGCGATGCGCCCAACCCGCCCAGCAGCGCGGAGGCCCAATCGCTGGACAGGAAGAGGGAAGCCAGGATGCAGGCCAGGCCGGCCGCCATGACGTACGGCCACCACAGGAAGCCAAAATAGCGCTCCCCGCGGATGACCCACACAAAGCCGAGTCCGATCAGGCACAGGGTGGACAATCCAAGCAAAGGTCCAAAGGCGCTCATCGGGCAAACTCCTTCAGCGCGCGCAATTCCCCGTCGGAGTAGGGCTGGCCGCGCGGGTCGCGGTCGAGCCAGTCGAGGGTGCCTGCGGCGGGATGCTCCGCCAGGATGCGTGCGTGGCGCGGGTTGTGCGGGTTGGCGGGCGCGTGCCCACGGCGGACGCGCCGCTCCTGGCGGTGGAATTCGAGCGCGTCCCACAGCAGGGTCATGCCGAGGATGCCGCACCCGGCCGCCATCAACGGGGACAGGCTGAAGGTCCAGAGCGAGGCGGCTTCCAATCCCAAGCCCAGGCAGGCGGCACCGAGGGCGGGCATCCACAAGGATTGCACGCGGCGTTCGATCCAGCGCACCGAGACGTGTCCCAGCCATACACCCAAAAACGTGCAAGCCGCCGCAACCAGGCCGATCCAATTGAGATTCATCAGGCTCCTTTCGTCCGCGCATTATATAACACCTGCCGCAAGGATGGTATGATGTCGTGCAGGCACGACCCCACGAAAGAGCGGGGCCAATCCCCCGCCGATGCAGGGGGACAAATACAGAAAAAACGGATACTCTTGGGGAACACTGCCAGCCTGGGACGGCCATCGGAGCGCCCCCGGGCAACGTGACATGCCCGGCGACTTTCAACGCCTGCCGGGAAACGGAGGTTTCGATGAAAGACATTTCGCAAGCCGCAATTCGAATGGTCCTGCGCGTGCTGGGCCTGGCGGCCGTGGTCGTATACGCCTGCTTCGGAGGGGGGTACCAGGTGGGCGCCCGTGAAGCGGCGGGGGACGCATCCTTCACTGGACAGTTTTCCATCTTGTACGGAGACGGGCCGGGAGGACAAACTCATACCCAATATTTCCTGCACAACACAGATGGGCGGATTCTGCTCCTGGAACTGGGGGAGGAAACCATCCGCGCAGCCGGGGGGACGCTGGCGCTGGACCGCCGCCAGGTGCTCATCCGCGGTTCGATGATGACATCGCGCGAAGGGCCGGAGCAGTTGCGCGTGAGCGCCATCTCTGCGCTGGGCGACCAGGACCCGCAGGCGGTCACCGGCTCGCATCCGTGGATTTCGATCATGTGCAAGTTCAACGATGTAAGCGCCGAACCCAAAGACCTGGCCTATTTCCAAAACATGTACAGCAGCGCCTGGCCGGGCCTGGATCACTACTGGCGTGAGGTATCCTTCGACCTTGCCAACGTCAGCGGCAGCGGGGCGGTCGGTTGGTACACATTGCCCCAGCCGCGTTCGTATTACGTCTACAACAATGCGCTTGATTTCGGGCGGGCCGCCAACGACTGCACCGCAGTGGCCGACGCCGACGTGAACTTCGCCAACTACGACGGCATCAACCTGATGTTCAACGATCACCTGGATGGCTACGCCTGGGGCGGCAAATGGCACCTGACCCTGGACGGCGTGACTCAATACTGGAACATGACCTGGGAGCCGCCCTGGGGCTATTCGAGCATTACGGTCATGTCGCACGAGATGGGCCACGGCTTCGGCCTGCCGCATTCCTCGGGCATGTATGGGGAGACCTACGACAACCGCTGGGACGTGATGAGCGACACGTGGACCGATTGCGCCAATTCCACCGACCCGACCTATGGCTGTATCGGCCAGCATACCATTTCCTATCACAAGGACATGCTCGGCTGGATTACGCTGCCCGAGCGCTACATTCCGCCCGCGGCCGGCGGCACACACACGATCACGCTGGAACAATTGGCCCTGCCTGCCACCGGCAATTACAAGATGGCAAAAATCCCGATCGGGATTTCCCTGACCCATTTCTATACGGTCGAGGTGCGGCGCAAGGTCGGTTACGACGTGAAACTGCCCGGGCAGGCCGTCATCATTCACGAAGTGGACACCACCCGTTCGCGTCCAGCCAACGTGGTCGACCCGGACAATAACGGCAACACGGGCGACGACGGCGCCATGTGGCTGCCCGGTGAGACCTTCACGGATACGGCCAACCACATCACGGTGACGGTCCTGGCGGCCACGGCGACGGGCTTCGAGGTGAGCATTACCACCACCGGCATGGCCCCGTCTGCCTTCAACAAGACCAGCCCGTCCAACGGGTCTTTAAGCCAACCTGCCAATCCCACCCTCAGTTGGGCGGCCAGCAACGGCGCGCTGACCTACGAATACTGCTACGATACGATCAACGACAACGCCTGTAACGGGGCCTGGACCAACGTCGGGACGAATACCAGCGCCGGGCTAAGCGGGCTGACCACAGGCATGTATTACTGGCAGGTGCGCGCCAACAATCTCATCGGCAGCACTTATGCCAACGGCAGCAGCACGGCCTGGTGGTGGTTCTATGTGCTGGACAAACCCCTGGCGTTCAACAAGACCAGCCCGACCAACGGCGCGGGCGGACTGCCGTCCAATCCGACCCTAACCTGGGGCGCCAGCACGGGCGCATCCAGCTACAGCTACTGTTACGATGACAGCGACGATGACGATTGCGACGGTGAGTGGCTCAACAACGGGACGAGCACCAGCAAGACCCTGGGCGGCCTGAACAGCGGCACGTATTACTGGCAGGTGCGCGCGGACAACACCCACGGGAGCGTCTTTGCCAACGGCGGCAGCGCGGCCTGGTGGCAGTTTACGGTGCTCAACCCGCCCACCGCCATTGCCCTGACCAGCCAGTCGGCGCTCGAAAACCAGCCGGCCGGCGCAGTGGTCGGGACGCTGTCCTCGGTCGATGCGGACACGGGCGAGACCTTCACCTATTCCCTCGTGCCCGGCGACGGCGACGATGACAACGCCGACTTCACGATCGTGGGCGATCAGTTGCAAACCGCCCATTCGCTCAATTATCTGACGCAAACGTCCCATACCATTCGCGTCCGCACGGTCGACAGCCGCGGCGCGAGCTTCGAGCGGACCTTCACCATTGCCGTCATCGATGCGCCGCAAATCTTCGCAGATGTTTCCGACACCTACTGGGCCGCGCCCTGGATCGAACGACTGGCCAACTCGGGCATCACCGGCGGCTGCGGGGAGGGCAACTATTGTCCCGACCTGGGCGTGACCCGCGCACAGATGGCCGTCTTCCTGCTGACGGGCATCCACGGCAACGATTACACCCCGCCCG